>JBNAVN010000039.1:0-22986 GCA_049700315.1 bacterium
TATACCACCTTATTTAGAAATACCGTTTTGTCAAGATTCATCGGAAGCAGAACAGTCACCGACTGCGGTTACCATAGGATTTATCGCAAAACCATCACCAGTTTCTACTATCTTTGTTTCTATCCCGTCATTAAGATAGACCACACCGAGTTTACTCCAGACAATAAGAGGTGTTCCATCGGCTTTGACCGAAATTGAAGGAGAGGCAAAATCCTGTATATTGAGGCTCCGGTCAAGCGTATGGGCAGTGATTGGAACAGGATTTAACAGGTCAATTGATCCAGTATTTACCTGGGCATAGTCTGTGGTTTGTTCCTCCCACGCAAGATATGCAAAATTAGTATTTCTGTCCACTCCAAAAGCAGGTGGTAAGAGATTTATGGCCGACAGATTTTCATATATTAAAGTAGGTTGAGTCCAGCCTTCGTTTTTCCTAATAAGGAACACCTTATTATGATGTAAATAGACTATTTCAAGCCCTAAATTTGAGATAGCAATCGCCGGAAATTTACCTTGGGCAATTGGAACTGGATAGGTAAAGGTGTGCCCTTTATCATTGGAAAAAGTATAATAGACACTATCTCTTGAGGTATAAACAATATGAAGGTTTTCTAAGGAATCTATCGCTATTTTGGGAGACCACCAAGGATATAAAGCAAGAGTATCAATATTAGATACAACTACTGGGTCACTCCCACCACCGGGGTAAACAACTATACGATTAGAAAATGTCCAGTTATTCACAAAATCCGTATGATACCCACCGAGCCAGCAGTGATAAGGCATTGTTGCATATGTATATCCTTCCCGTGGATTTCCGCGGAACCACTTAACTGGCGTATAATCAGAATAAATGTCGTCAAAAAGTCCGTAGTCGGTTACTTCTGAACTATCAGTGTAGCTGCCATATTTATTTGGTATGGAGTTTGTTCGCCATCGCCACCAAAGATGGATATTTCTCTGCGGACCTAACAGTGCTTGTGAAATTGGCTCGCCTTGTAGATAAATATAGTAAAAATAAGCCGGAGTCCAGAACTCTGTATAAGCGAAATCCCCATTATACTGACCGCTCTGCCCTTGCCTGTATCCAGCAATCCTAACATAGTAATGCGTATTTTCTTGTAGACCATATAATTGATAGAATGTGGCGAATTTATCAACAGTGAATTGTTGATAAGAAGAAAAATACGGGTCGGTTGATAGATGAATGTGATAGCCGTCTCTTGGGCCAGATGGGTGCGTCCACTCAAGCCAGCCATACTGCGTCGCGGTAAAATTGCCAGGCGCATACGGAAGGACATAATAATGGATATAAAGTTCAAAGTCAGTGGTCTTTGAGAACTCTTGGTTTCCTGGGGTTTCTTGACCGGTAAAACCAATAACTAATTTATTTAGCCCTTCAAACCTATTTAAATTAGTTAAAGGAACTTCCCATGTCCAGCCAGTTTGCTCAACGTAAGTAAAAGCACTATAAGGAATTTGATTGAGGTGCTGCCAGAAAACACTTCCGTTGCCTGTGGGTTCCACATTTGTAATATAAATCTTTATATATGTAGAGGGATTAACGACCCGAGAAACGTACAGTTTTATCTCTGAGAATTCAACCTTACAATGTGAATTATAAGGAGTTCCGCTCCAATAAGCTGCGGACCTATAAGTAACTCCCTCTGCCCACTCGTAGCCAGTATATAATTCATTATTTTTAGGTTGTACCTGCATCCAGCCTGGGTTCCATACCACTCCGTTAGGAATTTGAGATTTTTTGTGCATAACAGCTGCCCCGTAAAACTTCAGGAGTGAGGCAATCAGCCTCGCCCTTAATCATTTCATCATCGTCGAAGGAGTTCGAAGGCGAAGGAAAAAATTAGGGTAAAGTAATTATTCTGTTCCTTAGCATAATTGAAGTGGTGACTATAGTTGAATTCTGTGCCAAGCCACAAATTGGTTTTAGGAATGTTGTAATGAGCACCAATCCCAGGGTTGACACTCAAAAAGAGTTTGTTACATCCATATTTTTCAATTAGTTCTCCAGGAATAATACCATCGCTTCTAATTTCACCGCCTGAAAGTAGCAAAACTGCTTTCGGCACGCAGGACAGTTTGAATCCTTTGATATCAGCAACTATGTATCTGAAACCTAAACCAATAGAAATCTCGTGGTTCCACCCTTCGTAAGAGATGGAATCAAACGCAGGTGGGATTTCATCCTTAGGAATAACAAACTCATAACTTTGATAACTGACTGGAAGAAGGAAAGCAATTTTGGAGAGATGATATTCAAAACCACCACCTACACAAGCACTGTAATTTGACCAGTAGATTTGACCCCCAAAGAATTCAATAAGCGTTATCGACTTCGCACACAA
This sequence comes from bacterium, assembly GCA_049700315.1. Lineage (GTDB taxonomy): Bacteria > Hydrothermota > Tepidihabitantia > SM23-42 > JAOAFX01 > JAOAFX01. Next base: position 2,367 of record JBNAVN010000039.1, read on the forward strand.
CCCGTAATTGAAGATTATAGTAAGAAAAGTGAGTTTAATCATTTGTTTCATAAATTCCTCCTACATTTAAACATAAACACAAAAATACGAACCTATTGCCATGATATCCACAATTTCAGCATAGCGCCAAAGGTAGTGCCAAGCTCGAATGTACCTGTTTGAATCGGAACAGGTAAAGTAATATCCTGGACAAGATCGTCGGCATCTGGCCAATCGTCCTCCATCACTCTAATAGGATTACACGTTGCATATGAATAGCGAAATACACAAATTCCGGCAAAACAGATCTGGCCATGCCATGTGACCCAATTCCATCCTGCATAATCAGGATACCACACCTTTTCTTTATCCACATTCCTACCGCTCACGTCAAAAGATGTGTATTGAGAGTTAGTTGTCGCATTGATGTATGCGCGAATATATATTTCTGGTGCCCCTTTATACCAGGGTTCTTGATCATTATACAATTTGAACTTCAAAACATGAATGTGTAACTCAACCGCTTCTGTTCGTTGTTCCTTATAAGTTTCTACACTATCCGAAAGATATGGTTCGGAGCTAATGATCAATGTTGGTTCTGCAGGTATCGTCTGTGCCGATAAAACACAAAATGTGCCATTTTCGCAATAGCCAATAATTGACTCCACATATTCTTCATCTATAAGTGGATCGCAAGCCGTTATCGGTGCAGTTTTGCCATTATTTTTTATCCATGCGGCGTAATGTTCTTCCATCGGGAAGTATATTGTCCAATCAGGATGTCCTTGGGCAAATTGCGCAAGATAATTCTCAAGATAGCCAGAAGAGATTGATAAAGATTTCTTCACGGTATAGCCATTGTTCGTTTGTGCATTAAGATAATCATTAATTAGAATTTTATGTTCTTCATCTTGCGATTGAATCAACTGGCTCAATAGAATTGCGCGGTTTTTCGCTATTTGAAAGTGCCATTGCGGTCGCCTGGGTTAACGCCTTTAATGAATCTTCCAAAGTTGGTTGTGGCACAGAAATCCCACCAATACCATCAATATACTGAAAAGTTGCATGCTGGATTGAATAAGCGGTTGCATTTATAACGGTTAAATAACTTTCATCAACATCAATCTCTTCTTCAGGATGAATTAATGCTGCAAGTGCTGATTCTAATAACAAGCCATTTGTCCAGAGAAATGATCCGGTAAGATTTGCCTCGGCATAAGGTATTATGTCATTTATCAATTTCTGACGCGCACCATGATACGCACACGCCTCAATTTGATTAATACAGGCGTCAATCTTGTTCACATAGACACCGCGCTTTCCTTCATTATTAAAGTTACCATAACCTTCATTTGTCCAACGTTTGAGTGTTGCCAATGTCATTAGCGCAAGTTCTTTTCTCAGCATTGGGTCAAGCATTGCCACCGAATCCTCAATAATCGTAAGATAATGAAACTCGTAGTCCAATCCCGGCAGTCTGAATGATAGAAGAGATATGCTTCCATTATTCTGGTTATTAATAATTTCCTCTATTCTTGATAGAGGATTCTCTTTTGAACAACCGATAATTATTATGGTTGCAATTATTAAAATAGGAATTAACCTTTTCATTTTTTCCTCCATCTTTTATTTGTGCAGAGACTGCGGTAAAAACCGCAGAGACCTTCGGACAGGGACAGTCCCTGTCTCTACATTTTTCTGTCCGGTAAATCGGGCAATTACATTTCTTGTGCGATGAATCGCACCGCGACAATTTTTCTCCGTTTTATTACAAAGGTAGTGGTTGAGTTTGCTCAACATACCTGCAGAGTAAACTCTGCCACAACAATCTGACATTATCTTTAGGCTCTGATGTCAGACAGAGCAAACTCAAACAAACCTTACAAACTCTGCATAGAAAAAGCCAAAAGAATCTTTATTAAAATCGGCATAAATAAAATGCCGATGATTATTTTCTTGGAGGGAATAAGGTAAGACAAAATAAGATAAGATAAGATAAGATATACTCAACCCTATGTAATATTTTAATCTTTTTTAATAAAAAGTCAAGGGGTAAAAAACTTGAAAAAAATCATTTAAAATCTCAAAACTAAACTTATTTTATTTTTACTATGCGCAAGAATTGATTGCCATTCTGGACAAAATATACACCAGGATTAAGGTCTGCGCCAATTTTGTCAGTTGAATATGTTTTTATCCTTCTTCCCATAATATCGTAAACCATGCAATATTTTTTTGTGCCCTGTTTTAGCATGGCAAAATTAGAAAAAGGATTGGGTACGATCGCTTCACTCTTTATTATTCTGTCCTGTCTTTCGACAGTTTCACCCGCATAATATTCATAAGCACCAATATCCCATCTCAAACCCTGAGGACGAGAAACTCCAATGATATCATACAAAACCTCAAGGAGTGAATCGCCATGGTCAATCGCTGGCGAAGTTGGCTCAAGACGAAAGTCATTATTTAATGAATCAACAAATTTTGGATCCTGATTTAAAATATCATGTGGACCAATAACTGTTGGTGGGCTTGCGCCAAAGATAAGATTGTAATCACCAGTTGCAGTTGCTATATCATCCCACCAGTAACTTGTATTCGTATTGAAAAAGATATTGTTTCTTACATCCCCATTCTGTGCATACTGACCACTGAATCCAATACCATGCCATCTTATGTAGGCAAATGTATTATTGTAAGCCTTTATGTTTGCAATATTTTTGATACAGAGACCCCATGCACCACCCCGGGCAAAGATGTTGTTTTTAAAAATAATATCGTGTGAATTATGATAATAATTTGCTTCTCCCATAAATCCCTGGTGAAAATCAAAACAATAATTTCCATCAATTACTACATAGCATGCGTGTTCACCATTGTTATCAAATGTCTGGAAGCAATCCACATGGGCGGTTCCGATTGAATCAAAATCAGTCCCATGGAAATAATTATGACGAAATAAAATACTATCCCCGAAGAATCGGGTATAATCACAGTCTCCGGGTCGATAATAAAAAAGACGTTCAATCTCATTATCTTCAATTATCCAGTTCGTGCCCTGAACACCTATTCCCATCTGGCAATGGAAGATTTTATTCTGTGCAATATAAATATCCCGTCGCCAGGGTTGTGACCAGTTACCCTGGATTGCAGTTTTTCTAAAATAGGAAATGTAATTATCAATAATCTCAACATTATCACTGTTGATGAATATTCCAAAATCACGCCAACCTGTGAGTGATGTATCCCATTCAACATTGAAACCTTCAATCCGTGTATAACTGCCGGCGTTTGGTGAGTTTGTATCAAACCCCCAGGTTGTTGCAGTCCTTCTGGGATGGGATTTAAAGACAATCTTTTGTGTTGATGTTCCGGAATGGCAAAAAACAACGCGTTCCTGATATACACCTGGCAGGAGAAGGACTGTATCACCAGCAACCACGGTTGAACAGGCATGATTGATATGGCGCCAGGCAGAATCAGGGCTTGTGCCCGACCAATTGTCATTACCATTCACAGAGACATAATAAGTTGTTCCAAATGCAAAGACCAATAAACAGATATGTATAATTATTTTCATATAATCCTCCAGTAATTAATTTTATTCATAATGTCAGGGATGTCAATAAAATTGTTAAATCGTTATACGGTTTCGCTACCCGCTTGGTCATCAGAAAAACGGAGACTTGGTGCCTCGGAGAATCGGAGGCAATGTAATCCAATGGATACGGGACTGAAGTCCCTACTCCAAGAAATCTTTCCCCCCATTTCTGTAGGAGCGGTTTCCTAACCGCGATAATAATCCTTGAAAAATCGTTTGTCTCCAAGAAATTAATGCAAACCTAAAGGTTTGCCCTACACGACCAATCCGGTATCGGGTATCCGGTATCTGATTTTTAGATGGACGTTTATTCCCTTCGGTCCAGTTGAAACTGGATGCTACATAGCCCCAATTGCCCTAAATTCCCTTATTCTGTCTTTTGAAGACTATCGCAATAATATCGCTTTTTCAGTTCGTCTGTAATCACCTGCCTCCAACCGCACAAAATAGACACCAGAAGGCAATAGACCACCTAAATCATCATCACCATACCAAACAACCTGGTTAAATGGTTGAATTCCGCCATCCGCCAAGTTGCGTGGCGGATGATTGGCGGATAAATGGTTAAATGATTTCACCAAACGCCCACTTATATCGTAAATTTTTATACTGACTACTGGGTACTGACTACTGACTACTTCCGCAAGGCTAAAGCCTTGCTCTACATTACCAATCTGGTATCGGGTATCAGGTATCCGGTATCTGATTTGTAGATGGTTCCTGAATGGATCTGGATAAACCTCTGAGAATATCTGATCGTTTTCTTTTTCATGTTCAATGATTGATTGTCCATTTTGCCATTCAATCACTTTGCAATAGATATCGCGCCAGTGTGCGGGGATACGGCTATCGTCCCATGCTATATAAATACGATCATACTTAGAAAAAGCATTTGGATTTCCTTGTTCTCCATTGGTTGTATCATTATCAACACGAAAATTATTGCCGATTTTATTACCCATTGAGTCAAAGAATTGACCATAAAGGTCAGGATTGTCGTTACGCTCCTCATCCCATATCACAAAGAATTTTCCGTCATCACTGGAAACCAATGAACAATAATTTTTAAATGAAACAGTATCATCAGTAATAACAAAATTAATACCGATTTTCTGAAGGTTATTATCAAGGAATTGACCGATTATTTTGGACTGTTGTTGCCAGATAAACAAATAACGGTCTATCCCTTTTGTCCCGCAGACACAATTATATGAAGGCTGTGATTCATTTATGGTTATCGGTTCTGAAACAGGATTACCATTGTAATCAAATTCCTGGATTGCAATTACGATGGAATCTTGGGTTGAACAGAGTATGGGAACGATAAATTTTCCATTACCTTCATCCACAACCGACCAGCCTGTATTATAGCCAGAAGAATCAAAATAGGGGTTGAATTGAATTCCGGTTGGCATTCCCATTGGGTCCAAGATACGTCCGTAAATTTTGTCAATAGTTGAAATTTTTTCTTTCCATATAACCACGAAGTAATTATTAGAAAGCGTCGTGATTCGGGGGAATGACAATTCATTTGTGCCCGAAGAAAGGCTTATCTGATAATTTGTGCCAATGGGATTGCCATTAAGGTCAAATCTCTGTCCGTATATCTGGTGGTTTGAATCTACCTGTGTTCTTGCCCAGACAATGACATAGACATTTGAATTTATCCCGATTGTTGCGTTATCAGCATTGGCATAGGTATTGATTCTAAATTCATCACCGTATGGATTGCCCTGAGAGTCATACCTTCTTCCATAACAATTTGGCATGTAATAAAAATCAGGATATCTGCGATAGTCAGTCCATACTACAAAGAAATCACAATTATTATCTACTGCGACATTGGAAAGAATCTGGGGATCACCGCCTTTATCATCGCTGATAACATAATTATTTCCAATGAGAGCACCATCAAAGGAAACCTTCTGGCACATTATGTCACATATTAAACCAACCAGGTTCCTTGACCAGGTGATGATAAAACAACTTTTAGTTACGTCTATTTTAGGTAGATAACTTCTTTTCCCAGGCTGTTCATTTATTTGAATATTATTGCCAATCAATTCGCCATTGGTTTTTATCCGCTGAAGATAAACACCACTGACCACGTCATCCTGGAATACAACAAACCAAACTGAATCGCTGATGGCAATTGACTGGTATCTTGCAGAGTCTATATCTGTATTATCAATTTTGATTATACCAGTTATCGGAGTAAGGGTAGAATCAAATATCTGACAGTTTATATCACCTTGTCCTTGAACACTTGCCATCCAGGATACAAAGAGGTTATTTTGATTATCAAATTTTAATCTTGGATAAATTTCACTTGTACTTGTTGTATCATTTATAAGTCTGAAATTTCCACCAATTCTATTTCCAAGTGAATCAAATATCTGTGCCCATATTTCATTGTTGTATTGCCAGGCGATTATAAAATCGCCATTATCCTTTATGCCAATACCAGGAATGTTTCCAATATACGGAATCGCTGAATCCGAAACAACAAAATTTGTTCCTACAGGATTGCCATTTGCATCAAAAATCTGTCCATAAATTCTATTCTCATTTGTTCTCAACCAGATAATTACAAATCTGCCTGATGGTGAGACAGCAACTGATGGATATTGACAGCCAGAATTTGTATTCACAATAAAAGAAGGACCATAAGGAATACCAGATTTATTGAACCTTCTTGCCATCACATTTTGGTGCTGGATATAAGTAATTATAAAATTGCCATTTGTATCATTATCAATGGAAGGCTGGTTCATACAGCCACTCGTTGTATCATCGTTCAGACAGAAATTTTTATTTATTGTATCGCCAGAAATATTGATTAAAGTGCCGAATATTCTTATACCATTTGCAGGTGAACGAAGATCATACCAGATTATTGCTCCACCAGAATCATAGCAGGCGACTGATGGATAAAGCTGGGGTGCACTTCCTGGATAGTCTTCACCATTCACCTGAAAGTCAGAAATAACGGTCTGGGAAAAGAAAAGAAGAGTAATTATCATAATTTCCTCTAATATAAAGATTTTATAGAAAAATATTAGAAAGTCAATATATTTTTCATTGACTGTTAAGAATGGATAGTCTAAATAAAATTTCAATACTACTGAAATTATTTTAGCCATCGCATCTGGCTCTTGACTTCGGCCTTAAACTCACTATATTATTATACAATAGATTTCTACGAAACCTGCAGGTTTCGTTACCAAAAAAAGTAAATTACAAAAGCGCTGCCAAATAACAAAAAGAATTAAAGGAGGTAAAGTGATACGAACACATAGATTTATCTATGCATTGTGCCTCATATTCATAGCGATTCTTGTTACCTGCTCAAGACAAGAAACGGATTTTGAAATCAATGATTTCTGCTACCAGCTTCAGAATATCAATCTTTCACAGAATGGCACATCTGCCTTTGACCTGGTTATCATTGATTATTCACAATATGGCGATGATGAGAGCCGTTTTACTCCTGCGCAGATAAATGATTTGAAAAAGAGTTCAGGTGAAGACAAAATAGTAGTATCTTATATGAGGATCGGAGAAGCGGAGAATTACCGATGGTACTGGCATAGTGAGTGGGATGCGGACAATGATGGTGAACCTGATCCGGGTGCACCGGAATGGCTTGGTCCAATGAATCCTGATTGGGAAGGTAATTATAAAGTGAAGCACTGGGATCCCGGGTGGCAGGGAATAATTTTTGGTTCGAATTAATGTTAGATTTTGTAAAGGCAATTGCAAACTATGCTCGTGGTACAAAAGGAAAGGCAGATTTTCTGGTATTCCCGCAGAATGGTGAAGGACTCTGTCTTTGTGATTGATTATGTCAGACAGGATAATCATATTGATGATTTTTATTTTTGGGGCAGAACAAAAGAATTATGTCCCCTATGCTACTATAAGGGACCTTGATAGTCTAATAATTAATTCGGGTCATAAACCGGATTGAAGGAATATCATAAGTGTAGCAAATTCTTGGGGTAGTTTTGAATCAGTTTACTACAAAATCCTTATAACTGCAACAATTAAGGTAGCACACAATATGATTAAGGCAGGTGGTATGAGCAATTTCAAACTGCCTTTAATATCTCTTGAAAAATACTCACAGGTTACACTAATACAGGGATGGACAGGAGATATCACATATCCAAAAAAGATACCTGTGTAGATAAGACCAAAATCAATGAATGTTGGCTGACTGGAGATCAAGAATATCGGAAAGATGATAGATGCAGGTAATAAAACCCTGCCTGTTCCGACGCCGAGAATGAATCCGCCAATGATACAAAGAATAAGGGGTGGAAAAGGGATGGATCCAACTACTTTATCCATGCCTGCGAGTTTGAAGATGTTCAAGAAAAAGAAAATTCCAATAAGGATAAATGAAAATCGGTAAGGTTTCATTTTTCTAATGACATCTACTAAATCTATTTTCACGGGACTGAAGATAAGTGATAAACCAAAACCAGCTCCTACTCCAATGAGAGTGCCGATCTCCTTGATTGAAAAAACTCCGGTCAGACGAAACAGGAAATCAACCAACGGCGCAACAAGGATGATGAATAATGGAATCAAAAGATCTTTGAGGGAGAATGATTCTTTGTATGAAATCTCGCCGTGAACCATATTTAACAAAAAGACCTGTCCGAGAATTGTGGCAATGATCAGAGTGGGGAAGAGGTAAATGATGGCGTCATAAAGATTCAGCCCAACGATCTTTGTTGTAGCGATCAAATCTGAACTCAAAGGATAGATTAAGATTAATAGATGTCGGTACCAGATATTTATTGCTACTTTCAAGTCATCATTTACACCCTGACCGCTCTTTTCCATGATTGGCGCCGAGAATAAAGCACCACCGGGCATTGGCAGCAAACCCATAAGTGCAGGAGAAACCGCCATTATTCCTCTTTTTCCGATGCGGAGGTTTTTCACAATGTTATCCATCTGTCCGGTTTCGCGCATAACACCGCCAATCATTGGAATGAAAAAGACAACAAGGGCAAGTAAGATAATGGGCAAATCGGTGATTGTGTCATAAAATATTCTAACAATATTGAGTGGAGACATTGTAAAAAATCCAAGTATGACTGCACCACAGAAAAGCGCTAAAGGTAGATTTTTTTGACCCAGGAGAACTATGACTATGAAGGCAATAACGAAACCAAGAACTATCAGTGTCATTTCTTGTGTGATTTCAACCCTGATCCAGTAAAGGTTGAAACAATCAATTCTTTTTTATGTTTGTGATGAAGTTTCAAGTATTTCTTAATTCCTGCGACCACTGCTGCTGAGGTTGGTTCAATGTAAAGACCAGAAAGTCTCATTTCTTTATGTGCATTTTTGATCTCCGAATCTGAAACTGTGATTATGAATCCTTTTGTTTTTCTTATGGCAGAGATTATCTGATTTGCCCGGGTCGGTTTTCCCACGGCAATTCCCTCAGCAATTGTTTGTCTTGCGGTGATTTTGGGTAGTGTATTAATATTTTTCTTTAGCATAAGAAATAACGGTGCACAATTATTTGATTGAACACCAACGAGTTTAGGCATTTCGTTAATTATTTTTTGTTCATAGAGTTCTCTAAATCCAATATAAGCACCGAGCAGCAGAGTACCATTGCCCACCGGCAAAATAAGGGTGTCTGGCACGCGCCATTCAAGTTGTTCAGTGATTTCAAAGGCAAATGTCTTGGTACCTTGAAAAAAGAAGGGATTATAATAATGGCTTGCGTAATACATTTTTTGCGCAAGTTTCAATGCTACAAATGCAGTTTCATCGCGATTACCCTGAACAACAAAAAGTTTTGCTCCATAACTTTTGATCTGTGTCATTTTTTCTTCGCTGGTATGCTCAGGCACAAGAACCAGACATTCAATTCCTGCTTTTGCACAATATGCACTAACTGCAGAGCCAGCATTGCCTGAAGAATCTATCAGTACTTTCTTTATGCCTAATTCTTTTATCTTGCTCACAAGGACTGAAGCACCACGGTCCTTGAAAGAACCTGTAGGAAACAAAAAGTCCATTTTAAAATATATTTTTTCACTATTGACAGGAATTTCAATCAGCGGTGTGAAACCTTCATTGAAACTCACAATATTTTTTTCGTCTTTGATTGGAATCATCTCTCGGTATCGCCACATTGACGGCTTTCTTTCCTTTACTTTTTTTATCGGTAATGCAGCTCTTCCATTTACATCAAGTAGACCACCACAAAAACATTGCCAGATCGGTTCTTCCTGGTCAAATTTTCTGCCGCAAGTTCGGCATACGATTTCAATCATAGTCGTGAATTATATTCCAGAAACCGACAAAGTCAATATTGCGGCAATCTTGCGACTATATAGGATTAATTATTCCCTGCAGCACTGATATTCGTTGCTGGGATTTACTGTATACACACTATGTCGTATTGTATTGACAGGAAAGAAATTTCAAAACCACAGAAATTCATACTATGTACATTCATATTTATTCTTGTGGTAAAATTATATTCTTCATTTCATTGTTTCAACAATTGACAAAATTATAAAAGTAAGTATGATTAATAATGGCAAGAAAGAAAATACCAGAAAATCATTATCGGGCATCAAGGATCTGCCGGGTTCTAGGCAATCCCACCGCTTACGAAATGCTGCAGCTGCTAAAGAACAATATGATGCGACCAGAAGAGATTGCAGAAGAAATGGGCCTGAATATATCAACAGTATCCATGACTCTTCGCTCGCTCCGGCAAATTGATCTTGTAAGATACATGGTGAAATGGCAGAAAAGAATATACTGGATAAAAGAAGAACAATTGGTCAATGTAATGAACGAGTTAGACAAACTTGTAAAAAAGATCAAATTCCGTGAGTACTGATTCAGCATTTCTACAATTGTTGAAATGCTGAAATGGCAATGGAAGGATAATTTGGAAAATTGAATGGAAAATGGAAAACGAATAGTTGATCAGGTGTTGCTAATGAGGTTGTGGGTTGCAAAGATTGAATGATTACAACATGCTTTTCAAACTATTTTGATAAATCGTTGGAGGTTTATGATACGGCTGCGATTTTGTAGCCTGGTTTTTTTCCAATCCGGTGTACAATGCTAAATTGTTCAATGATGGAAAAACTGCTCCAGAATCCAAAAAATTTTCTTGACTTGTTCAAAACAATGCTTATAATTCTTGATACTTATGGGCAGTGACGATTTAGATATGAGGTTTATGTCTGAGGTGCTTGCCCTGGCAAAGAAGGGCTGGGGAAGGACTTCTATAAATCCGGTTGTCGGTGCGTTGGTGGTGAAGGATAAAAAAATCGTTGGAAGGGGTTTCCATCGCCGAATTGGTGAGGCACATGCCGAAGTTGTTGCCTTGCTTGAGGCAGGATCAAGGGCAGAGAATGCTACTCTTTATGTGAACCTTGAACCCTGTGTCTGTAAAGGCAAGACCCCACCGTGCATTGAGGCCATCATAAGGGCAGGGATAAAGAGGGTGGTAATCGGAATGTATGACCCAAATCCTCTGGTGAACAGAAATGGTGTAAGAATTCTAACGGAAAATAGAATAAGTGTTACGGTTGGTGTCCTGGAAAAAGAGGCACAGGAATTGAATAGATTTTACACAAAATATATTATTACGAAACTTCCATATATTATTGTGAAAATTGCAGTTTCTAAGGATGGCAGAATCACTGGATTTCCGCAAAAATATATAACTTCTGAAATATCAAGAAGATTTGTTCATTCGTTAAGAAGTCAGGTTGATTCTATTATCGTAGGGATTAATACTATCATAATAGACAATCCGTTTTTGACTGACCGCCTTGTTGGGAGGAGAAATCCACAACGAATTGTCGTTGATCCACATTTGAAAATTCCAATGACCGCAAATTTTTTAAAGGCGGATGCAAAACGAATGATCATTACAAGTGAAAGAGAAAATATAAGAAAGATCAAGAGTCTTCAGGATGCCGGAGTTGAGATATTATTTTTGTCTGGTGATTATTATCCCATTAAGAGTATTTTTGAATCATTGGGTGGTTCTGATATAAGTTCAGTGATGGTTGAAGGTGGTGGTATTCTTTTTTCCCAGATTTTGGGCAAGAAAATCTATGATGAATTGTGCATCTTTGTTGCACCAGATGAGGTCGGAACAGGGATAGATTTTCTTTCAGAGAACAATATTGAATTAAAAAATATGCATGAATATGAAATGGGGGAGGATAGACTATATGTTTACCGGAATAATTGAAGACAAGGGCAAAATTTCAAGAATCATAAAGGGAAGAGTGCAGAGAATAGAGATACATTCAACTCTGAAAGTAAAGGTTGGTGATAGTATCTCAATCCAGGGCATTTGTCTTACTGTAACAGATTTGACAAGAAGTGGATTTTCGGTTGAGGCAATGGAACAAACAAAGGGTAAGACAACCCTGAGCAACTGGAAAACCGGGGATCATGTGAATCTTGAACGAGCGATTGCCTTTGATGGTCGTATTGGTGGCCATATTGTGTTAGGACATGTTGATGAAGTTGCCCACATTATTAGAGTCAAAGGAAATGAGTATTATATCCAGATTTCAGATGCAAACAAAAAATATTTGATTCCCAGGGGTTCTATCGCTATTGATGGCGTAAGTTTGACAATTGGAAGTGTATCCCGGAATATTCTTTCTATATTCTTGATTCCTCATACTTTAAATAATACGACATTAGGCAATCGCAGGGCAGGGGATTCTGTCAATATTGAGTATGATTATCTCGTTAAGATCGTACATAATTTTGAGCCACGATTATACTCCTAAAATTATTTAAGACTGATGCCAGTGTTGACTTTTTCATTTAAGTAGATATACTTAACCATAAGACCTAAAGGAGGTCATGATGAATATCTATGTGGGAAATCTGTCGCGGGATGTGAGTGACGAAGACCTGCGCAAGACTTTTGAGGCATTCGGACAAGTGCTATCCGCAATTGTCATAAAGGATAAGTTCACCGGGGATTCACGCGGATTCGGATTTGTAGAAATGTCAAATAACAATGAAGCAAAATCAGCCATTCAGGGGCTAAATGGAACCGTTCTCAAAGGGAGACCAATAAATGTAAATGAAGCCCGACCCAGAACTGACCGAAGGAAAAAGCCTATGAGGGGAAGAAGAGATAGAAACTACTGATTTGTAAACACAGGAAGACTACTCAAACTATTCAGACCTCGTTGTAATGTTATTATCGTTGTGGATCATTGTTTTTTGACATTGTTGACTGCATTTTTTCAATGAGTATAATTTAAGCAATGGAAAAAAGACAAAAACCAAAATATGAGTATGCTGCCATTCCAATCCTGCTCAGTTTGATAATCTATGTACAAGGTCTGACAGGAGGTTTTGTCTGGGATGATCGTTCACTGATTCTTCAGAATCCCATTGTTCAGAATCCAGAAAAAATTTTTGAATCATTCAAGACTTCTCTGAAGATCTTTGGTGAAGACTGTGGCTACTATAGACCGTTATCTGTGATTTCGCTTGCCCTTGACAATCTTGTCTGGCAGAAAAATGCCGCTGGCTTTCATCTGACTAATATGTTTTTGCATATTCTTGTGATAATTTGCCTTATACATTTATTAAATCAACTATTTGGTTTTGTAAAAGCGATATTTGCTTCCATTTTTTTTTCCACATTCGCCGTGCATATTGAAAATGTAGTCTTCATAAGTGGGAGAATGGATATTCTCGCGACACTATTTATGCTATTATCCCTTATTACCTATTTGTCTGTTAAGAATCGATCAGCATTTCGTTTTATCTTATGTTATGTCTTCACATTGTTTGCATTGCTGTCCAAAGAAATTTCATTGATTTACCCTTTGGTTTTTTTTCTCGTAGTCATACAAAAATTCCCCCGCAAAATGCGGAAAAGTCATTTTAAAGATGGTGGACTGTTTATCGGTGCAGCTTTTTTTTCTTACTTTATGCTAAAGTTGATACTACTAAATAGTGTGATTAATGTTCCAGAAACAAATCTTGCCTTCTGGACACGAATCATCAGTATACCAAGGCTGATAATCTTTTATTTGCAGATTGTTTTGTTTCCATATAATTTGAATGCGCGCCATCATGACTTTTTTCTGGGGAAACCGCAAATTGAAATTCTGATTATCTGTATCATTCTATTATTTGTAATCATTTTTGCGATTGTCCGAATGAAAAAGAGGTGGCAAATTACATTTGGCTGGTTATGGTTTCTCATTGGATTGTTGCCGGTCCTTAACATATTCCCATTATATGGAATAACTGTTGCCGAGCGGTTCCTTTACTTTCCTTCAATTGGTATTGCTATCTTATTCGCTGGATTACTTCCTGAAGATAGGTTTTCTCTCAAACCAATTAGTGCTGAGAAACTTCTCTTAACATTGATTTTGTGTGTGATATTTGTAAGCAATATAGCCTTTGCGTTCATGCGTGTTCCAGTGTGGCATGACGAAGAAATATTTTTTAGAATAATGGTTGCTCAAAATCCTCAATCACCACTCGCCCACCATAACCTTGGGCATTTTTACTATCGTGAAGGCAACTGGATAAAAGCAGAAGAAGAATATAAAAAGGCAATAAAGATTAATCCCTTTTTTCCTGCGCCGCATGCTTCATTGGGTGATATTTATTTTCGAACAGGCCAGTACCAGGAGGCAATAAAAGAATATAATATCTATTTGCAGCTGTTTCCTGATGCCCCTAATCGTTTGGCTACGATAGCGCGGATTAAAGAACTACAGACATTCTTGGATAAAACAGATAATGAATGATTCCTTTCAGTAAGTTCTTGACTTTTTCTGTAAAATGTGGATAATTAAGTGTAATGGGTACTTCCATTATTTAAAGTCGTTATAGATTGAAAGGAGATATTGAAATGGCATTGGTTAAAGAAAAGAAAAAGGAATTGATTGATGCCTTTAGAAGGCATGAAAAAGATACCGGTTCGCCAGAAGTGCAGATTGCATTGCTTAGCGAGCGGATTAGACTTCTGACTGAGCATTTGAAGCAATTTCCGAAGGACAAGCACTCCAGGCAGGGTTTGATAAAGATGGTGAACGACCGAAGGCGCCATCTTAATTATATTTTAAGAAAGGATAAAGCCCGTTATCTCAAAGTTGTTGAAGAGCTTGGATTAAGAAGGTAAATTGTATTCGGTCGAACTAAAAGTTGGTGAAAAAAATCTGCGCCTTGAAAGCGGTCGGGTAGCCCGACAATCAGCCGGAGAAGTTCTTGTTTCATATGGTGACACGGTTGTATTGGTTTGTGTAAACTATAACATAGAAGTTGATAGAACTGTAGATTTTCTCCCACTTACCGTTGAATATCGTGAGCTATCTTTTGCTGCCGGGAAAATTCCCGGCGGTTTTATCAAAAGAGAGACCCGTCCTTCAGACAGTGAGATTCTCTCTTCAAGACTAATTGATCGTCCATTAAGGCCGCTTTTCCCACCAAATTTCAGGAATGAAATCCAGATTATTGCCTATCTTCTGTCTTCAGATGTTGAACACGAAGCAGATACCTTAGGTATTATCGGTGCGGCAAGTGCCCTATTAATTTCGGAGATTCCTTTTACTACTCCGGTCGCAGGCGTGAAAGTTGGTCTTCTGGATGGTAATTACATAATAAATCCTACTCTTGCGCAACAAGAGAATTGTAAAGTTAATCTTGTAATTGCTGCAACAAGAGAAGCGGTGGTGATGATTGAGGGTGGAGCAAGAGAAGCAACTGAAGAAGAGATTATTGGTGCAATAAAATGCGGACAGAGTGAATGTGTACGGATCATTGAAATAGAAGAGAAAATGCGTGAGGCAATCGGTAAGGAGAAGATTGAGCCCAGTGAACCATTTGTTGATGAAGCACTTGGGAATGAAATAAGGGAAAAGATTGGTGCTGAAATAAATCAAATCTTTCTGTTCAAAGAGAAAAAGGCACGTGGAGAAGCTGCTTATCAGTTAGTACAAAATATTGTGGAGAAAATGGCAGATAAACAAGACGAGAATATTGAAGCAAAGGTTAGATTTGTTCTTGATCAGATGATTGCTGAGCGAATGCGCAGAATGATTCTTGAAGAAAATAGGCGTCTTGATGGGCGTGGGCTCAAAGATATAAGAAATATTTCCTGTGAAATTGGTGTTCTGCCGCGAACTCATGGTTCTGCACTTTTCACACGCGGACAAACACAGAGCCTTGCGGTTACAACTCTGGGAACCAAGAGCGATGAACAACGTATTGATGCAATTTATGGTGAGGAATCAAAATCATTTATGCTACATTACAACTTCCCACCGTTTGCAACCGGGGAAGTAAGACCAATAAGAGGACCAAGCCGAAGGGAAATAGGACATGGTGCTCTTGCTGAACGTGCTATTATGCCCGTACTTCCCAATGAAGAATCGTTTCCGTATACAATTCGGGTTGTTTCTAATATTCTTGAGTCCAATGGTTCATCTTCAATGGCAAGCGTATGCAGTTCTTCTCTGGCATTAATGGATGCGGGTGTTCCCATAAAGACATCGGTCGCTGGTATTTCTATTGGACTGGTGAAGGAAGGTGATAAGTACCAACTACTGACCGATATAATTGGGGATGAAGATCACTATGGTGATATGGATTTTAAGGTGGCCGGTACAATCAATGGTATTACTGCCATACAACTTGATTTGAAAGTTCAGGGACTGGAAATAGATATTTTAAAGCAAGCCCTTGGTTATGCGCGCGAGGCGCGTGAAAGTATTTTGAAGGTGATGAGTAGTACAATTAGTTCTCCGCGCACCTACCTGTCAAAGTATGCACCAAAAATTCTGGCATTCTTTGTTCCCAAAGCAAAGATTGGCGAGGTAATCGGTCCTGGTGGTAAGGTGATCAGGCGGATTATTGGAGAATCGGATTTGAAGATTGACATAGATGATGATGGCAAAGTAACGATTGCAGGAACTGATACCGAACTCGTCAAAAGGGCACAAAATGAAATCCTTGGTATTGTGCAGGAAGCTGAAGTCGGTAAGACTTATGTTGGTAAGGTCACGAGAATAACAAATTTTGGCGCGTTCGTTGAAATTTTACCAGGCAAAGAAGGTCTTCTCCATATTTCCAAACTGAGTCGGCAGCGAGTCCGCAGGGTTGAAGATGTGGTGAAATTGGGTGAAGAAATTGTTGTCAAAGTTTATGAGATTGATGAACAGGGAAGAATCAATTTGATGCGGGTGAGTTAGGATTGCAAAGACCGGTAAATAATTCAGTAACTATTCAGGAAATAAATTCAAATGTCAAGATTGTAGGTGAAAGTCTATCTCAATATTACTCATTTGCTCTTGGTTTATTAATAAATCGTGGGTCCCGGGATGAAGTAAAGAAAGATAATGGCATTACCCATTTGATTGAACATATGTTGTTCAAAGGAACATCAAAGAAATCTGCCTTAGAAATTGTTCAGATGATTGAAGGTTTGGGTGGGTCATTTGATGCATTCACAACCAAAGAACATTTGGTAATTGTAACTCGCTTTTTATCTGAACATTTCATCAAGGTGTTTGAATTGATCGGAGAGATACTCTTGGAATCAAAATTCGGTGAAGAAGAGTTTTTGAAAGAAAAATCCGTGATAATGGAAGAGATTAAGTCTAACAATGAAGATCCAGCAGAATATGTATATGATCTTCTGTTTCAGGCAATTTATGATCAACATCCGATGGCGATGCCGATTGCAGGCACAACCAGGTCAGTATCTGAATTAAGTTTAAAGAACGTTCAGCAAAACTACCAAAATTTGTTAAGAAGTCCGAAGGTGATTGCAGTGAGTGGTAATTTCAACTATTCTGATCTAATTGAATCAGCAACGAAGAAATTCACGATTGCGCCACAGACTGTGAGTGAACGTAGAAGACCAGAAACCTATGAACCCCAGAATTTGTGTCAAACAAGAAATGATATTTCTCAGGTGCATCTTGTCTTTGGCTTTCCGGCAGTTTCATATACATCAAATTTAAGACATCCTTTGCTGCTGCTGATCACAATGCTTGGTGGGGGAATGTCATCACGCCTGTTCCAGGGGTTGAGAGAACAAGAGGGTTTGGTGTATGATGTTCATTCTTTTATTGACTTTTATAGTGATTGTGGCATACTTGGGTTTTATTTAACAGCGGATAAGAAAAATCTGAATAGAATCATTAAGCAATTGAGGACTATTTTTCTTAATCTTTACAAAAGTGGTTTTACTCAAGAGGAGATTGACATAGCCAAAATCTATGTCACTGGTAATTTTTTGCTTAGTCTTGAGAATTCAACTAACAGAATGTTGAGGATTGGTCGTGAGATTTCCTATTCCAACAAGATAATTCCGATTGATGAAACGGTGGATATGATAAAGAGAGTAGGGGAACAAGATATTAACAACCTGGTTAAGGAATATCTTGATCTTGGCAAATTTTCCATTGCTGGAACAGGACCGATAGATAAGAAATTGATTGAAAAAATCGGTGCTGATTTAAAGGCGTAGGATAGAATGAATCTATTACTTATCGCACCTGCAGTTGTAGATGAAAAAAGAAGGGGAATGCAGGGCAGGGTATTTCAGTTGCCACCGTTCTCTCTTGCCGCAGTCGCTTCAGCAACCCCTGATCATGTGAATTTGAAGATTCTGGATGAAGCGATAGAACCTATTGATTATAACTATCCTGCAGACCTTGTAGGAATATCAATTTTGACGCGCTTTGCACCGCATGCTTATGAGATAGCGGATCAATTTAGAAGCAGAGGTGTCAAAGTAGTCCTTGGTGGCTTGCATCCATCAGCCTTGCCAGAAGAAGCAATTCAGCATGCAGATAGTGTGGTAATTGGAGAAGCAGAAGGAATCTGGGGGATGCTGATAAGTGATTTTGAGAAGAAAAATCTGAAGAAGTTCTACAAAAACAATGATTTCCCCGATTTAGGTATGATAAGAAACCCGCGGCGCGATCTATTCAAGAAACCAAGGTATCTTTTCACCAGCATGGTTCAAACTACGCGGGGATGTCCATTTGATTGTAATTTTTGTAGTGTTACGAAATTCTTTGGCGGAAAATTTAGAACCAGACCTGTAGAATGTGTAATAAAGGAAATCAGGAGTTTGAAGTCGAAATTTGTGGGTTTTTCTGATGACAATATTTTTGGCAATAGAATATATGCGCGCAAACTATTTAATGCGTTAAAATATGAAGGGATAATCTGGATGGCGCAGTCATCTATAAATATTGCTGATGACCCTGAATTGCTACACCTTGCTGCGCGAAGCGGATGTAAGGGACTGTTTATTGGTCTGGAGTCAGCTGATTCTGAGTCCTTGGTTCAGATGCACAAAGGATTTCTAAAACCACACAAATTCGGAGATAATATTGCCCGTTTACATGAGGAGGGCATTGGTGTGATGGGTGCATTTGTTCTGGGCAGTGACAATGAGGATACTTCAATATTCCAGAAGACTTTGGATTTTGCGAAGAAAATAAAACTTGATCTTGCCCAATTTTCAATCCTCACACCCTATCCCGGGACCGCCATTTTTAATAAACTGATGAAAGAAAATAGAATTTTCAATTTTGACTGGGCAAAATATGATGCAGGAAATGCTGTATTTAAACCTTTAAAAATGAGTGCTGAGAAACTAAAAGAAGAGGTGGATAAACTCTGGCGTGATTTTTATAGATTTGATGAAGTATTGTTCCGTTTGCTGAAACTGGGCAAGAGATTGCCTATTCAGGTATTGCCACTTCTTCTTTTGAATGTCAGTTTTAGAAAAGAGATTGCAGTAACCCAGGAATTGTGAACATGTTTAAGAATTCCTAAATACCTTAATGTCTAAAAATAAATGAAGATAAAGGTTCAACCTGAAGATTTTAAGGTTGAAGAGATTATTGACATTCCAATATGTAAGTCAGGTCCATACACTTTGTTGAAACTCCAGAAAAGATATTGGAACACTCTTGATATCATTGATTTTGTGGCAAGGAGATTGTCTGTATCTAAGAACAATTTTTCAAGGGCCGGATTGAAAGACAGATATTCATTATCAATTCAATATTTATCATTCAGGGGTGATTTGACGGAAGTCGTTGAGGAAGAGAATTTTAAATTGGTGCCGGTTGGGAAAATATCAAAACCAATTTCTCCGGATTGTCTGTACGGAAACAAATTCTCTATTACACTTCGTGATGTCAATGATGATGAAATTAGAAAGATAAATACAAACTATCCTGAGATAGTTGAAAATGGCGTTGCTAATTATTTTGACGAACAGCGTTTCGGATCAGCGAGGCATAAGCAAGGTTTTTTTGCAAAATTTTTAATGCGTGGCCACTACCGAGGCGCTTTGAAATCACTGCTTTGCTACTCCTACAAGGAAGATAGCAAGTCGCTAAAATTCTTTAAAAGAGTTTGTGCTGAAAACTGGGGAAACTGGGATAAATGTTTGAAAGTTGCGCCCGTAGAGACTAGAAAAATATTGTTTTTTTTGAAAAACAACCCGAATGACTTCAGAAATGCAATCAAAATGATTGACCGGGAAATGCTCAATCTTTATCTTCTCGCATACCAGTCTTACTTGTTCAACAAGATTCTATTTTTGATAATAAAAGATTATGGAAAAGATATAGTTGAAGTCCCATATTCAATGGGGAGTTTTCTTTTTTATCGCAAACTGAGAGAAAGGGATTTTGTCAGGGGCTTGAAAATTCCAATGTTGACCGAGAAGGTAAATGCGTCTGGTTATCTTGGCAAGGTAATAAGGAATGTACTGGATAGTGAAGATATTCAGTTGAGCGATTTTAAGTTGAACAAAATGCGATTTCGTGGGGTGAGGTTCAAAAATTTTTTAAGGGCAGCAATTATTTACCCAGAGGATTTTATTATTGGTGAATTAGAGGATGATGAGATATACAGAAACAAGAAGAAGATGTTGATAAATTTTACTTTGCCGCCTGGCTCTTATGCAACAATCATAATCAAACGGTTATTTTTATAAAAAATAAATTC
>JBNAVN010000040.1:0-22927 GCA_049700315.1 bacterium
TTGATTGTCTTTTTAATCTTACTTTGCATAGTTATTTTTTCATTAAATCGTCAATGCTAACGCCTAAAGCCTATGTCAATTTCAATTGTATTCCAATCCAATTGAAAATGGATGTTAGCATTAGCCAATTATTATTTGAGCAATCTCTTCTTTTATTTTAATCGGTGATTCGCCCAGAATCTGGAGGGTCTTTGCATCCCTCAAATACCGTTCAACTGGATAATCTTTTGTATAGCCATAGCCACCAAAAATCTGGACCGATTTTATTCCACAGAAAACTGCGGTTTCAGCACTTTCTGCAAATGCAATATCTGTAGCAAGGGTATAATCTTCACCTGAATCAAACTTATTTACTGCATCATAAACAAGATTTCTGCCTGATTCTATTTTTACCTTCATCTCTGCCAGCATCTGTTGAACCATCGGGAATTCGCATATTGGTCTGTTGAATTGGCGTCTTTCCTTTGAATATTTTATTGATGCCTCAAGCCCTGCCTCAGCAATGCCGAGTGCTACTGCTGATAGACATAACTGAAAATATCTATTTATCTCTTCTATGCCATCATTATAATCCACTCTATTCACCAAACAAGAATCTTCAGATAATTGCAAATTTTCAAAATGCACATCAATAATACCCGCAGAACTCATTCCTAAGACATATGGTTTTTCGGTCTTTTCTATCTTTGTTTTTTCTACAAGGAATAATCCTGCACTTCTCTCGGTATTAAGACTAAAAAGAAAAAAAGTTGCCATTTCACCATTCAGGACAAACCTCTTTGTTCCATTTATTATTAATGGTTTCTCCTGGATTATTTTTATCTCCTTTGAATCGTTATCAATTGAAAACCCAGCAATTTCTCCATTGGCAAGTCTGTTTAAAAACGGTCTAAATTTTTCACCCTGAGATTTTAACAGAGTAAATCCCGCAAGCCCATTATTGACTGCAAGGACAAGACCGAGTGAGGCACAGGATTTTGATAATTCTTCAATGATGATGCAGAGACTTGTCGTATCCATACCTGCACCACCATACTCATTCGGAATTATAGGTGATAATAAACCCAATTCAATCAGTTTTTTGAAAATTTCTTCAGGTATCTTGCCATTCTTTTCTATATCCTGCGATAATGGCTCAATCTCCTGGATTGCAATTTTTTTTATTTCACTTTGAATCAATTTCTGCTCATTGTTAAATTTTATCAAACCCATAACACTCCTTATTTGGTTAAATGGTTAAATTGTGAATTTGCACAGGCTACCGCCCTTGTCAGTTACAGAATTGCTATCCCAACTGACCATAAAACTTACAGAAATTATGGCAGAAAGCAACTTTTATATTATATTAAGTTTATATATAAAGTCAACATAAAAACACGCCAAGTTTGAGGTAGAATCCAGCTGTAGAACATCATAATTCAACAGGGTAATGTTGACATTGCGCTGACAATCAATATAATAAGGCGAGGTACGATATGGAAAAGATTGATAAGACTCTTGATGCCAGAGGACTTTCCTGCCCAATGCCGATTGTCAAACTCTCCCAGACAATGAAAGAGCTGAAAATCGGCGAGATAATTGAGGTCCTTGCGTCTGACCCTTCTTTTGTGCCTGATGTTGAAGCATGGTGCAGGAAGACCGAGCAGAGATTGATTGAAATAAAAGAAAACCCTGATGTCATAAGGGCGTATATCCAGAAGGCCAAATAAAAAAGGAAAGTAAATGGCTCAAGAAAGGGTTTCAATCGTTGTCTTTAGTGGCGAACTTGATAAGTGCCTTGCTGCATTTATCATTGGCACTGGTGCTGCTGCCTCAGGGATGGAAGTTGATATGTTCTTCACCTTCTGGGGATTGAGCGTATTGAGAAAAAAAGGTACAAAGATAAAGGGAAAATCGTTTATGGATAAAATGTTTGGAATGATGCTTCCCAAAGGCGCTGAAGGACTCACCCTGTCCAAAATGCATATGATGGGAATCGGCACAAAGATGATGAAAGATGTTATGAAAAAGAAAAAAGTTGCATCTTTGCCCGAACTCATTGATATAGCACTCCAGCTTGGGGTCAATCTCTATGCCTGTGAAATGTCAATGAATGTCCTCGGTTTAATAAAAGAAGAACTGATAGATGGCGTGAAAGGAATCGTAGGTGTAGCAACCTATCTTGAGAATGCAGCAAGCTCACAGATAACTTTATTTATATGAGCAATCAAAAGAGAATCGGATTTCTGATAACTGGTGGACCATATACATTTGAGGCAATAGATACTGCATATAACCTGAGCAAATCTGCACTCCAGAAAGGTTATGGTGTGAGCATATTTCTGTATCTTGATGGTGCTATAGCGCTTAATAAAAATATAAAATCCCCGGGTGAAAGGCATATTCCTTCTATGCTTAAAGAACTATCTGATGCCGGTGCAAAAATAGTTGCCTGCGGTGACTGCGCACATTTTAGAGGATTATTCCGCGAAAACCTGATAGAGGGAACAAAATTGACCGGCATTGCTACACTCGCTGAAATCATAGATGAATGTGATAGGTTTATTACTCTAAAAATTGGCGAATGAAAAAGGTAATCATCTTGAGTTTCAGACCACCCTATGGGTCCTCAATCAATGCTGAGGCATTCAGGGCCGGGCTTGGATTGGCTTTTTCTGAAACCATCGTAGATTTGATTTTGATTGGAGATGGTGTTTATTCAGCATTGAAAGACCAGAATCCTCAGCAACTGCAGATGAAACCCATGAGCGATGTCTATAAAAACATTAAGGATTTCAATATAAATCTTTTTATTGATGAAAATTCAATCAAAGAAAGGAATCTAAAGATTGATGAATTGAATATAGCCCAGATCATCTCAAACGAAGAACTGAAAGAAAGAATCAACAAAGCAGATGTTGTCTTAACATTTTGATTATGAAGACCATCTGGCTATTCACCCAGACACCGAATCAGGAAAATATTGGACTCTTAAAGAGATTGATTGATAAAACAGATTGTGTTGTATTCATTCAGAATGGAGTCTATATTGCTAAACAAAATATTGATTTACCCTGTCAAAAATATGTATTAAAATCAGATATGGAGGCACGGGGTCTAAAAGGCTCAGAGAATAGTATTGATTATGGTGGATTGGTTGAATTATTTTTTTTCTGCGATAAAGTTGTAACAATATAAAGGAGAACTTATGAGTGAAATCTTTGGAAGAAACAAAAAAGAACAATTAAAAGAACTCATCAAACAACTACATTCCGGTACAAAATTTGAAGATGTAAAGGCAAGGTTCAGCGAAATAATAAAAGGTGTTGGTCCTGAAGAAATCGCAAGGATAGAAGAAGAACTTATAAAAGAAGGTATGCCAGTAGAAGAAATCCACAGGCTTTGCGATGTCCATATTGCGATGTTTAAAGATTCCTTAGAAAAAGAAAAAACCATTGCACCAGTTGGACATCCGATAAATATACTGATGGAAGAACATAAAATTTTACTTTCATATGCAGGTGAAATAAAGAATACTGTGGATAAAATAGAAGAGAAAAAAACATCTGATGGTGCAAAAGAAGAGATTGAATTTTTAGAACATATTGCCCAACATTTTAAAGATTCTGAAAAGCATTATTTGAGAGAAGAGAATGTTCTTTTTCCTTACCTTGAAAAGCATGGAATAACCCAGCCACCCGCGAGTATGTGGTCAGAACATAATACAATTCGTGAGTTAAAAAAGAATTTTTATACGCTCCTTGAAAATAAAAATAACTATGATTTTTCAGAATTCTGCAAGAAAATAAATGAAGCAGGGATCAGTATCAGTGAAATGCTTGCAAGCCATTTTTATAAAGAAAATAATATCCTCTTTCCCACTTCAATGAAGGTCATAAGTGAAGACGAATGGGTGCAAATAAAAAAAGAGTTTGATGAGATTGGATATTGTTGTTTTACACCAGAAACTGGTGAAAAAATTGTAGAATCTGAAATTTCAAAAGTTGCTTCAGTTGCGGAAGGCAGGGTCAATCTTGATACCGGAAGTTTTACAATTGAAGAACTTGAAAATACATTAAACACACTCCCTGTTGACATAACATTTGTCAACAAAGATGATACAGTTGCCTATTTCAGTCAGACAAAAGACCGTATCTTTACCCGGACAAAGGCAGTCATAGGCAGAAAAGTCCAGCAATGCCATCCCCAGAAGAGCATCCATGTGGTGAATCAAATCCTTGAAGATTTCAGGAACAAAAAAAGGGATTCTGCAGAGTTCTGGATCAATATGGGTGGCAGACTGATTTATATCAGATATTTCGCAGTGAGAAACAAAGATGGTGATTATCTTGGTTGCCTTGAAGTAACCCAGGATATCACTGAAATCCAAATAATCACTGGTGAAAAGAGATTATTATAAGGAGGTAAGATGGCAAATCTTTTTTGTGCAAGCGAAGTGATTGAGATAAGCATTGAGGCAAGGAAAAGGGGACTTGATTTCTATAAACGCGTGGTAAAGAAAACAAAATCAAGTGAGATAAAAGAGACATTCCAATGGCTTGCCAGCGAAGAAGAGAAGCAAATCAATTCATTACAGGAAATTCTAAAGAAGATAGAAGTCTGCCAGCCTTTTGAACTATATCCTGATGAATATTCAATGTATGTCCAGGCATTGCTAAAACGTCATACATTCAATAATATAAAGAAAAAGGATTTATTGAAGAGAATAAAGACCAATGCCGATGCAATTGATATGGCAATAGAATATGAAAAAGATTCCCTTTTGATACTTTATGAAATGAAGCATTTTGTGCGGAGACCAGAATTAAAGATAATAAATAAGTTGATAAAGTCAACCCAGAATGATATAAATTGCCTGAATAATCTTAAAAAATGTCTCACAAGCAAGGATTTAAAGACCTGTCTTTTAAGGTAAGTCAAGATGAAAACAGTCTATCTTGATAATGGTTCAGCAACCCGGATAGATGAACGTGCCTTTGAGGCGATGTTGCCATATTTGAAAGAGGAATATGGCAATGCCCAGAGTATGCATTCATTGGGGCAGAAGGCAAAGGATGCATTGGATAATGCCCGTATAAGCGTTGCTAAACTGATAAATGCCCAGCCAAACGAAATAATTTTTGCATCCTGTGGTTCTGAATCAAATAATCTTGCGATAAAAGGTGTTGCCTATGCATACAGACAAAAAGGAAAACATATCATTGTATCAAGTATAGAACATTTCTCTGCATTGCAGTCAGCAAAGAGACTTGCCCAGGAAGGTTTTGAAATAGCTTATCTACCTGTAGATAAATATGGCTTTGTATCACCTGATGACCTTAAAAAGAATTTGAGGCAGGATACAATACTTGTCTCAATCCAGCATGCAAATCCCGAAATAGGAACGATTCAGCCAATAAGCGAACTGGTAAGAATTACCCATAATGTTGGCGCAATATTTCATACCGACGCAGTTGCCAGTGCTGGTATAATCCCGGTAGATGTAAATGAAATTGGTGTTGACCTGCTCAGTCTTTCAGGTGCTACAATCTATGGACCAAAAGGTGCAGGTGCATTGTATATAAAAAAGGGAATAAGAATAATTCCGCTCATTGATGGTGGAATTCAGGAATATGGGAAAAGGGCAGGAACCGAGAATATTCCAGCAATTGTAGGGTTTGGAAAGGCATGTGAAATTATAAAAGAAGAAATGGAAAAGAATACGAAAAAAATGCAGAGATTGCAGAAGAGATTAATAGAAGAACTACCTGAAAAAATTGAATATGTATATCTCAATGGTCCGATTGAAAATCGCCTTCCTAACAATGTAAACTTCTCTGTAGAATTTGTTGAAGGCGAAGGTATGCTACTCTTTCTTGATCAGAAAGGGATTTGTGTCACAAGTGGTTCTGCCTGCACATCAAGGGCATTGAAGATGTCCCATGTATTACAGGCAATAAATATTGACCCGGCAGTTGCCCAGGGTTCGGTCCTGATGGTTCTATCAAAGTATAATACAGATGAAGATATTGATTATATTTTGAATGAATTTCCACCCATCATTCAGCAATTACGGAATATGTCTCCATTATATGCCTATTTTTTAAAGACCGGAAAAAGAATGGAGGCAGGTCCAGGTACAGATTACGAACACCATCATGAAGTAGAATAAACTATTACCTGTTATCATCTATCTTCACACATTTGAGAATATTGTTTTCTACTCTAAATTCTATCGGCACAAATTGTTTGACGACCCAGATATTTGTCTGAGTATGGAGGGTTAATTCGGAAAATCTTATTGCTGTGGGTTTTTCTGTTCTATGTGTCGCAAGGGCAATGTATGGAATAATCTGGTCAACCATATATTCATCAACACAGGCCGGATTTTTCAAAATCTCTTTTAATTTTTTCCCAGTCTCTTCTCCAATCTTTTCTGCTGGCTTTCCCCTCTCTCCTAAACCATCAACCCCGATTACACAATTTTCAAATAATGCAATTGAGTGTATAAAACAACCTGCTGAAGCTGATTCAACATATTCATATTTAAAATGAGCAGAAGGATATACATTCTGAAAGCCCTTTATTAATCTTTCTGCAACGCGGGCATTTTTTAAATGCCCAGATGAAACAGCAAAAACATCAATACTTCTTAAATGTCCTGTATCAATAAAATATGCAGGCTCCAAAATACCAGGATTGATAGTCACAAATATCTCTCCCCCACCCATTGGATAAAATCCATGCCTCTTTATATCAACAGATATGTCTATTCCCATTTTCTTGAGATAAAAACAGAAAACATCTGCAAAATACAAAATCGTCGGGCTGAATGGGACAGCAGTTCCACCTTTTATTGAAAGTTTCAAGGATTTTTGTGCAAAGATACCAATTGGTATAAGGGTTTGTAATATCAGGGTTATCGCACCAGCGGTCTTTGTATCTATATCATAAAATCCACCTTTTATATCACCAGGGATGAAACTTATCTCCATTGAATTCAATTCAGCACCGGTGAGTTCTGCATTACAGATTTTTGCACCTGCCTTTATTCCTTCAAGATGTTGTGGTTTCAATCCTGGTTTTTCCCTGCCTTTTCTTATGTTATATATTCTTACAGGTTTTCTTGTAATTGCAGAAAGGGCAATTGCCGTCCGGAGAATCTGACCACCACCTTCTAAATGACTGCCATCAATCTCTAACATATTCATATGAGCTCTTTTGGAATACCATCAGTTATCAATATATTAAAACTCCTGACTTATGTCAATAGATTACCCCTTACCTTTATCTTCGGATTAATTTCTTTGTTGACTTTAAAGAAAAAGGAGTTATAATTTGGTCAAAAGGAGGCTTTATGCCAAAAACAACAAAGATATGCGGTATTGCCCTGCTGATTCTTATGTTCTTATTATCAGCGGGTTATGCGAATCCAAATTCCAGGGCAGAGAATGATTATCAAAAGTCAACCAAGAGAAATATGGAGAATCAAAAAACACCATATACCCCATCCTTTACAAGGGGTGGTGTGCTATTCGTTGAGGACCCAGGAGATCCTGGTTTTGGTCCTGCTACAAAACCTGACCCGACCTGGGCGAGTGTCCTGAATGAAGTGCTGGGCTCTGGAAATTATGGATGGTTTGGTCCCATAACTGACCCAGCAGCAAATGGTCCGGACTCAGCGACAATGGCAACCTATGATTTAGTTATCTGGAATACCTATGACTTCTGGTGGACCGATGCATTAACATCAACTGACCAGACCAATATCCAGAACTATATAAATGCTGGAGGAAAGGTGTGGCTATTAGGGCAAGACATTATTTATAGTGGGGTACCTCTTGCCTGGCTTGCAACAAACTTTCATCTGTCAAGTGCTATTGAAGATTATTGTTCTGATGAGGTCACGCTAAATTTACAGGGGTTAGCCGAAATCAATGGCATCACTTTCGTTGCGAACTGCGATTATCAATCAAATGGATATTGGTGTGACGCCCTTACTCCTGATGCCCAGGCACATCATATTATTCAGGACCTGACTTATTCCCAGTACAACTCAATAGCGTATCCAAATACAACTCCTTTACAATCATCATTCTGGACCGTAGATGGCAGGGGTCCTTCACCCTGGTCAGGATGGGTTGATATGGTTACCGGGATGCTCCAGGCATTTGGCGTCTACGGTATTGAAGAAACTCCTCATAAATCTCCTGCCAGAAAGGTGCAAATTTGTATCACCCCATCAATTTTGAAGAACATGGTCATCATAAGCTATAATGTACCAATCTCAGGCAAAGCCGAAATCAAAGTCTATGACAAAACAGGCAAATTAACAAAAACCCTTGTTGATACTTATAAATCATCTGGTGGTTACAAAATCAACTGGGACGGCAAAGATGAAAATGGCTCAAATGTTCCCAATGGCACATATTTTGTAAAAATAACATGCGCTAATTATTCTTGCTGTTCGGTCTTAACAGTGATTAGATAAAACATTAACATTAAGAAAATACAGAAAAGCGGAATCAAGTGATTCCGCTTTTTTATTGACATTTAGAACAATTAGAGTATATTTGATATATGAAATTATTGCTTGTTACACCGCGTTCCTCTGAAAAGAAACCTCCAATAGGGCTCAAGATCCCCCAACTTGCCCTTCATATTCTTGCGGCACTATCTCCACCGGACATTGAACTCACTGTGATTGATGAGCAGATGGATGATATTGATTTTGACAAACAATATGACCTCGCAGGCATTTCCATAATGACTGCAAATGCACCCAGGGGATATAAAATTGCACAGAGACTCAGGGAAAAAGGAACAAAAATAGTTTTTGGAGGTATCCACGCCTCGGTCTTGCCTGAAGAAACACTGAAATACGGTGATTCAGCGGTAATCGGTGAGGCAGAAGGAGTGTGGCAGATAGTGATTGAGGATTTTAAAAATAATCGCCTTCAAAAAATATACAGACCAGCACCATTTGATTTAAGCAAATCTATCCTGCCAAGAAGAGACCTTAAACTTGAGCCAGTTATTCTCGGATTCAAATGGCCTGGATTCTTTACTACAAGGGGTTGTCCCTATAATTGTGAGTTCTGTTCAGTGAGTGATATCTTTGGTAGAAAGATAAGACATTTGCCTGTTGCTCATGTTGTTAAAGACATTGAAAATACAGGTTCAAAGATATTTCTGAATCTTGATGATAATGTTGTAGGAAATCCAAAATATGCCAAAGAATTGTTCCAGGTGCTTGCACCACTAAACATTCAATGGGGTGGTCAGAGCACAATAAGCATTGCTAAAGATCCTGAATTACTGAAATGGTGTTATAAATCTGGTTGTCGTGGGCTATTCATTGGCGTTGAGTCAATATCAACGAAGGGGTCTGCTGGTTTTCAAAAAACCCTGAAGACAATTCAGGAAAATCTTGATGCGGTAAAAAAGATTCAGGATGCAGGTATATTATTCCATCCTTCTTTTGTATTTGGTCTGGATGAGGATACAAGAGACATCTTTGAAAGAACCCTTGATTTTCTTTATAAGACGCACATTACAACTGCTACTTTCAATATCCTGACCCCATATCCCGGGACAAAATTGTACAGGCGTCTAAAACAAGAATCACGGCTTTTGACCGAAGACTGGAGTAAATATAACCATTCAACTGTAGTATTCAAACCCAGGAATATGACAGTTGATGAATTAATAGAAGGTTACCATTTATTGAAAAAAGAATTTTATTCAGTCTCAAATATTTGCAAAAGAATCTTGCGATTGAGCGAAGTCTCACATTCTGGATTGGTTCAGTTCTTTTATGCGGTCTTCAATAATATTGCAGGAAGACAGATAACGCCTGAATCCTGTGCTGATAGTTATTCAGCGTATTGAACATACAAAGTGCCATCCTTTAAATAACCTTTGATCTTCAATATTAGCGATTTGGATTCTAAAAGATGTTGATTCGGAAATAAAATAGCATCAATCACACCGGTTTCATCGTCAATTGCAAGGAAGGACATAATTTTTTTATTTTTCGTGAGAATAGTTCTTCTTGATATCACAAGACAGGTCAATTGAACTGCCCTTGAGATACTCATTATATCGGCAATCTTTACGCACCTTTTTGGATATAAAAACTCCAAGATATGCTGACCAGGAATAAAACCGAGCGCTGAAAATTGGGCTTTCAACTTAGTGTTTTGATTAAAATCAGAAAAATCTGTCGCAGACAAATCCTCTTTTACAAAGGTCTTTTGTTCTATTGGCTTTTTCCGATTGATTGAACAGGATGATGACTGTAATAACATAAAATACAGTTTAGGAAAGGGCTCGCCAAAAAGATTGAGTGCCCCGGACTTTATCAGACTATCCCCTTCTTCCATATCCGGACGCACAATTGAAAAAAAATGTTGTGCGGATTGAAAGGGCTGGCATTTGATGATTTTTTGCATTGTCGGAAAAGAAAGGTTCCTGATTTTATTGAGTCCAGTTATTACACATCCTTTTTTGATTGAAAAACCACAATCACTCTGATTTATATCCGGAGCAACTATTTTTATTCCCCATCTTCTTGCCTCGTTAATGTAGGCATACAAAGGGTAATAACCACCTCCGTTGTTTAGCAATCTGCAGAAAAATTCTAATGGATTGTAAAGTTTCTGATATGCAGAGAGATAGGCAAGTGTAGCATAAGTAATACTATGCGCCTTATTAAAGCCGAATGAAGAAAATGCCGAAATCCTTTTCCAGACCCCCTCAATTTCTCTTGTAGTATATCCCAAATCTTCGGCTTGTCTAAAGAACTTCTCTTTGATTTTGTCTATTAAATCTGAATCCCGTTCTTTGGTTATCGCCCTTCTTAAGAGGTCAGCATCCGCAAGTGAAAATCCAGCAAAACAATTTGCCATATTCAAAATCTGTTCCTGATATACTGGTATCCCCAGTGTTTCTTTTAAAATGTCTTTAAGGTTCGGATGAGAATAATCAACCTTTTCCTCACCATTCAATCGTTTTAGAAATCTTTCTTTCATACCACCGTGGGCTGGTCCGGGTCTGATAATAGCGATAGCGTTGGCAATATCCAGGAGATTGCGTGGCTTTATTCTTTTTAAGACCTGGCGCACCATCGGGCTCTCAATCTGGAAACAACCCAAGGTCTTCGCCTCAGCGATAAATTTGTATACAGAATAATCATCAAAATTTATTCTTTCTTTTTTGATATACAATTCAGGGAATCCACGTACCCCGAGAATATCAAGTTTGACAAGACCAGCAATACCAATACCATCTTTATCAAAATGGGTGATTGCACCTTGAGGACTGGGATAGAGCGGGGTATATTTGAAAACCAAATCAGGAGTAATCACAATCCCGCTGGGATGGCAGGAAAAATAATGTGGGTAATTATCAATCCTTTCAGATATCCTGAATATTTCTCCAATAAGTTTTTCACCCAGATGTTCTTTAATCTTTTTCAATTCATCAGGTGATACACCATAGGCACGCGCTGTATCCCTGAACCTCGCTCTTGTCTGAAACCGATTTATCATACTGATACGGGCAACATAATCGTTGCCAAACTTTTTATAAATTTCACCAAGTAGGAATTCTCGCTGATTGTATTCTACATCTACATCAATATCCGGTGGTTCACTTCTTTTTTGATTTAAAAATCTCTCAAAAGGCAAACGGTATTTCAATGGATTAACAACAGAAATGCCAAGAAGATATAGAATAAAAGAAGATGCAGCAGAACCTCGCACATTCATACCTATTCCCTTTTCTTTTGCAAATTCTTTTAACTCATAGATCAAGACAAAATAAGGTTCAAATCCCATTTCTTTAATCACCTTGTATTCAAATTCTAATCGGTGTCTTTCCTGGTGGTTCAGGTTATGACATCTTGTTTTGATTATCTCAATAAGTTTCTTATCAGTCTGAGGAAATATCCAGGAGCCTGGCACAGGTTTATAATCACATATTTCAACAAACTTAAAAAGATTTTTTATTGCCTCAGGATATTGATAATACAGTTTACTGAACCTCTCAGGACTGATTATATAATACGGCACTTTCTTATTGTCTTCAGACTTGAATTTTTTGATAACAGAAAGCAATCGGTATATTATCCGCTCCTGCAATTTAACATAGAATATCTCATTGGCACTGATAATGGGAATTTTTTTCTCAGGAATAAAATAAGAATCAGGCAGCAAGAGAAAATATATATCTGGAAATGCAGGAGATAATTCATCAATGAGTCCAGTAGAATTGGATACAAGGACCAAACCAGATGAATGTTCTTTTATAAAATTGATATCAAGTTTTTTGAAGGCATACCAGGTAAGAATCTGGCAGAGATTACTATAACCAGTTCTGTTCTTTATGAAAAGGTAGAAAAAATCTTTATCTACAAGACTAAAGTCCTTACTCCAGGCCGTACCCGAATTTTTGCTCCGGTTTGATATGGATATTCTTGAACCAATGATCGGCTTTATTTCATAATGCTGAGCAAATTTCAAAAATTCATTCAATCCAAAAAATGTATCATCCACAATACCGCAGCCAGGTATGCGGTATTGTTTCAGAGTTTCAAAAAGGGTTTCAAAATCAGAACCACCAAGACCGTAATTGCTGTGGTAAAGAAGAGGAACATACATATAAAAATACCTAAAAGTCCAAAATACCTAAATGCCTAAAATACATGGTGAAATGCCTAAAAAGAAAGTGGTAAATGGGTTTGGGCTGGGATGCTGGATATGACAAAGAATTTTTTTGCTGGCAATATTGCATTAAATCCGAATTTTAAACGTGCCTTATCAAGTGCATAATTCAGTCTGACCAGACGGTTTTCGTCTTTAAAAAATATTGAAGGCTGAAATCCATTGTATTCAAAATTTGAAACCGAAACACCAATGAGTCTTACTCTTTTTTGTTCTTTGAGCATATCCTTCAATATCGGCAGACAGAATCCATAAATTCGTTGTTGGGAATTTGTTCCATAGAATAATCTTTCTCTGCGGGTAATGGTCTTAAAATCTGAAAATCTAAGTTTTATCGTGCATAACCGGGCAACCAATCCATTAACTCGCAATCTCTGGCATACATATTCAATAAGTTCATAAAATACACTTGTTATCAAATCCAATTTTTTGGTATCCTCAGTAAGGGTTCTTTCCTGGCTTATGGATTTTATAATATGCAAAACTCTATGATTACCATCCGGAACAAGAAATTTTATTGCCCTGTAGTTTCTGCCCAATGCAGTCTCCAATAACCAATCAGGAGAATTGAATAATTCACCCACTGTATTTATATTCAAATTTTTTAAGATCTCAAATGTTTTGGGTCCGATACCAGGGAGAACACCAACGGACAAGGGAAAAAGAAACTTTTTTTCTTCCTCAGGATTTATTATTAACAGACCATCTGGCTTTGATTTATCGCAGGCAATCTTGGCAATAGGCTTTGTTCTGGCAATGCCAATGGAACAGGGCAATTTTAGTTGATTGCTGATTTCTTCTTTTAATCGCCTTGCCAGAATCAATGGCGGTCCGAATAATCTCTCGGTTCCACCTATATCAATAAATGCCTCATCTATTGATGCCATCTCTACTACTGGAGAATAATTATAAAGTATTTGTTCAAATCTCTTTGAAAATAGTTCATAATTTGAGAAATTTGGTCTAATAAAAATCGCACCAGGGCACAATCTGTATGCACGGGAAATAGGCATCCCTGATTTTATCCCTTTTTTTCTTGCCTCATAGGATGCAGATGCAACGACTCCCCTTTCACCGGGTTGAGCACCAACAACCACTGGTTTTGCGTTTAGATTTGGATTCAATGCCCGCTCTACTGAGACAAAGAAGGCATCTAAGTCAATGCAGAGATACATCTCTCACCACTCCCACAACTTTCCCGATTATCTCAAATGGCTTTTCTATTGTTGAATAGGTATCATTTTCAGGTTTGAGCACAAAATTTCCGTTTATTCTTTTCAAACGTTTTATTGTAGTTTCGCCTTCCACATTTGCAACAATTATATCACCGTCATCCGCGGTTTTATCAGGACGGACAACCACAAGGTCACCTTCATATATATGAGCATTTATCATACTATCACCCTTGACCTTTAACAGAAAACAATCCTGCCATATCAAAGGGTTAAAATAACCTTCAATCTCCTCAAAAGCAAGTTCAGGTGATCCTGCAGCCACCCTGCCAACTATTGGCATCTTCTTAGGTTCTATTCTCAGACCCCTTGCCTTTGTTCCAGTTTTTATTATTAAACCACTCCTGGCAAGGTTATCAATATGAACCTTAACTGCCTTAGTGCTCTTCAATCCAACCATTTTAGCAATCTCCCGGATTGTTGGAGGATAACCAAAATCCCTCACAAAATCCTGGATTGCCCTGAAAATCTGTTCTTTTCTTTTCATAAAACCCCCTTGTTTAAAAATTTATTGTTAGTAAACATTTGTTTACATATACATTATAATCAAAATTTTGAATTTGTCAAGGGGTAAAATGCATTTCTACCCTTGACAAAGTGCAATTTTTTAGTATAATATATATAGATTGGCAAATATTTTAGGCAATCGCTCATGATTTTGATATTTAGGCGATTTTTTTATTTTTATGTCATCATTGAAAGGAGGTGTTATCTTAGATGACGAAGATTACGGTCTATGAAGGTGAATCTTTTGACAATGCGATGCGCCGATTTCGTAAATCTGTGGAACGTGCGGGTATTCTTCGTGCCATAAAAAAGCATGAAATCTATGAAAAACCGAGCGAAAGAAGAAAACGGCGCCTGCTTGCTGCAAGAAAAAAGGAGTACAAGAGACAACGGGAGGAATTATAGAAAGAACCCATGCAGAACAGGTTCTTGAACTTCCCAAGATTCTTAACATAATCTCTGAATTCTGCCAGACCCAGCCAGGAAAACTAAAAGCCCTGAATATACGGCAGTTTAGTAAACAGGCACTTGCTGAATTTGAACTGAAAAGAATTGATGAAGTAAGGCGGTCTGGAGAAAGGGTAGATTTTTATATCCCCTTTGCCATAAATGAATTGCGCACTGCACTGATTGCTTATTCTTATCTACCTGCTGAGACCCTGCACCTGTTACATCTGTTTTTGATTCACTTAAGAACATTGAAAAACCGCCATAAAGAGGGCAAGTTAAAGGAATATTTTAACAAATTTCACAACCATGATGAACTTATTAAGGAGATAGATTCCAAAATTGATGAAAATAACGAAATCAGAAATGATGCATCTCCTGCACTGTATAAAATCAGAATGCGGAAAAAGACCCTGCACAATCAAATCAGGACCACACTGAAAGGAATTCTTGAAACCCAAACCCATCTTTTCACGGAGACCAATATCGTTGAGCGCAATGGAAGGTATGTTCTGCCGGTAAAAACGAATCTCAAACAAAGTCTTTCAGGTATCATTCATGCATATTCTAATTCTGGTGAAACTGTGTTCATTGAACCAATGGAGATTGTTGAATTTGGTGCTGAACTTGTTGAGCTTGATAAAAAAGAACAGGATGAAATAATAAATATTCTGAAGGCGCTCACAAGCATTGTTAAATCAACAATAGATGCGATAGAGATGGATATTGACTATGCAGCAAATCTTGACCTCTTGTTTGCGAAAGTAAACTATGCCAGTGAATACAATTGTTCAATGCCAGTGTTTGATAATCATTTTGATATCAAGAATGGTTATCATCCGTTGTTGAAACACTTGAAAAAAGAAGTCATACCATTGAACCTGAGTATGCCTGACGAAAAAAAAGTGTTACTCATATCAGGACCTAATGCTGGTGGAAAGACAGTGGTTTTAAAGACAGTTGGATTATTATCACTAATGGCAAAATGCGGATTGTTTATTCCTGCTGATGAAGGAACAACCATGCCTTTTTTTAGTGAAATCTATGCAGATATCGGCGACGAACAAAGTCTGGAATCTGATCTTTCTACTTTTGCCGGACACATAATGCAAATAAAAAATGCGCTGGAATCAAACAATGCTAACAACCTTGTGCTCCTTGATGAGCTAATGAATCAAACTTCGGTTGAAGAAGGTTCGGCCCTGGCCGCAAGCATTATGGAGGAATTTTCGCAAAGAAACAATATTGTTCTCGCAACCACTCACAATGAAAGTCTGAAGATATTTGTGAGTGAAAGAAATGATATGCTCAATGCTGGTATGGAATTCAGTGATAGACCAACATATAGATTGATTTTAGGTATTCCTCAACCAAGCAATGCAATCAAACTTGCTGAACAGATGGGAATCAATGGCAATCTCATCAAAAGGGCAAAATCCTATCTTGATACAGAAAAGGCATCACTTAACGAACTATTTGAAAATCTGTCAAAAGAATTGCAGGTTGTTCAAGAACAGAAAAAAAGATTGAATCTTCTTGTTTCCGAATACGAAACAAAACTGAATGACCTGCAGACGAGAAGGAAAAAAGAGATTGGCGAATTGCAGGAAAAATACAACAGGGAATTGTTAAAGGCGAAAAGAAGAATTGATGAACTTATTAAAGATTTGAAAAAAGAAGGTGCAAAACCAGAACTAATTAGAGAAACAAAGGAGTTCTTCGCTCAAGAATTAAGAGAAGAACCAAAAGAACCATATTATCCAGAAATTGGTGAGATGGTAAAGATAAGGGGCTCTAACAAAGCAGGTATAGTTCTGGCACAGCACCAGGGAAAATACAAGATCGGTTTTGACAATCTTTTCTTCTGGGCAAAGCCAGAGGAGATTGAACCAGAAGTTCAATAATGGTGGAACGAGAAAAAATAGATGAGATTGTCCGACAGACTGATATTGTGGATTTGATTTCTCAATATATACAGTTGAAAAAAGTTGGCAAGAATTATCGTGCCTTATGCCCATTCCATACTGAAAAAACACCGTCTTTTTATGTAAATCCAGAAAAAGGTATTTACTACTGTTTTGGTTGCAAAAAAGGCGGAAATGCAATCAGTTTCTTAATGGATTACGAACATCTTGATTTCCCGGATGCCCTGCGTAAACTTGCAAAAAATTTAGGGATTGAAATTGATACAACAAAAAATCTAAAATACAAAGAACTATATGAAGTGAATGAATTAGCAACACAGTTTTATACATTTGTACTCACCAAGGAACTCGGCAAAAGGGGACAGAAATATTTGGAAGAACGGCAAATTGACCTGGAAAAATTGAAGGATTTCCGATTGGGTTATGCACCAAGTTCAGGCGGGCTCATCACTTTTATGAGGCAGAAAGGAATTAGCATTGATCGCTTGAATCAGGCTGGACTCCTATCTCAAAATCGGGAAATTTTTCACGATAGAGTCATCTTTCCTATTTTCAATCTTTCCGGAAGGGTCATTGGATTTGGCGGCAGGGGTATTGACGATTATATCCAGCCAAAATATCTTAATTCACCGGAAACACCCATTTTCAAAAAGGGCGAAATTTTGTATGGATTATTTCACGCAAAAGAAACAATCAGGGCAAAATCTGAAGCAATCTTGGTGGAAGGTTATTTTGATCTTTTAAGTCTTTATCAACATAATATTAAAAACATATGCGCACCCCTGGGCACTGCCATAACCGAAAATCAAGCAGGAATACTTTCAAGATATGCGCGGAAAGTCAATATCCTGTTTGATGGTGATATGTCAGGAATAAAAGCCACGCTCCGTGCTATCGGAATTCTCATCAATGCACAGGTCGATGTTCACATTGTAGTACTGCCCGAAGAATATGACCCTGATGAGTTCATCAAAGAAAAGGGAACAGGCCATCTGAATGACCTGATAAGTGGCGCCCCTGATTTTTTCACATTTTATAAGGATGCCACAAAAATAAAAACTGTGGAAGATGAAGTCAACCTTATCAAAGACTTGATTGAAATTATCAGTAAAATTCAGGATCCGGTCAGGCTGGACCGTTATTTAAGGCATACATCAAGGGTATTTGATATCCCGGTTGATCTTTTAAGAAAGAGAATGGGAATCGGCGGCAAATCCACGAAATCTGAAAAACCAACTCTGCCTATAAAGACCAGCCTGAGCAACGAAGAAAAACTAATGGTATTAATTTTTAATAATCTAAAATATTTTCCACGGGCAAAGGAAATTGTTTCAGTTGACGATTTTGAAGATACAAGGGTCAAAAACCTTTTTGAAATTCTGTTAAAAAATGAAAATCTATCAGTTCAGGAACTTGTTGATTTAAAAATTGAAGAAAATCTGAAAAAACGTATTCTCGCCTCTCTCATTGAGGCTGAAAAGATTGCCGAGGAAGATTTTGTCAAATCGTTGAGTTTTTTTAAGAAAAATTTAGAAAGGAAAAAGATAAAATCTAAGATAAGTGAGGCGATAAAGACCGGTGATGATGAATCTTTGAAGAAATTTAAGGAATTTCTTAGAAAATAAAGGAGCAAAATGGTAAAATATTCTCAGAAAATCTTTGAAAAGGCAAAAGAGACGGGGAAGATTACTATAAACGATATTAATAATCTTATCCCCGATAATGTCACACCAGAAGAGATTGATGAAGTACTGGACTTGCTTGCCCGCAACGGCATTGTTATTGTCCAGAGTGAAGAGGAAGAAGTTCCAAAACCTGCGGTTTCCAAAAGCACAGTCAAAGCTGAGGAGCCGATAAGGGCTTATTTCAGGGAACTCGCCCGGTATGATTTGCTTACCAAAGATGAAGAATATGAGCTTGCAGTAAAAATTGAAACCGGCTATCGGATGATTGAGCGCCAGTTCTTGAGATTTCCCTGTGCCATCAACACCTTGATTGAAGTCTGTAAACAGGTAGAAATGGGAAAGAAAAGCCTTGATCAAATCTCCCGAGTTGAAATTGAAGCCATTATGGATAAACATACTTTCTGGGCTGAGCGACAGAGATTTATTCGTCGTGTCAAATCTGTTGATAAAGACTATTTGTCACTTGTGAAAACTTATAAAAAGGCAGCGAGAGACCATTCAAAATCAATGGAATGGAAGGTATTTGAGAAAGAAGAAAGAGTATTGAGGAAACTATCAATCCTCGCGCTTCAGCATGGTGCCTTGAACAGCGCAATTCAAGCATTCAAAGAAAGTCTCATTCGTCTGGAGAAAATTGAGAAAACCATACCAAGATTACGCAACCAGAATGAAATACAAATCTTTACAAAAGAAAGAAGAAAATTACTTTCAGATCTTGGCAATGATGTGGCGAGATTGAAAGAATCGTTGAAGATCATTGAAAAATGGGAAGATTTGATAAACCGTTCACGACAGAGAATGATTGAAGGGAATATGAGATTGGTCATCTCAATTGCAAAAAAATATGTGAACCGCGGTCTTGAATTTGCTGATCTGGTAGGCGAAGGTAACAATGGTTTAATCAAAGCAGTGGAAAAATTTGACTATCGCAAAGGTTACAAATTCTCCACCTATGCAACCTGGTGGATAAGACAGGCAATCACCCGTGCAATAGGAGATCAAGCAAGGACCGTCAGAGTTCCTGCTCACATCCTTGATACAATGAACAAAGTTGCTCGGGCACAGAGAGATATGACCCAGGACCTTGGTCGTGAACCAACTATTGAAGAAATCGCAGACCATCTTGATCTACCAACCGACAAAGTCAGAATGGCGCAGAATATCTCACTCATTCCGATATCACTTGACAAACCAATTGATGACGAAGAATCAAGTTTTGTGGGCGATTTCATAAGCGACCCAATGTCTGACTCACCATCGCGCAGGGCAGCAATATCAATTTTAAAAGATAGATTCAATGAAATATTAAAAGACCTTCCTAAGAGAGAAGAGCAAATCATCCGACTGAGGTTTGGACTTGGAAATGGTGTTCCAATGACGCTTGAAAAAGTGGGTCAGAAATTTAATATCACAAGGGAACGTGTCAGACAGATTGAAGCAAAGGCATTGAGAAAATTACGTCACCCAAGCAGACTGAGAAAACTATATCCATTTAAGGATTTGATTGAAATGGAATGAACTTTGTATCGTGCAAATTCAGTTGGGTGATAACTCTGGTAGGAGCGGTTTCCAACCGCGATAATAATGATTAAGGAAACACCTTTTGTATTCAATGTGAGAGACAGGTGGTTAAAATGAATAAATGGGATGTTGCAGTTATTGGCGCGGGTCCTGGTGGATATCCCTGTGCAATCCGACTCGGACAATTAAAGAAAAAAGTTGTGGTCATTGAATCTGGTGAACTTGGTGGGGTATGCCTTAATCGTGGCTGTATTCCAACAAAGGCATTGAGTTATGCTACAGAAATTATTGAAAATTTCCAAAAAGCACAGAAGATAGGCATAAAATTTGACAACAAAGGTGTAGATTTGCAAACCTTACGCAATCATACTGAAGTTGTCATCAAGAAATTGCGCGCAGGAATTGAGTATCTTTTCAAAAATAATAATGTAGAATGGAAAAAAGCAAGGGCAAGGATTACTTCTGAACATAAAATTGAACTGGAAATCAATGGAAATAGAGAATATGTTGAAGCAGAGAATATAGTGATTGCCACAGGGACTGAAATTATTGCCTTGCCAGGTTTTGAATTTGATGGTAAGTATATTACAAATACAGATGATGCGCTGCAACTAACTGATATTCCAGATAGACTACTTGTAGTAGGTGCAGGTGCTTGCGGACTTGAACTTGCTACAATCTATGCCTCTCTCGGCACCAAAGTCAAAGTTGTGGAAATTATGCAACAAATTTTACCAGGAATGGAGATAGAACTTTGTGAAAACCTTTATAAAATTCTGAAAAAGAAAGGTATTGATATTTTATTAAATTCAACTGTCCAGAGTTATAAGATAGCAAACAACAAAATCAAGGTTGATATAAAAAACCCTGAAGGTGTTAATACCGAAGAATTTGACAGAATTTTGATCACTGTTGGCAGGAAACCAACCGATTTTGCATTTAAAGGACTGGGCATAGAAATT
Organism: bacterium; assembly: GCA_049700315.1. GTDB lineage: Bacteria > Hydrothermota > Tepidihabitantia > SM23-42 > JAOAFX01 > JAOAFX01. The sequence continues at coordinate 20,984 of JBNAVN010000040.1, forward strand.
GATAAAAAGGGATATATTTTGGTTGATGACGCTTACCGCACAAGTATAAAAAATATATATGCGATTGGTGATATTATCGGTCCACCCCTGCTTGCACACAAGGCGACAAAACAGGGTATTGAAGTTGCAGAAATCATTGCCGGTCTGCATGCTACGAAAAAATCCTATAACATTCCTTCCTGTATCTTCACAATTCCACCACTATCTTCTGTAGGACTCACAGAAAAAGAGGCAATTGAAATAGGATTCAAAATAAAAATTGGAAAATTTCCTTATCGTGCATCAGGCAAGGCATTGTCAATGCTTGAAACTGAAGGAATTGTAAAGATTATCGCTCAAGAAGACGGAAAAATTTTGGGAGTTCATATCCTTGGTGTGGAATCACCGAGTTTGATCGGTGAAGGGATTCTTGCAGTTGACAAAGGATTAAAGGTGAGCGACCTTGCTGAATTAATCCACCCCCACCCTACGCTGTGTGAAACCATTGGCGAATCAGCAGAGAATTTTTACAAAAAGGCAATACATATTATTAATCAATCGTAATTCGTTATACGGTTACGCTGCCCGTTTGGTCATCAGAGAAACGGAGTCTCGGTGCCTCGGAGTATCGGAGGCAATGTTACTTCAATAAGTACGCGACTGAAGTCGCTACTCCAAATCAGAAGGATAATTGGCTAAATGGTTAAAAGGTTAAATAACAAATAGCCAGGGGTGTTTTCGTATCCTTGTTTATAGACCACGCCCGATAACCATACCAGCATCCACGCCAGTTAACCAATAACCAATTCTGTAGGAGCGGTTTCCTAACCGCGAGAATAATCCTTTAAAAATCGTCTGTCGTTGTGCGGTTGCGAAATGCATTTCGTCATACGGTCTCGTCTATTCGTTTAAATCCGCAATCCGAAATCCGCAATGCCGTTTTGATTTCTCTTTTTTCTCGTCTATTTGCGAATCCGCCATACTCCGCCACTATGTATGGCGGAGTGGCGGATGATACTGCGAGCGAAGCGATACTGCGAGTTCTGACTTCCTCGTCAGAACGATACTGCGGCTCCTGCATGTTTCCCCTCTCCACCCTTATCTCAATAATACCGCCTTCTCTATCTTCTCATAACCCTCTGTTTCTAATCTCACAAAATATACACCTGCAGAAAGACCATCTGGTATTAGCAAAACCTCATTCATCCCAATTTTTGATTTTATTATACTCTCTTTATGCACAAGCCGGCCAGAGACATCATAAATTTTGATTGAAATCTTTCTCGTATCCGGTGAATTGAATCTCAGGTGTATCATCCCCTTTGCGGGATTTGGATAGATTCTCTCAAGATAGAATGGCCTTGAAATATGAACTTCAGTGCCGCAAGGCCCACCTCCACCCACCTCTTCAGTATAAATCTCAATCCCGGAAAGAACCGCAATCGTGCCGGAAAGTCTTTTTATTTTTATCGTTATTTCATTATCCTGCAAACAGGATTGAGGTATCCAGGCTTCTTCTATTATTTTCTCACCAGGATTCACCCATCTATTCCGATGCAAAATATCATCAATATTGAACTGTAATTTCAGTTTATTCAGCTCCTCATGATAATAGGTCCAGCGAATCTTGTATTTTGTATGGGGTGAATGTAATGCCAGATGGTAAACCAATTCTGTAGAATCATAATCAACGGTTTTGTAATCTTCTAAACCATAGACAATATAACCATCACGCTGAACCAAGACAGGCACCGGTGTCTCTTGCCCCATATCAAAGGCATAAGTTGGGGCAACCTCAGTTAAAGGCAAATTGAGATAATAGATATAACCGATGGAATCTATCTCGCTATACTCTGTCCAGACCAAATCCAGTGATGCAGGCTTGGAATTGAACAAAATCTGGGGATAGGAAATCAAATCTGTAGAATAGTTTATTTCTACTGGATTTACCTGCCCACTTGCCGG
>JBNAVN010000041.1:0-22660 GCA_049700315.1 bacterium
GTGGATAACCTGTCTCACTAAATGAGACTGAGGGATGTGGATTTTATGAAATTTCGGCACTTTTGAGTTGGCACGAAATTTGCATATGCAGAATTTAGATGGTTTTTGGGTTAGGGTTAAGAAGCGGGTTAAATAAAGGTGGTAAGGTTAAAAGTAAACGGGTAAGAAAGGAGAAAAAATTATGGGGCTAAATAGACTTTATTGTAGTGGTGCGATGAACCGAGGAATAGAGATAGATGAATCAGAAAGGCAATTTCGGATTGCGAAATGGACCAGATAGACCAGAGAAACCAAATAGACCAGATTGCGGTTCCGGTCCCGACCCCTGGTGGTTGGTCACTTCTCTTTGTCATTCCGTGCTTGACACGGAATCCATTTCCAACCACCAGCGAGAAGGGTCCTCCAAAAAGGTCGTGCTATTCGGGGGCCGGGTGGGCATGTTAAAATTAAATAGGGTGGAATAAAAAAGGAGGTTTAAAATGGTTTCCCCTCCGCAGAATTTGGGTGCCAAACAAAATGTTGACGTAGACGAATTATTAAAAATTGTTCGAGAGGATATTGAAAAAGCATTACTGATTGCTGCACCGTCGTGGGATGAATGTTGTCGGTTAATCACAACATAAGCAAAATAAGTAAAACAGGGCTCTTTACACTGAGCCCTGTTTTACTTAAATACCGATAAAAATGATATACTACAACTCGCCTTTTAATATTGTAGTTTCAAGTAGCGATAAGTCATCAACCGTTCATAATCTTGTCACCAATACCGTATATGTTTTTCGTGAACGCTGGAATACAATTTTGGATGGGGCAAATGCAAATAAGGATTTGGCTAATGAATTATTAAAACGAAGTTTAATTGTAAACTCAGACGATTACATTACGAATGTTAAAAATTATTTTCAATTAAAAGATACCTCCAACAAAAGATTATTATTCTATTTTACACTTACAACTAAATGTGAATTTCATTGTAAATATTGTTTCCAAAATAATATTAAAAGATCAGATAGTTCTCCCGAAGTAATACAACAATTTGTGGATTGGCTTCACGAATATTTAAGTTCTTTTTCTCAAAATTTTGAAGAAATATTTTTGGTTATTTTTGGTGGGGACCCAATAACTCGTTCGGATCTTTCTTGTTTACTTCTAAAGTTTGTAAGCAAAATTTGTAACACACATAATCTAAAAATGCGTTCTATTATGACAACGAATGGAACTGTTGCGGATACTGATTTAATAAATAAATTGAGAAAGAACGGCTTACAGACAATTCAGGTAAGTTTTGAGGGCCCCCGCGATATTCATAATTTAACAAGACCCGGATCTTATGATACAATTCTTAGCAATCTCATAAAATATCAAAATCATTTTCATTTAAGAATAAAATACAATATATGGAAAGCAAATTCTGATCGTCCAGTTTTTGAGAAATTCTTAGATGATTTAGAGAAGCAAAAGATAACGAGGGAATGTATTATTGTATTAGAATCTATCCAGGAAACAACAACAAACTTAGGTCCAAAATCTGGGTGCTATCAATACAATGATCCATTGCTGGGTCAAATATTTACTCAATTCGTAGAAATTGGTAAAAAGAGGGGGTTTCGTATAAGCCTGAAATCAGCATTTCAACCTCCTTGTATGTTCACTTCCCGCAATAGTTATTTAATAGATACCAATGGAGATATATATAACTGCGATACCGCATTTGGAATTAAAAATTTTCGGGTGGGCAATATTTTTAAAACACCCCTTATAAAAATTGATAAAAACAAGAATCGTGAGCCAATTTTTAATTTGGCTATGCGTGTGTGTGCCAAGAAGAGATGTCCATATTTCCCAATCTGTGAAACGGGATGCTATTTTTACAGGTATGTTAAAAACCTTAAGTTTAATGATAGCCTATGCCGAGAAAGTTATATATCGTCTTTCTTCCCGTTATTAACAAAGATATTTCAAAGGGAGGTCAAGTAATTAGGGATTATAAAATGCCCCACCATTTGAATATTATTTTTAAACCTATAAATGATCTCTGTAATTTAAATTGCGAATATTGCCACGAGAAGAGAGATCAAGAATTGTTATCCTCTAAGCAATTATTCAAACCCATCCTTTATACCGATCTACCAATTACAAAATGGTTTCCTGAATTCGTATATAAATTTAAAAATATACCGGACATTAAAAAAATAAATTTTTGTTGGCATGGTGGCGAACCCTTGCTTCTCCCGTACGATTTTTACAGGCGTATCACCCACATTCAGCGAAAACAATTGGAGGAAACTATAAAATATGAAAATGTTGTTATAACCAACTGCATAAATATGGATAAGAATAAAATAAAATGGTTAAAAAAATTGAATATTTATCTTTCGGTTAGCTGTGATGGTCCTAATTACCTCCATAATCAAGGAAGGTTTCAAAGCATTAGAATTTTCAAGAAATTTAGAAAAAATTTAGAGTTGGTTTGCAAAGAATGCAATTCTTTCTCTTTACATATTGTAATAAATCAATATAATTTGCAAGAATATGGGGCAATTTTCGACTTTTTGAAACTCGTAAGGCCAAAAAATGGTGTTGCATTAGGAATATGCTTTATGGAAAACAACATATTGTCTGGTGAGCTTTTGAAGAATTTTTTTCGCAATTTATTTGACCTGTGGTGGCCTGAAAGAACTCCCTATATAATGGAATTAGAAGAGATAATAAAAGGGCTAAATTTTCATCCGCCTAGGTACTGTAAACTTGCAGAAAACGGGTGTTTACATTTTATCACGGTCGATGCACAAGGGTTACTCTACAGTGGCTGCCAGCGAAAAGAAGATATGAAAATAGGATACATAGACGATCTGTATGTTGAGGACATCATTAATAGGCACTTGCGAAATATAGCATCCCTTAACAATAAAATTGTTGGCAAAACTTTTTTTGAGTATCTAAATTGTGATCCCCGTTTTATTTATTTCCAATCAAAAGGGTGTCCAAATAGACTAAATAGCAAAAATCAAGACCCGTACTTTCCTGTTTATGCTGATTTAATCACCCATATAGCCAAAAAATTAAAGATTGATACAAATAGACTCATTGAAGATTTAATGAAAAGAAATGAAAAGAGAATATCTTAGTTTTATTAAAGACAAAATAAAAATATTTTATACAGTAAACGACAAGGAATACGTTAAAGAAACATATTTCGGAGTAAAGAAAGGTATTGGAATCGTTTCTTCTTACTTTGGTTTAAATAAGAAATTGCCTGCCATTAAAGTTATAATTGCGAAAAATAGATTAGAGTATAATTCTTTTTTGCAGCATTTATTTAAATTGGAATCATCAGAGACTCCTCTCACGAGAATTGCCCAGGTTAAGGGCAATTATATGTTATTACTATCTCCACAATCCTATGCTACTGATTCTGTATATGTATATAATCGTGCCGATTATTTCCGTTTATTGATACATGAAATTATACATATGGTTGTCCGAATTGTTGCTGGAGGCGATGATAATGTTCCACGATGGTTTGAAGAGGGTCTTGCGGTATATCTTTCCAAACAGTGGTTATATGAAGATGAATTTAAAAAACCAATTTTTCAAAAGATTTCTATAAATAGAGTTCCATCTTTAGCGAAAATAATCCGGATTAGGAGATATTATTATTATTGGGGCTGGACAATAATTAAATATATAGAGAAAAAATATGGAAAGAAAATGATATCCGAAATTACCAAAAAGTGTGCTCAGAGAGATATTTTTAAGATACTCAATGAAAAAAAGCATCTATTTGAACAAAAATGGAAAAGAGACTTGCTGAATAATACCAAAGAATATGTGTTGTTGAAAAAACAGTAATTGCTATATATTGTAGTGAAAACATTAATGAAATTTACCACTAAAGAAGTTGCCTTAGGAACGAAATTTCTTAAATTTCTTAAACCTTACAGTCTCAAGGGGCTAATCGCTTTTATTTCCATGCTTTTTTCGATAGGATTACAACTGCCGATACCATTTTTGACAAGGTATTTGATTGATAAGGTAATTGTTCTTAAAAATTTTCAATTGCTGAATATTATTGGTTTTACAATCATTACTATTCTGTCAATTCGTTCAGCTACAGCATTTTTTGAGGGTTTTTTGCTCGCTACCTTTCGTGGACGGGTCTTGTTTGATATCAGGCTAAAACTCTTTGAGCATATCCAGAAACTTTCGCTTTCATTTTTTCATAAAAAAGAGACCGGTTATTTGATGTCCCGTCTTAGCGATGATGTAAATGCGGTCCAGGGACTACTTGCAGATACCTTGGTAACTGCAGGACAGAATATCTTAACCTTTATCGCCGGCGTTGCCTGCACATTGTATATCCATCCAAAACTTGCCTTAATCTGCTTTTTGATTCTTCCCTTTTATTTATTATCTTTAATGGTCTTTAATAAAAGGGTGAGAAGGATGAGTTATGAAGTGAGAGAAAGATATGCCCTATTGAATAGAGATTTACAAGAGTTATTATCTGGGGTTTCAGTGATAAAGGCATTTACTGGTGAAAAGAGGGCAACAATGAAGATGCTCGGTAAGATAAAAGAGGCAATTAGAAAAGAAGTTAAACTTGATATTACCGCAACGATTGCTTCAATCTCTTCCGCATTGATTTCTTCTGCCGGACCGATTGTCTTAATCTGGTTCGGCTGTTCAGAGATAATGAGAGGTAATTTAACGATTGGCAGTCTGATTGCATTCAATTCTTTTATTGGCTATCTCTTTGGACCAACAAGAAATTTGTATAATCTAAACCTGAATGTCCAGCGTTCACTGGCCGCGGTTGAGCGAATATTTGAGATGTTAGATTTGGCACCGGAAAGGGATGGTAAAAAAGAGATTGAGATAAAAGAAGGCAGGGTTGTATTTGATAATGTCTCTTTCTCTTATAATGGGAAAGAAGAAGTTTTAAAGAATATCTCTTTTGAGGCAAATCCTGGAGAGGTGATTGCAATTGTGGGCAGGAGTGGGGTTGGTAAGACGACATTAGTATCTTTAATTCCAAGATTTTTTGAGCCTACAAAAGGCAGGATTCTGATTGATGGGATGGATATAAGTGAGGTAAATCTTAAATCTTTACGCAAACAGATTGGAATCTGCTCACAGGAGACATTTCTATTTTCTGATACAATAAAAGAGAATATCAGGTTTGGTAATCCTGAGGCAAAGGATTGTGAGATAGAAGAATGTGCAAGACTTGCTTATGCGGATGTCTTTATAAAAGATTTACCCGAAGGTTACAAGACAAAAATAGGTGAGCGGGGTGTTAATCTTTCTGGTGGTGAGCGTCAGCGTATTGCGATTGCAAGGGCACTAATAAAAAATCCAAAGATTCTGATTCTTGATGAGGCAACATCACAACTGGATTCAGAATCAGAAAATTTGATTCAAGAGGCATTAAAGAATCTATTAAAAAACCGCACAACCTTTATCATTGCCCACAGGTTATCAACAATCAAAAATGCGGATAAGATTTTAGTTTTGGACGACGGCAAGATTGTGGGTCAGGGCAAACATGATGACCTTTACAAAACCTGTTCAGTATATAAGATGCTCTACGATGAGCAGTTTTTGAAGAGCTAAGTTGGAATGTTGAGTTATGAAGAATTTAGCAGGGAATTGTAAATTTTTCGTCAATCCTACAAACCATTATTTCTTTGTTTCTTAAGAAAGTAAGAAATTGATTGCCCTTAAGTTTTAATACTCAAAAGAGGGGGAAACAAATTCACCCATGGCACTACTCTATTAGAATTCATAAATTTTACAATTTCTCAATTCCACAATTATGGAATCGTGGAATTGATTACTACAATCAAACATAAATCTTTTTTCAAAAGTCAACACTTTTTACCCTGTGTCAAAAATGTTGACTTTTGCATCACCCAGCATTTCATCTTGCGGTAATGGATTTTCAATCCATTACTGCAGATAATGAAATTTTTTATTATTAGATGCTGAAACAAGCCTGAAAAGAAATGAGACCCTGAAACAACCCGTGAAACAATCACTGAAACAAGTTCAGGGCAGGGTTCAGGGTGACACTAATGAGGAGGTAATTGAGAGAAAAGGGATTGGCAGGATAATTCAGGCATTGGTTGTTGATGGTATAGGTTTGGATACTGCATTTATAACACCGAATCATTTAAAGAGAATTTCTATCTGGTTGCCAAAATCAGTCTATGGAGATGGTGAAGTCATAATAGAAATTAAAAAGATAAAGGGCAAGCGGGTTGTCTGTAGTGAGATTGGTTTGTATGAATTCCCAGGTGCAACAAAGAGTAAAGATTATTCTGGACCGATGGGTGATGAAGGATTGATAAATGCTGGCAGATTCTTATTTGAAAGGATATATCCAAATCCTGCAAAAGGCAGTATAAAGGTTCGGTTTAACACCCCAAACTTTCAACCAATCATTCTCAAATTATATGATGTCGCTGGTAGACTCGTGCAGAAGGTGGATTTCATCCCAAATAGGATTGGGGATAATGAAATTACATTTGGCTTGAACGGATTACCCTCGGGAATATACTTTGTTCGCTTAGAAACCGAAAATTACAATAAATTTGAGAAGGTAATAATTGTGAGGTGATATGGAGGCACAGGAGTTTAAGGTTTTGTTCTCAAATTAGATGCTTGCATTTTTCTCTTGACAAAAGGGAAATATTGGATAAAATAGTAGGATTATCAAGGAGGTATGATGAGAAAAATTTTCGCCCTATTAGCGGTTGTGCTTCTATTTGTTGCCTGTGATTTTGCCAAGGAGTCGGTGAAACTGGAGCCGGACATAGAGGTTACTTTTATTACCCCTGTGGCAGCACCGGTTGATGAAGGTGGAACTGCTGATATTGATGAGATTCACTTTGTGGCAAGAAATTCTGTGGATTGCACGGTTGAACGAATGATATGGGAATATTATGGAATTGATGGAACAAGATTTTTGGGACCATTCCAGATTCCTATCTATATGAAGGTGAAGGGTATTGTTGATCCTACAGAAGTGGATACTTCCATACTTGAGAATGTGCCACTTCCTGTTGATACGGTTTTAGCCTATTTGATAAGCACAAATACCTATGAGGCACAGGCAAAATTGTATTTTGTCGCCTATGATGATTACTACGGAACACGTACAGATACTGCTGAATTCTGGTTTGGACTCTATAGAAATCCGTAGAGAAGATCAAAGTTGAAAAAGGGGACCCCTGGTCCCCTTTTTTTATCATCTTCCTTGATGACTATTGCAGTCTCGCAAAATAAAGCGCTGTTCGGTATGACCTTGTACTACTACATTTTGTAAACAGTTTCTATATTTTAAATATTTTTTTGATTACAAACTCAATAATATCCAGACCAGTCTGTAACTCTTCTTCATTTATAACCAGGGGTGGGATTATTCTTATTGCTGTTTCTCCTGCACCCAGTATCAATAATCCTTGTTTGAACGCCTCATAAACAACTGCATCTCTTTTATCTTTTATCGGTGTCTTGGTTTTTTTGTCCGCAACAAATTCAATACCTATCATTAATCCTTTTCCTCTAACATCACCAATGAAATCATACCTGTCTTTCAAGTCATTAAGTCTTTTCAATGCGAATTCACCAAGTTTTGCCGCATTATCAACGAGTTCCTTTTCTAACAATTCTATGGTTTTTAATGCTGCTGCACAGGATACAGGATTGCCACCGAATGTTGACGCATGCGCACCAGGTGGCCAGTCCATTAATCCACTATTTGAAACACAGACACCCAATGGAAGTCCTGAGGCAATTCCTTTGGCGATGCAGTACATATCTGCCTTGGTATTGAAATGCTCTATGGCAAACATCTTTCCAGTTCTGCCCATTCCTGCCTGAACTTCGTCATCAACTAAAATGATGTCATAATCATCACATAGTTTTCTGAGAGCAGGCATAAAACTATCAGGTGGAATAACATATCCACCTTCACCCTGAATTGGTTCTACAAATATTGCAGCAATTTCTTCGGGTGGCGCAATTTTTTTGAATACGACTTCTTCAATGTATCTTATGCATTCAAGATTGCAATCAGGATAGGAAAGATTAAAAGGACACCGATAACAATATGCATAGGGAACATGCGTGACATCAGGTAGAAGTGGTCCAAAAAATCTTCTTTGTCCTGCCTTTGAAGAAGTCAGAGACAATGCACCATATGTCCTTCCGTGAAATGCACCGGTAAATGCAATATATCTTGGTCTGCGTGTATGGTATCGGGCAAGTTTCATTGCACATTCCACCGCCTCAGCACCCGAATTGCCAAAGAACACTTTTTTATTTTTGCCACCCGGAACGATTTCCGCAAGTTTGTCAGCAAGTTCAATCTGCTGTGGATAATAAAAATCCGTACCTGACATATGGAGTAGTTTTTCAACCTGCTCTTTAATCACCCTGGTTATTTCAGGATGACAGTGTCCTGTAGCAAGCACCGCAATACCAGCCGAAAAATCCAGAAATTCATTACCATCCACATCAGTTACCCACACACCTTTGCCACTCTCAATCACCGCAGGATATGACCTTGTATAAGATGGTGATATGTACTTTGAATCTTGCTTTAGTAACTCCCTTGCTTTGGGCCCGGGGAGTTCAGTGATTATATTTGGTTTCTTCATTTTGCCCATATTCTTTCACCAGCGTCTCAACCTTCACCCTTTACCCATCCTTTTCCCATGTATCAATCTGTGCCTTCTGTAATGCCCCTGAATAATCAACATACACAGTCTTTACTTCGGTGAATATTTCGTAAGCAGTCCAGCCACCTTCTCTGTGACCATTGCCGGTATTTTTCATTCCACCAAAAGGTAAATGACATTCTGCACCGATGGTTGGCGCATTAATATAGACAATGCCAGTTTCAGCGAGTTCTGCGGCTTTCTGCGCTTTATTCAGATCATTTGTATAGATACTTGAAGAAAGACCATAAGTTGTACCATTCAGAATCTCAATCGCCTGTTCAAAGTTCTTTGCCTTTATTACCGAAAGCACTGGTCCAAATATTTCTTCCTGTGCAATTCTCATTGTCGGTAGGACATCTATAAAAACTGTCGGTTTATAAAACCAGCCCTTTGAACATTCACCTTCGGTCTGTGGTGTACCACCGGTCAATAACTTTGCGCCCTCATTTTTCCCGATTTGTACATAACTTGCCACAGTATCTTGTTGAGCCTTGTTAACAAGTGGTCCCACATCCACTGTCTCATCAAGTCCATTGCCGAGTTTTAGTCTTTCAACGCGGGCTTTAAGCATTTCAATAAATTTGTTATAAACCGGTTCTTCAATGATCAATCTTGATGTAGCAGTGCAACGTTGACCAGTTGTACCGAATGCACCCCATACAACTCCTTCAATTGCCAGTTCTAAATTAGCATCAGCAAGCACGACCTGACCATTCTTCCCGCCAAGTTCTAATGAACATCTCTTTAGAGTCTTACCGCAGACTTCACCAATACGCCTGCCAATATCTGAAGAACCAGTAAAAGAAACTCCAACAATATCTGGATGATTTAATATTGCTTCACCAATTTCACCACCACCGCCATAAACAATATTCAATACCCCTTCAGGTAATCCTGCTTCATATAATATCTGAACCAATTCTCCAGCAGATGCCGGCGTGTCAGTTGCAGGTTTGATGACTGCTGTATTTCCGCTCAAAATACAGGGAAATATTTTCCAGGAGGGAATTGCCACAGGAAAATTCCAGGGTGTGATAAGACCCCATACACCAAGAGGATCTCTGCGTGTAAAACAGATCTTATTCGGCAGTTCTGAAGGGACTGTATAACCGAAGTATCTTCTTCCCTGGGCTGAGGCATATAGTGCAGTATCAATGCCTTCCTGATAATCACCCCGGGTTTCTTTAATTACTTTACCCATTTCCCTGGTCATCAATCTTGCTGCTTCTTCTTTTTTCTTCATCATGATCTCAGCAGCACGGCGCATTATCTCTGCCCTTTTTGGAGCAGGGATTGCCCGCCATTTCGGATATGCACGCTTTGCTGCATCCACTGCCATATTCAAATCTTCAGCATTGGATTTGGGGAAGATTCCAATAACTTCATCCCAATTAGCAGGATTTCTGTTTTCAAAGGTCCTGCCTGACTTTGAATCAACAAATTTACCATTGATAAAATTCTTATATTCCTTCATATTAACGCTCCTTGTTGCAGATGTTTATTATAACCAAAAACACACGAGAGTCAAGCATTAACGCCTTTCAAACTTTTAGATCGTAAGTTTTTGGATTATGATTCTCAGCAATGCCCAGAAGTTAACCCGGGGACAAATGCGAAGCATTATCTAATGGAAAGAGAATTGCAGGCTATTGAACGATTCAACAAATTGGCTAATTCTTATTAAGTTAATTCCAGGTTATCTCGCCAAAGGCCGTTCTTCTGGACATTGGATAATCTTTGTCAAAAATACTATTGCCAAACTGAATTGAATACGAAGTGTCAAGAAGATTTTTTACACCAAGAATTAGTCCGAGATGTTTAAAAAATCTTCGGCGCAAACTCAAATTGACAAGATAATATCCTTTCAATGTTTTTGTATCCATTGAGATAACAGGCAGAAAGGACCAGTTTTCATAGTAATTTACTCTGGTGGATGTATAATCAGTGCTCAAATTTAGAGACATATTTTCACTGAAATGAAAATCAAATTTCACGGATAGCGTCAAAGAAGGTATGAAAGCGGATTTTCTCTCAATATCCTGAAATTGCATTTCTGAGTTTATGAAATCGTAATATACTAATTCCTGGTTCTTTTGAGTTGCAATTAGATATGTGCCATCAAATGAAATTTTCAGATAATCGCTCAGTTTTGTATTAATTTCAGTTTCAAATCCAGTAATTTTGATGTGATTTACATTCTGGGGTTTCCATAGACCATCTTTGGTGGGAAGCCAGGTAATTCGGTCATTTATCTCACGGAAAAATACTGAGAATCCAGCGAAAAGGTTATAAACTGGCGAGGATTCAAGGCGCAATTCGTAAGCATTACCATGCTCTGGTTTCAGTTCTTTATTTCCATAGATTGGCCAGTAAAGGTCATTAAATCCTGGTGCCCGGAACGCCCTTGCCAAAAATAATTTTAACCAAAATTTCTGGTTTATTTCAGAGACCGTGCCAAGTGATGGTGAAAGAAAATCACCATAAGAAGAATTATGGTCATACCGCAATCCAGGATTGATAGTGAATCTCACCGATAATCTTTTCACAACTGTTAACCAGTATCCATAATTTTTTGCCCGGGCAAACCAGAGCGTATCCCCGGTTTGTAATGAATTTTTTTCAGCACGCAGAGAATCATAACGAATATCAAAGCCCATTACATATTTATCCAATCCCTGCTCCCAGATAAATGTAGTATTATTGCCAAGTGTAGATAAGGAATATTCATAATCTTCAGCAGTGATGCCCCACGATTGAAACTGTGTATGATATTGATTGTGCTGAAGATTGCCAAAGAATTTTGTTGCCAGGGAAAGATTTTTTGCAGGTTGATAACGTATTGAGAAATCATTGAGCCAAATTCTGTCAACCTGGTAGTCATACCGACTTGATGCTGTGCTATCACCTAAATTGGGTATAGGATGTATGCTATCAACCAGGGGTTGAGGACCAGGTAAACCATAATTCTGGGCAAGAAAGATCATTTGATACCTGACCGATAAGTGTGATAGGTTATAGCCAAATTGATTCCTAAAAGAAAATCGCTCACAATCATTATTGGTTCTACCGCCGGCAGAGGACATTTTCTTACCCGTCAATTTGTAATCAAAATTTTTATGAGGGATTGTATAGTTTAGGAAGTATTCAGAAGATGAAAAAGGTTTTATAACCTTTCCACTCGTTTGTCTTATTTTTGCAATGCCTGCTGTTGAAGCCTTATTTGTCTGGGTCACAATATTTACGACACCGCCAATGCCATTGGCGCCGTAAAGGCTTGAGACCGGTCCTTTTATTATCTCAATCTGCTCAACATCATCAACTTCAATAAGGCTGATATCAGCAATTCCGGTTTGCATGGAATTTAAGGGGATGCCATCCATAAGCACAATAACACCGGAACTTGGAGTTCCTCTAATACTGATGCTTGATACTGCGCCAGGGCTACCATAATCTTTCACATCAATACCTGCAAGATTTTTTAGTAGTTCACCAAGATTTGAAGGGCTGTTATTTTCAATTGTTTCTTTATCAATCACAATTGTTCCTGCACAGATATCTCTTAGCGATGCAGGATAACGGGTCGCAGTAACAACCACACCTTCAACCTCATAAACCTGGTTTAACATAAAGAATAGCGTGAATAAGGGAATCATTTTTTCCTCCTTTCGTCCGAAGGACTCCCTGTCTGCTGGGGATAGGTCTCCTGGCTTGTCCTGTCTTAGCCGCCTTCCCATCCATTTCTGGACAGTGGCTTGTTGGCCAAGATTTTCTAAGGCATCACAGTAGCGGCGACTGCGGCTGATTTACTCTCTGAAATAATTCAGAGTTCACAGCACTTCCCTTGCATCCCTCAGCAGGTGATTATATATAAAAAGAATTTATTGTCAATATGAAAGAAAAGAACGGAATAACTGGGTTATAAACATAAGAAAAGAGATTATTATTCCACATATACCGATTATTTTTGCTACAGGATGGTTCAACACAAGAATTATAAACATTGAAATAAACATTATTCCAAATCCACTTAGATACCAGCACAAATATCCATCTGGTTTTTTATCGTTTTCTTTTTTATCAATTCTTTTCAGTGTTTCAAATAGGTTATTTATATTATCTGGTAATTCAAATATCGTATCTATCATATCTTCAAACCATCTCCTGCCTCTATTGATTATCAGATCAAATGATACTGCTCCGAGGCGGTGCCTGCGTGCAAAGTTTCTTGCAAAATTTATGATATCAAAATCTTCATCAAGTTCCCTTCCGATCGCCTCTAACTGAGATAATGCCTTACCTAAATAGAGCAAATCCTGTGGTAATATTATCTGGTATCTCCTGATAACACGATTTATATCAACTATGAATTCCTTCACTGAGATACGTTTTATTGACCTCCCTTCAAACTTATCAAGGATGTAAAGGATATCTTCCTGAAGCATATTTATATCTATATTTTTATTTACAATCCCCATCTTCAATATCATCCGGGCGACCCTGCGCGGATCACGGTTAACCACACCAAGAACAAGATCTACAAGCTGTTCTTTCATTTGTGGTGTTATTCTACCCACCATTCCAAAATCAATAGGTATGATTATATTATCCTTTAAAACAAATATATTTCCTGGATGAGGGTCTGCGTGGAAAAATCCATCTATAAGAATCTGTTTTAAAAAGATATCAGCACCATTTTCAGCAATGATTTTTGGATTTAATCCATTTTCTTTAATTCTGTTGATGTCTGTTATCTTTATACCATCTATATATTCCTGGATCAAAACCTTTGAAGTTGATATTTCTTTAAATACGTTGGGAATCTTTATCTTTGGATCTTTTAAAAAGTTTTCTCTGAATTTTTCTGCATTTGTTACTTCATTCAAAAAGTCAATTTCTTTATATATCATCCGTGCAAATGTATCAATCAATTCCTTTGGATTTCTTTCTTTTACACCGGGGATGTTTATCTCG
The DNA here is from genome assembly GCA_049700315.1 of bacterium. Taxonomy (GTDB): domain Bacteria; phylum Hydrothermota; class Tepidihabitantia; order SM23-42; family JAOAFX01; genus JAOAFX01. The sequence goes on from JBNAVN010000041.1 coordinate 13,701, forward strand.
GCAACGAGTGCAATTCTCTTGAGCATATCAATGTCTAATTCAATGATTCTTTCAATATTGGGTCTGCGCACCTTCACAATCACAGGTGTATCTTTATATTTTGCAAAATATACCTGGGCAATTGATGCAGAACCTATTGGATTATAATTAAAATCGGTAAATACTTTGTTGATGGGTCCAATCTCATTCTCAATCACACCCTTCATTAAAGAGAATGGTTCAGGTCTTACCTGGTCCTGTAAAAGACTGAGTGCTTCAGTTAATTCTTCAGAAAATATATCGGTTCTCGTTGATATAATTTGTCCGAGTTTGACAAAGGTAGGGCCGAGTTCTTCACAGACGAGTTTTATTCGCTCAGGGATAGGGCGTATAGAGACTGCACTTTTTCTGATGCCTATTCGGGCAAGGAGGTAGGCAGGATGGATTGTTTTTACATATTCGCCAAATCCATACTTTAAAAAGGTACGGGTGACTTCAAAATAGCGGCTGAACCGCCGTAAAGGGTTGATGAACATTTATTACTTATTGTCTTAATCTGCAACAGCTTTCTGTTTCAAAATTTTTTCTATCTTTTTATTCAATTCAGAAAGTTCTGTCTGGGTGGCAATATGCAATCTCCGAAAAAATCTCTGGCCCATCTCATCTAATCTATCCGAGACCATTTCCACTTTTTGCCAGCGTTTTTTTATCGCAGGAATTTCATCCCTGAATTCCTCACCTTCGGTCTTTAGTGTATTATAAACATTTTTCAGTTTTTTTCTACCCAGCGCTGCAATACCGAATCCAATTAATAACGTATCTCTAATTATTTCACGCATAAACACTCCTTTCGTTGAATTATATGATAAAAGGAAAGACATGTCAAGGTCTGATTTTTAGTTCCTTTTGATTGCCTTTACAATAATTTTGAGGCTCTTGGCAATTTTGTGTGGAAGAAAGACAGATTTAGATCCATACTTCCACATTATTTCATTCAACGGTGCCCCTTATTAGCTAATCTCATTTCTTTTTAGCCCCAATTCTTAAATCAATCTTCTAAATTGCTCACTTCATTCCTTTAGTAAAATATAATCCTTTGGCATCTTTTAGGTCGTTTTCCTCCATAGTATCCATAAATATCTATATTATATTGATCTAAAGGATGCCTTTCAAGTTTTTCACCACACTTTCTGGCAATGAGCTTCTAAAAAATATTGTGTGTCAATGCAAATCTTTTCTGTTTTTTTGTCTTTGATTTTACTTGATTCTTCTTGCGGGCTTTATTGATGATTTTATTTCATCATTGTTTCGGTGTCCAACGCTAATGGGAATGCCTTTATATTTCATAATGACAAATTCACCCATGGTGTCCTGGTTCCTTATACTTTCACCTTTTAACAATTTATTCAATTCCCATTCTCTGATTTCAATTACATTTTTCTGTGCTGTAGTACCGAAAATCTGGATGAAGTCATTGTCAGGTTTGAGATTGTTTTCATAAATTCTACCGACCTCCAGTCCTTTCCTGATACCCGCAATTTCAAAAAAGGAATAGGCCTCTGAAGTTGTGACATAATAAGTGTCCTGTTTTTGATACACCGCATAATCTGTAAGTTGATCTTTTAAGATTCCGAATTGTTTTCTATACAGGTCAATTACCTTGCTTTGAAATTCTATCTTTCCATGATAACCAGGACGCAATTGTGGTACCCCTCTTTTTGTAATCTTTGCAACGAAGAATGGTGCGGTGTCATTGTCCTGGGGAAGGATTCTTCTGCACTGTTTTGTGCGTGTATCATAGGTTTCTTTTTCCCATGAACTAACACCTTCGCGAAATTTGAAATGGGGGATATCTATCGGTAAAATTTCTGCCTCAGGAAATTTTTTTAGCAGATAATCAATCACACCTTCGTTTTCTTCAGGTGCAACTGTGCAGGTGGAATACACCATTGTGCCGCCGGGTTTTAACGACCTGAATGCGGAGACAATCAATCCTTTCTGTATCCTTGCCATCTTGTGGATATTCTTTAGACCCCAATGGAATAGAACTTTTTTTGATTTTCTTATTGTGCCTTCAGCAGAGCAGGGTGCATCAAGCAATATTTTGTCAAAATAATTAGGCAGGATATCACCAATTTTTTCACCAGGCAAAGATATAATGACTTCATTCAGTAATCCACATTTCTTGACATTATGAATAAGACTTGATATTCTTTTGTAAACGATTTCATTGGCAACAACTATGCCCTTATTTGCCATCATCTGTGCAATTTGCGTTGTTTTTGAACCGGGCGAAGCACACAGGTCAAGCACTGTATCATTTGGTTTTGGTTCAAGTATTATGCCTGGTATCATAGATGCGATTTCCTGAATATATAATAGACCTAAATGATGGGTGAAATGGTTACCAATACTGTATCCATTTTCAATTACATAACCATCTTTGTAGAATCTCAATGGTGTCAGCCTAAAATCTTTGAGTAAATTCAAAATTGATTCAGATTTACATTTCAAGGTATTCAATCTGACGGAAAGTCTCTGGGGTTTATACAGAATATCAACAAAATCCCTGAAGTCTTGTATAATGCTCTGGTATCGGGAATAGAGTCTTTCAATGTTCATAAGAGATTATATTGAATTGGAAACTCAAGTCAAGCAAATTCAATTTCTATTCTTGATTTTCAGCGAATTTTCTATATAATATTAGCCATTAATAAACTTTATGTCAGGATAAAAAAGGAGGTCAGATGCATCCATTATTCTGGCTCACGCCCGTCGGTTCTATTCTTGCGCTTTTATTTGCCTGGTATCTATCCTTGAGTGTAAGAAAGTTTGACGAAGGGACTGATGTGATGCGCGAGATTGCCCGGGCAGTAAGAGAAGGTGCAAGGGCATATATAAAAAGGCAGTATGGTGTTGTAATAATCTTTTTTGCAATCGTATTTGTTATTTTATTGATCATAGCGTTGAGTGGAATGCTTCCTATATATGTGCCATTTGCATTTATTACAGGTGGTTTCTTTTCTGGATTATCCGGATTCATTGGACTCACCCAGGCAACGAATTCTTCGGCCCGTACTGCAAATGCTGCAAGGCAGAGCTTAAACAGTGGTCTGAGGATTGCATTTGCTGCAGGTGGTGTGATGGGTTTTGTTGTTGTGGGTTTGAGTTTATTGGATTTGAGTATCTGGTTTGTCCTATTGAACTGGATTTACAGAAATCTACCTGAAGCACAGAAGATTCAAAATATCACCTCAACAATGATATGTTTTGGTATGGGTGCATCTTTCCAGGCATTGTTTGCCCGTGTCGGTGGTGGAATATTCACAAAGGCAGCAGATGTTGGTGCAGACCTTGTGGGTAAAGTTGAAGCAGGGATCCCTGAAGATGACCCACGCAATCCTGCAGTAATTGCAGACAATGTCGGTGATAATGTTGGTGATGTCGCAGGAATGGGCGCTGACCTTTATGAATCCTATGTTGGTTCAATCATTGCGACAATGGCACTTGCAGTTGCTGCTGGTCTTGGTATTGCGGGTGTTGTCGTTCCCCAGGTAATGGCAACGGTTGGCGTTTTATGCTCTATAATCGGAACATTCCTTGTGAGCACAAAAGAAGATGCAACCCAGGGTGCATTGTTGACTGCCCTGCGTCGTGGTATATGGGGTTCAAGCATTCTCATTGCAATAATCTCGGCAATCGTGATAAAATATTTATTACCTTCTTATTTTGGATTGTACTGGGCAATCCTTGCGGGTCTTGCTGCAGGTGTTTTCATCGGATTCAATACTGAATTTTTCACCTCAGACAATTATTCACCAACACGGAGTATCGCTGATAGTTCAAAGACCGGTCCTGCAACCGTGATTCTTGATGGAATCAGTGTTGGGATGTTATCTACGGCACCGGCTGTTATTGCCGTTATTGTTGCGGTTTTATGCGCATATTATCTAAGTGGAGGATTACATAGTCCTAATCTTGGACTATTTGGCGTATCCCTTGCTGCAGTCGGAATGCTTTCAACACTTGGTATCACACTTGCTACAGATGCCTATGGTCCGGTCGCAGATAATGCTGGTGGCAATGCCCAGATGTCAGGATTACCACCTGAGGTGCGTCAGCGGACTGATGCGCTTGATGCCTTGGGAAATACAACGGCTGCAACTGGTAAGGGATTTGCAATCGGTTCAGCAGCACTCACTGCGCTTGCACTCATTGCCGCATACCGTGACCAGGTTGAACTTGCAGGTATACACCTTGATTTGAGGATTACAAATCCCGCAGTCATCACGGGATTATTCATCGGTGCAATGATGCCTTTTGCATTCTGTTCATTGACACTAAAGGCAGTGGGCAGGGCAGCAGGGATGATCGTCGTTGAAGTGAGACGTCAGTTCAAGGAGATTAAAGGTTTAATGGAAGGAAAGGCAAAACCTGATTATGCCAATGCAGTGAGCATCTGCACAAAGGCAGCCCAGAAAGAGATGATACTTCCTTCTCTTTTAGCAATCCTATCTCCACTGATTGTGGGAATCTTCCTTGGACCAAATGGTGTGGTTGGAATTCTTGCGGGTGCACTCGTTTCTGGATTTGTCGTTGCCTTAATGATGGCAAATAGTGGTGGCGCCTGGGATAATGCAAAGAAATATATTGAAAAGGGAAATTTAGGTGGTAAGGGTTCGCAGGAACACAAGGCAGCGGTCGTCGGTGATACAGTTGGTGACCCATTCAAGGATACATCCGGACCTTCTTTGAATATTCTCATCAAACTTATGTCAACATCTTCCATAACTCTTGCGGGATTTGTCATTAAGGCAACCTTGATGAAGTGATTTACAATAAATGAAGATCAAAGACTGGCCTGAGAACGAAAGACCGCGGGAAAGATTCTATGAGCAGGGAAGTTATGTCTTAACCGATGCAGAATTACTTGCAATCGTCATTGGCAAGGGTGTAAAGAATTGCACTGCATTAGACCTTGCAAAAGAAATCTTAACCAGAGTTGGAAGTTTAAAAAAACTTGCAGAAAAATCGGCAAAGGAATTAGAGAATTTGAAAATTCCAGGAATGGGCAGGGCAAAGATTATCACAATCCTTTCTGCATTAGAACTTGGTAGACGTTCATATTCAAAGAAACAGGAAAAGATGGTTAAATTTACAAAACCGCAGGATTTATATGAATATTATGCACCACTCATCGGCAGTTTGAAACAGGAATTATTCAAAGTCGCAGCAGTGGATGGTAAGAATTCGCTTGTAAAAGATACAACAATTTCCAAGGGAATTTTAGATGCGAGTCTGACCCATCCCCGAGAGGTATTCAAGTTTGCCATTATAGAAAATGCAAGTGGATTATTTCTTGTCCACAACCATCCAAGCGGAATTTTGAAGCCATCTGAAGATGATTTGAAGATCACTGAGAGATTGAAGAATGCAGGTGATTTGATGGGGATAAGGATCATTGACCATATAATAATTGCTGAAGAAGGATACTATTCTTTTTCTGAACACAATTTATTGTAGCTGACTTACCCTTTTTTGAGCAGTCTCTAAATTCAGTGAATCAGAATAAATTTCTGTTTAATCATACCATTATCTTTCTTTAAGATTGCAAAGTATATGCCATCAGCGAGTGGGTTATCTCTGCGTGAATTCCAATTCACTATCTTCTCATTCTTATCAAACTTTACCTTTGCTACAACACGACCCGCTATGTCATAAATCCATAGATGATTGTCTTTGATGTTAAATGTATGGATATAAAATGATACAGTATTCTTTGAAGGATTTGGTATAACCTTAAGCATTTCTCTAAAGGAAGTTTCTCCACTTTTTCTTTCTGAAATCGTTACCGATGGTGTATAAAATCCTTTCACCTTTACTATCTTATTTCTTGCACCATCCTCAGAGGCGATCGTAATCCAGTAATTACCATCCCTCGGGTCATATTCTATACCCCAAATGTGCCACCACTTAATTAATAAAAATCTATTTCCTGTGGATATTGGTGGTGATCCCTCCATTTCCACAACACCAACACTATCAAGTCTTACACCATTAGGATCAAACCAGGTCTGAACATTTACAAACGAATTACCCAGCGAATCATAGGCAAGGCAATGGGTATTATAATATCCCTGAACCGGACTATTATACTGGATTGCATTGCCAAGGGTATCTCCAATGTATATCAACTGGGTTGCACCCGGGATACTCCTTCGGTCAGCAAACCACATTGTATTATCTCCATCATAGGCAATGCCGGTTGGAAAATCATTTGCTGGATTATTAAATTGTCTGATTATCTCTCCTGAAGATTTATCAATCTTCCAGACATTCTTTGGATTAAACCCACATACATATAATGCATCATCATAAAAGCTGTATGCAATATCAGTAAGGTTTGTCGCTGGTCCAGATATTGTTCCATAATATGTCACGAAGCTGTCTGAAGAGTAAATATAAATGGAATTTGAATAGTAATCAATGACATATATCATATCTCCTATACGGTCATATGCAAGCCCACGCACAGAGCCATCAGCAGGAAAACTCGGTAGATATTTTGGTCCCCAGATAATCATACCTGGCGCATAACCAACTGTTAATGAAAAATTCCTTACCCAGGAGGTCTCAGCAGAAACCAAAGCAATCTTGAAATCTGCCTTATGCCCTGGCGGGGTTGACGCATCAACGCTCACCTCATAAGCGTCCAAAAAATTATCAGTGCTATCTCCTGGATTGATTGTGCCGTATGTATATGTGGAATCAATGATTGTAATATATGGTGATGTTGTTCTCAATGTACCCTGAACATTTGTTGCGGTTACACCACCGGAGTTTTTCACATAGGTAATGATCCCTCCATTCTCACCAGGGTCAAGCCTTCCATTTCCATTGTCATCATTAACTACCCGGGTATGCAACAATACCATGCATGGCTGGTCAGTTGGTGGAACATCCTTCAATGCTTTCCAGAGATTAATCCTTCCCCAGCCATAGGTATTATTCGGATATGGTCCACCCCATGATGGCATATCACAATTATCTTTAAATGCGGAATAGATTTCACTCAATGTCAGATTTGGATTTTTTTGTAGCAGGATTGCGGTTCCGCCGGTTAAATGCGGTGTAGCAAAAGATGTGCCACTAAATGTAGCATAACCACCATTATTGGAACATGAGCGAATATTCACACCCGGGGCACAAAAATCAGGTTTTAATAGATTCCATTCGGGATAGTACCAGTATTGAGGATTGTTTATCGGTGGAATATTTGGTGCTGGTCCCTGGCTTGAAAAATTAGCGATGGTATCGTTAGGTCTCGTTGCACCAACACCAGCAACTGTGCAAAAAGAGGCGGGCGAATTTATCGTTCCATATCCCTGGCCACTCCCTGCTGCGAATACAGGAAAGACACCCAGATTCTTCCAGTGCAAAATAATATCCCAGAAATGCAAATCACTTCCACTGGAGGAACCCCAGGAATTACTAATTACACGGATATTTATTCCCTGTGCCTTTAAATTCGCAAGATATTGCATGCAGTCATCTAACCAGTAATAATAACCAACACCCGATGCATCAAGGCCCTTTGTTGGTATATATCGGGCTCCATAAGCAATGCCCACATCATAAACAAATGGTCCTGGACCATCACCACCGCAGATTGTTCCCATTATATGCGTGCCGTGCCCTTGATCATCATAAGGAGTAGACATACCATTAACAGCATCATACCAGTAAGGTGAAAGCCACTTACCAGAGAGTGCCTGATGGGTTGTAAGCACACCTGTATCTATATGACCAATTATCACTCCTGAACCATCATAACCAGCATTCCAGCACGAATCAGCCATAATCATTTTGATATTCCATTCTGGTGTTTTGGGGTTTTCCTTGGGAATCAATCCACCGACTGTATAATCCAATTTTACTATCGCACTATAACAGATGAATTTAATATCATTACGCCCTGCCAATTCCTCAATCACATCCTTAGTCGCCTTCAAATGGAATCCATTGAATATCCAGAATTGGTCAAGGACTTCAGCCTTGTTTCCGGGCAGTCTCTTAAGGTATGCCAAAACATCTTTCTGAGAATTATAAGCGATAGTTTTAAATAAATTACATTTCTCCTGGGGAGAGAGATTTTGTATCTGCTCTAATGGATATTCTGTGCTCATATGGACGATAACAGGAATTTTTTCCAAAGGTGGAGCATTTTTTAAGATCTCACCGAGCTCCGGCATGATTTTACCGGGAACTAAAAACATTGAATTAAAGATCAAAATTGAAACAACACACCCCATAATCACTTTTATTTATTATTATAATATCTTTCTTAAAGATGTCAAGAGGATTGCAAAAGTAAAGGGACCTTGTTATCAATATAAGAAAAAAATTTAAAATGATGTTACAGGGAGGTTGGTTAAGCACTTTAACCATTCAACCACTCAACCATTTAACCAGGTTATTTGGTATGGTGATGATGACCTCGGTCGCCGATTGCCTTCTGGTGTCTATTTTGTGCAACTGGAAGCGGGTGACTTTAAGAAAGTTAAGAAGACTATTTTGTTACGATGATTGCAATCCGTGTTCATCTGCGTTATCATCCGTGTGATTCTGTGTGTTGCGTAGCAACAAGAAAAGGCTATTCTCTTAAGATAAGGGTAAAAAGGGATGAACAAGGGTAAATAGGGGTAAAGAACGGGTTTTATTGTTGCTGTATTGTCTTTGCGGGACTTGTAGTAATACCCTTTATAACCCCTTATCTCCCTTGGATACCCCTGTTAAGTAAGATAAATGTCTCATAACCCCCTTTTCTCCTCTGCAGTCGGGCAAAGCCCGGCTGCAAAGGGAATGTCAATTTATGGTTGACATTAATGATGCTAAACCTGAAATTTACAAAACACACCGCACTTCATTTCTTCTCCGGCGGAGGGCAAATGCCCTCCGCTTTTTTGTTGTTTTTATTGGAG
>JBNAVN010000042.1:0-4974 GCA_049700315.1 bacterium
ATTGCAATTCCACTCCTTGTCTATTTTGTGGTAATGTTCTTGATTTCATTTTTCATTTCACACCGGTTTCGTTTCAGTTATGCCCATAGTGCAACCCAGTCATTTACCGCAGCGAGTAATAATTTTGAATTGGCGATTGCCGTTGCTATTGGTGTCTTTGGTCTGAATTCAGGTCAGGCGCTTGCCGCAGTCGTTGGTCCTTTGATTGAAGTCCCGGTATTGATTGGCTTGGTCAATGTCGCATTGTGGATAAAGAAAAGATATTATGAGCCCCTCACCCCCTGAAGGGGGAAGACTAAGGTGAGGGTGATTATGAGCGAGGCTTGCATTAATTGTTTTTGTAGCGGTGTCATTTATGACACATTCTTTCTGCACGATAAATCGTGTCGCTACATTTTATGTAAGAAATAAAGATGAAAGGAGTCATTAATGAAAGATAAAAGAGGATACCTGCTGATAATTTTGATTGTTGCTGTCTTCGTGGTAATTATATTCAGTATCAGAATGAAGAAAGAAAAGACCATCACGACCTTAGAATCAAAAGCAGAAATTCAGGATACAGTCGTTCAGGAGAAAAAGGAAGAAATAGCTCCAAAAAAGGATACTGTGCAAAAAGATACCCTTGCGCAGGTTAAAACAACAAACAATCCTGAAGACCCACCGGCAATGAACGAAGATGTCCTGGCTATGGTCAATAATATTAAGATTACAAAACAACAACTTGATAGTATGCTGAATGCAATGCCTTCACAGATTAAGGAATATTATAAAGATGATAAGCCGGGGTTTCTTGAGGAACTGATAACGAGACAATTACTTATAAATGAAGCAAAAAGGCAGAAGATTGACCAGGAAGAAGAGTATAAAGAATATGCAAAACAGAATCCAGATAAGAAAGAAGATATTATGGTGAATTTGCTATTAAGAAAGGTCACCTCAAATGTTACGGTAAATGAGAACGAACTAAAGGACTTCTTCAATCAGTATAAAGACCAGTTGCCAAACAAAGATTATGAATCAGTGAAAGAACAATTAAGACCAATGGCAATTGAAGAAAAACAGAGACTGGTCATTGAGAAATTGATAAATGACCTCAAGGCAAAGGCGAAGATTGTGCGGAATGAAAATTGGATAAAGGTTGAAGAGGCAAAGACTGCGGATAATCCATTGAGCAAGGCATTGAAATCAGGCAGGCCGGTTCTTGCTGATTTTGGTCGGGGAACCTGTATCCCCTGTAAAATGATGCAACCCATCTTGGAAAAATTGCAGAAGGAATACGCAGGCAAGGCTGATATTCTAATCATTGATGTTGGTGAGTATGCTGCACTTGCAAGAAAATACAAGATAATGATGATTCCAACCCAGATTTTCTTTGATTCTTCAGGCAAAGAAGTCTATCGTCATCAGGGCTTTATGCCCGAACAGGATATAATAGCACAGTTGAAAAAATTGGGAGTAGAGTAGAATGTATCACAAAAATTCTAAATCCGAAGCACGAAATTCTGAACAGATATACAAAATGGTCTAAAGAGGTTAGGGTTGGGATGCTGGTAAAGAAAAATTTGAAATCCGAAAGCCGAAACCGTATAACGATACGGGCGGCGAAACCGTTTAACGAAAAACAATGATTTTGAATTTAAATATTGTTTGGAATTTGGTGCTTGGGATTTGGTATTTTCAGAAAGGGTCTTTATGATTGGAATATTAACCTGGTTAACAAAGGCGCTTGAACAGAATCCGTTGATTGCAATCTCTGCCTCATTCTTATGGGGCATTTTAAGCATTATCTTGAGCCCCTGCCATCTTGCGAGCATTCCATTGGTTGTTGGCTATATCAGTGAGCAGGGAAGAATAACCGTAAAGAGGGCATTTTCAATTGCCCTAATCTTTGCCATAGGAGTTCTTATTACTATCGGTGCAGTGGGTCTAATCACTGCACTTTTGGGAAGGATGATGGGTGATATCGGAAAGACAGGAAATTACATTGTTGCTGTAGTCTTCTTCATCATCGGTTTACATCTTATTGGTATTATTCCCTTACCTTTCTCAGGTGGCGGAACAAGAGTTGATAAAAAAGGTCTGCTTGGTGCATTTATAATCGGTCTTGTCTTTGGCGTTGCATTAGGTCCCTGCACCTTTGCCTATATGGCGCCAATGCTCGGCGTTGTCTTTACTGTTGCCTCAACAAAACTTGGTTATGCAATCTCCCTTATTTTTGCCTATGCAATAGGACACTGCTCAGTAATCGTCCTTGCTGGAACTCTGACTGAATCTATCGGCAGTCATCTCCACTGGTCAGAAAGATCAAAGGGTGTATCAATCCTTAAAAAGGTCTGCGGTGTGCTTGTGATTATTGGTGGAATATACTTGATAATAACATCATGATAAGTCTGTATGGTTTTAGAGAAGTACGAAATTCTAAACAGATATACAAAATGGTCTAAAGAGGTTAGGGTTGGGATGCTGGTAAAGAAAAAATTGAAATCCGAAAGCCGAAACCGTATAACGATACGGGAGGCGAAACCGTTTAACGAAAAACAATGACCTTGAGCTTAAATATTGTTTGGAATTTGGTCCGCCAAGTAAATTGGCGGATGGGAATTTGGAATTTTGAGTTTTGCTTCGCAAAACGAGAGGAGGTCTTATGTTAGACATAAAAATCCTTGGCCCTGGCTGTCCAAGGTGTGAAGAGACGGTAAGAAGAACGAAAGAAGTCATTGAAGAGATGAAGATCAATGCAAATCTGGAAAAGGTTTCAGATTTAAAAAAAATAATGGAATATAAAATTCTATCAACACCCGGCGTGGTTATCAATGGTAAAATGAAGATTGTGGGTAAGATACCATCAAAGTCCATGATAAAACAGTGGATTGAGGAAGAGATAAAGAGTAGTGATAAAGAAGGGTGAAAACGGGTGAAGAAGGGTAAATGATGGTTATGCTTATGAAATTGTGGGAGCGGTTTCCAACCGCGATGAAAGACTATAGGGGTCCGACTTCAGTCGGACGAAAAAAATGTGGCGGTGCAATTCATTGCACATTAAGTAGGATTTTCGCTATTTAACATTGAGGTGAATTATGGATGCAGGTGAGGTTTTAAAAAATAAAAAAATCTTTGCGGTCATTGGGGTTCCCCAGGATGAGTTCAAATATGGTTTTGAGGTATTCCATACCCTGGTTGAGCACAATTATAAGGTCTATCCGATAAATCCAAAATACGATGAAATTGCCGGGCATAAATGCTTTCCATCCCTGGATGCATTACCTGAAAAACCCGAGGTAATCGTCTTTATCCTGGCACCCCAAAATACCCTGAAAGTTCTTGACCAGGCAACAGAGAATAAAGATGCAATCTTCTGGATTCCACCGGGCTCCTGGTCAGAAGAGGTAATCAACAAATGCAATCAATTGGGTCTGAGATATCTCTATGATGTCTGCCCGGTGGGTGAACTGAAAAAATTTAAATAATAAAAAGGAGACAAAATGGCGCAAAATCAAAAACCGAGATTTATTATGTGCATCTGCACCGGACAATGTCCGGGATTTGCAAGCCTGAATCTCTGGGAACTAATAAACTATGTCCGGGGTGAACTTGATGTTGAATATGCCATAGTTCATCCCCAACTCTGTGTTGATGATGGTGATAGATTCATTCACGACTACATAAAGCCGGGTGTGAAATATGTGATTGGTGCCTGTGACCCAAAGATGCAGAAAAAGATGTTCAAGGATGCATTTGCTGACGCAGGTGGAAATTATGATGAACAGGTTGTACCTCTGGACTTGAGAAATATGTCAACACAGGATGCGATGAATAAGGTCAAACAGACGATAGAAAGTCTAAAATAAAAAGTAGCGGTGCATTTAAGAATAAAAAGTAGCGGTCGCATTTATGCGACGATATCTAAGTACTGGAATTTGAAAAATTCCAATACTTAATAATAAAATCTTTCATTATAGAAAAAAATGGACAAGATACATCAGGACTTGGTGGTATGTTAAAGATAGTGCACAACATCAAGCAGAGCGATTATGGGGGTTTCAGGGGGCGTCCCCCTGATGTATCTTGTAGAAACAATCAGGGATAGGCTTGTCCCTGTCCGAGAAAATTTGGAGTAGGAATTTTAATCCCGTGTCTTTAAGGTATTTTGAGCAAAGGAGGTTCTTGAATGGCTCAGGATAGGTCAACTTATACCGGTTTACCAAGAAACGAAATAGACTGGTTTCCAAGGATAGACCAGGAAAAGTGTAAACCGGAAAAATGCAATTTAGAGTGTGTAAAATATTGCCCTTTTGGTGTTTTTGCCCGACAGGGCAATGGTGCAGTTGAAGTCGTAAAACCTTATGAGTGTAATGTAGGTGATGAATCCTGCAAGTTTCAATGTCCATTTGGCGCAATAACTTTTCCTACGCGAGAAGAATTGAAAGAGATGCTGCGTAAGGTGCGTGCAAAATATTTTCCTTCCCATTCCTCTCCCTCAAAGGAAGAGGAAAAAGGTGAGGGATAGGAGGTTAAGAAATGGGTGCATTTGGTGGCATACCAAGGGAAAAAATCCCCTGGTTTCCCACAATTGATTATGAAAAATGTGCGGGCTGTCAGGAATGCTACAATTTCTGCCATAATGGTGTCTTTGAGTGGGATGAGGAAAAAAATCAACCTAAGGTTATTCAGCCTTATAATTGTGTTATTGGTTGTTCTGCCTGTGCCAATCTCTGTGCCCAGGGTGCAATTACATTCCCAACAAAAGAGGAATTGAAGAAGGCGATAAACGATGCGAAAGAGCAAGGAACTTCAAAATGATTTATGAATATATTTGCTCTGAATGTGGCGAAAGAATTGAAATAAAGGCCACAATAGAAGAGCAGGAAAAAGGGTTAAAGGTCGTCTGCCCCAAATGTGGCAGTGACAAAACCCTTCGTGTTTATAGCAGTTTTGTAGCTGGCTCTAAGGGCAATAAGAACAATCCACCTGTTT
>JBNAVN010000042.1:5074-21615 GCA_049700315.1 bacterium
GAATCATCCTTGCCGGATTAAAAAGGGCAGGTAAGGTCCCTGATGAGGTTATGGTTAGTGACATAAATAATGAAGTGTTAAAAAGACTAAAGGATGAATTCCCCGAAATTAAAATCGCACTAAATGATAATACTGCACCAGCAGAAAAAGAGATTCTCTTCCTCGCTATCCATCCACCGGTCGTGCCCAGTGTGCTCAATGAAATCAAAGCACTTATTAGACCGACAACCTTTCTCATTTCACTTGCTCCCAAGATTACCATCAAAAATATCCTTGAAACTATAAAATGCTTTCCTAAAATTGTGCGGATGATTCCCAATGCCGGTTCAGTCGTGAATGAAGGATATAATCCGATAGCATTTGCTGATACTGTGAATCAGGAAGAAAAAGAATTTTTAATCAAGTTTTTTTCGGTTCTGGGTGAATGCCCTGTTGTTCCTGAAGAAAAATTGGAAGCATATGCAATGATTACTGGAATGGGTCCCACCTATTTCTGGTTTCAATTAAATGAATTAAAAGAAATTGCCAAAAATTTTAACTTGACTGAGAAAGAGGCAGAAGACGGAATTGCGAAAATGATAAATGGCACAGTAAAAACACTCTTTGAATTAGGTTTATCACCAGAACAGGTGATGGATTTGATTCCGCTCCGACCACTTGCTGATTATGAGCAACAAATCAAAGAGGCATATCATTCAAAACTTGAACCATTGTTCAAAAAACTAAAGGGAATCGCTTGAAGTTAAACAGATATATTACTGCAAAAATAATCCGCTTTTTTGGCTGGTGGATTGGCCTTTCTTCGCTTTTCGGCGCGGTTACGGTCTGCCCATTTTGTGGCAGACAGGGTTGCCCTGTGGGTCCGGGAACTGCCGGACTTGTCGGCGGAATTTTTACTCTATTCTTACAGAACTGGCGGCACCTTATGAGACATATGCGAATGAAATTCTTTAAAATGTCTGTTCATAAAGAAAATCACGGCTGCTGATGATCATACTTTTAATTCTGACCTTCATTTTTGTGATAATATCCTTCATTGCCGATCGAAAAAAAAACTGTTTTAGGGATTAAAAAAGGCTTAAAGATGTTTCTTGGCTTATTGCCCACGGTGCTCAATGTCTTGATTTTGGTGAGCATCTTTTTATATCTTGTGCCCAAAGAGACACTGAGCAATTTATTAGGCAAAAATTCAGGTGTGCTCGGTTTAGGCATTGCCGCTGTTTTAGGTTCGCTCTCACTAATTCCAATGTTTATCACATATCCATTGGCTGCGATACTTCTAAAAAGTGGTGTATCATACCGGGTGCTGGCAGTATTTATAACAACTCTATTGATGGTTGGTGTTTTGACCTTGCCCCTGGAAGCAAGATATTTCGGATTGAAAGTTAGCATAATCAGAAATGTTTTGAGTTTTATCGGTGCGTTAATCATTGGTCTGGTCATCGGGATATTCTTATGAAAAAATTTATCTTAAAGATTGCCGAGACTGAATACATTCTGGTAATCCTTTTTGGCATATTTATTCTCACCTCCCGTCTTTTTAATTTTACTCCAGCAAAGATTATCCAGAGTAATTTCTGGATGTTCTTTGTGGAGATGATAACATTTTTGCCATTTATGTTTATTCTTGTAGGGCTTTTTGATGTCTGGTTTCCTAAGGAGAAAATAGAAAAACACATCGGGAAGGGTTCAGGTATTATAGGAACAATCTGGTGTATCTTATTGGCAATGCTTCAGGCCGGTCCGTTATATGGTGCATTCCCTGTTGCCTATCTATTATGGAAAAAGGGCTGTAGTATAAAAAATATCTTTATCTATCTGGGAGCATTTTCTACATTAAAGATACCGATGCTGACTTTTGAAATCGGTTTTTTGGGATTGAAGTTCTCGCTGTTGCGCACCGCCGTAACCCTTCCGATATTTATCTTGATTGGTGAAATTATGGGATTATATTTAAAGGATAAAAAGTTTGAAGTAAAACAACCTGAGTTGGTTAAAAAAGGAGTGTTGAAAAATGCATAAAACTAACATAAAAAAAATCGTACACTATGATTCTGAAGGTCCACATAAAAAAATATTTTATGATAAAGGAAACTTGAAGGCACAGATTGTCTGTCTTAAAGCAGGACAGATGATACCGCCCTGTAGAATGGATAACGATGTGCTTTTTTATATTATTGAAGGCGAAGGCGAAATTACAGTTGACGATAAAAAAGAGAGATTATTCCCGTGGGTGAGTATTATTGTTCCCAAAGAAGCAGAATCAAGAAGCATCTCGGCAAAGACCGATATGGTAATCCTTGCCGTGCAAGGAAGAGATAAGTCTTGGGAGGTATGACTATGAAATACAAAAATATGATGTTGTTATTGGCCATGACATTGATAGCATTTATGCCGATAGCACTATATGGGCAGAATACAGGAAAATCAATTGAAGAATGCGTGGCAATTGCATTAGATAATAACCCGGAACTAAAATCCGAGGAGATGAAAATAAAAGAGATTGAATCAAAATACCATCAGCAGATTGGTAATTTACTTCCCCAACTTGACGCCAGTTTAAGTTATACCCGCTATGAAAAAGAACTTCCAGGCAAAAAACCCCTTATTGGAGAGTCAAATGATGATTACTATGCGGATGTCTCATTGCGTCAGGTTTTGTTCTCGGGTGGCAAATATGTTTCACGGATTGACGGAACACGGATTCTTCTGGAGGCAGAAAAAAACAAATATGAGCAATTGAAAAGGCAGGTTGTATCATCAGTAAAAAGGGCATACTATGACCTGCTGAAATGTATACATACCTTAAGAATTCAGAATGAATTGTTAGAAAAATTAAGTGAGCAACAGAAAATCGCCCAGTTGTTATATAACAGTGGTAAAATCTCAAACATTGATGTCCTAAAGATAGAAACACAGAGGGCACTATCTGAAGATATGGCAAACAATCTGCGTAATCTTGTCTACACAAAATCACTCTTGCTCGCTCAGACGATGGGGTTGAAAGAGCCTATTAATATATTGGAAGATATTCCACAAATAAAAGAGAATATTAAGATAAATACCTTATGCCTTGATAACAACTTCAAAGATAATCCCGAATTATCTTATATAAAAAACCTTCAGGAAAAGACAAAACAGGACATAAAAGAAGCAAAGAGCGATTTATTTCCGACAGTCTTTTTGAGGGCTAATTACAATATTGAAGACGCCCGATGGTTTTCAGAGGGTCCTGATTGGTCAAACTGGTATATCGGGGTAGGAATTAGCTTCCCTCTATTCCATGGCGGGAGCATTGTTGCACAGATTGATCAGGCAAAATCAAGGTATCGCCAGATAAACGAAACCGTCCGACAAATTGAAATAAATATTAATACGCGATTTGAATCAGCGCGGGCGACACTTATTGACCGGGCAGCGCGTCTTAAAACAATGCAAAAGGTATTAAACCTTGCCAAAGAGACGCTTACCGCTGGAGAATTAAAATATAGTTCGGGGAAGTTAAGCGCGATGGAATTAATAGACATGCAGATGGTATGGAATAATGCCGAAATCAACTATTTAAACAATACAATTGATTATTTAATGGCAATTGCTGAAATTGAGGCAATCTGCCCAGACGCAGTTATTGAAGGAGGTAAATAAAATGAAGATAATTCAGTCCATATTCATAACACTGTTGATACTACTGGTATCAACCTGTGCCAAGAAAGAATCTGTTCAGGAAAAAGTTTTTCCGGTGAATGTTCTCACACTTACACCAAAAACAATAAACAGCACAATATCTGTTTCGGGAACTGTGGATTCAAAAGTACATACCTGGGTCAGTTCACCGGTGGAAGGCACTGTTTCCTCATTAAATATTGTTGAAGGTGATAATGTTAATTCAGGGAAAATCCTGTGTTACATTATGCCGGTTGACCAGCAAAATCTCTTAGGGCAGGCACACGCAGATTTTGAGCAGGCAAGGATGAATTATGAAAAATCAATAGAACAAAACAAAGATGATTTAGCGCAAAAACTCAAAGAAGCTGAAACACGACTTGAATCAGCAAAAAAACTTTATAAGCCCATACCGGTTGTCAGCCCGATTAAAGGCACAGTAATATCAAAAAATATTGAAGTTGGAACTAATGTATCAGTAAAACAGCCGCTTATTGAGATTGCGAATTTAAATCAACTGATTATTAAATCAGCAGTCTCAGAAGAACATATTTCTAAAATAAAATTAGGACAGACCATTAAGGTAAAAGTTCATTCGCTTAAAGATACTTTTTTGATCGGCAAAATATCGGTTATAACTCCAGGAGTGCGAACCGAAAGCAGGACTGCCGATATTGAAATATCTACTCCACAGGATAAAAGACTCCGACCCGGCATGACCGCCTCACTTGAACTTGTAGTGGAACAGAAGCAAAACGCCATGGTGATTCCTCAGGACATATTAATAGTAAAACCCAATGGAGATAAGTATGTATTTATTGCCGAGGGGGATACAGCAAAAATGGTGAAAATTACGACTGGCATTGAATCCAACACCGAGGTTGAAGTGACCTCCGGATTAAAAGAAGGAGACAAGGTTGTGATTTTAGGCCAAGAAAATCTTAAAGACGGCGTAAAAATCAAACTACCTGAAGCCAAAAAAGAGGAAAAACGATGAAAATATCTGAGATTTCAATAAAGAAACCTATTGCTGTTTTGATTTTGATGGTTGCTGTCTGGGTCGTAGGTATAACATCATATACCCAGCTCCCGATAAATCTTCTGCCTGACATAACATATCCTTTGGTGAAAGTTTATATCAACTGGCGTGGTGCTACCCCGGAAGAGATAGAAGACAATATTGCAGAAGTTGTAGAACCTAAAATGGCGACAGTTGATAATTTAGATTATTTAGAATCACAATGCACAGAAGGACTTTATACGCTTCTTGTTAATTTTAGTTATGAGGCAAACCGTGATATTGCCTATCAGGATGTGCTTGCAAAGATGGGGCTGGTGAGAAAAAAATTACCAAAAGACGCTGATGAACCCTTAATATTCAAAGCAGACCCGTCCCAGTTACCGGTGATGGACTTAATTATTACTTCAGATGAATGGGATATAGTCAGACTTCGCACCTGGGTTGAGAATTATCTGCAGGCACAGTTTTCTTCAGTGCCCGGCAGCGCCGGTAGTGAAGTATCCGGTGGAACAAAAAGAGAAATAAGAATTTATCTCAATCCTTACAAAATGCAGGCTTTGGGAATTTCTCTGGAAAAAATAGCGCAGCGGTTAAAAGAAGAAAATATAGAACTTGCTGGTGGGCGGGTTACAACTGAAAGGAAAGAATTTATCGTTAGAACACTTGCTGAGTTTAAGAATATAAATGAAATAAAAAATGTCATCGTTATACCTGATAAATATGGCAGAACTATATATCTAAAAGACATCGCAGAAGTAAAAGATGCCAGTGATATACAAAGAATTATAACAAAATTGAATAAAAGGGAAGGTGTAAAGCTTTCAGTTTTCAAGCAGGAAGCAGCAAATACTGTTAATGTAGAAAAGAACATCCAGCAAAAACTTAAAGAACTGCAATCCATACTACCTGCAGGAATAAAAATAGGAATCATATACAATCAGGCAGACTATATAAAGGCAGCAAATAAAGGGGTCCGCGATGCAGCATTAATCGCGGCTTTATTGGTAATCCTGATAACCTGGTTTTTCCTTGGCAATTGGCGCCGAATAATGGTAATTATTATTTCAATGCCCCTTTCTATTCTCATTACATTTACCGTAATGAAGATGCTTGGGTTTTCTCTGAATATTCTATCTTTAGGTGGGCTTGTCCTTGCTATTACCGTCATACTTGACCAGTCTGTAATTGTTTTGGAAAACATTGTTAGATTTCATGAAGAAAAACCCACAGATTCTGAAAAAATAGATAACCTAATTTCACAAGCAACAAGCGAAGTGGCAAGTGCATTGATGTTTGCAGTGCTGACCTTTGTTGCATTATTTTTGCCATTTCTAATGATTCCCGGACTTGTCAGTCTTTTATTTCACGAACTTATCGTGATTGTTGCGGTAGCTATTGCTTCCTCAATGTTGGTGGCATTGACCGTAACTCCCGTGATGGCAAAATATTTTGCCAAAGCTCAGAAAGAAAAACTGACTATAGGAGACAAATTGTTAGAATGGTTAAAAAATATTTATCAAAAATCACTAAACTGGGCTCTTGATAGGAAGGTCTGGTTAGTCATATTTAGTGTTGTTCTTTTCGGTCTGAGTATATTTCTTATCACCATAGTAGGTTTTGAATTTTTGCCCAAAGCCGATGATGGAATGATTACTGCCAAGGTTAAAATGCCAACAGGAACTGCCGTAGGCATAACCGAAAAGGTTCTTGCCCAGATAGAAAATGCTGTAGAAGATTTGCCGAACATAGAGAGTTTTTCTACTTTGGTTGGCGGCAAGGTCTGGGGATTGGTTACCTATGAAATTCCGCATGAAGGCGAAGTGGACATTCAACTTGTGCCTAAAAGTAAAAGGAAACTTACCACAGATGACTGGATAAAAAAATATGCTGAAGAAATACAGAAAAGCGTTAAATACCCTGGGGCAAAAGTAAAAGTATTTCATACTAAAATGAAAGGAATAAGACAGGTCGGAGAATACGATATAGAAGTAGAATTACATTCTCCAAGGACAACTCCATTAGTTGAAATGTTCAACACTGCAACGAAAATGATGTCTGAAATAAAAGATGTGAAGGGATTGGGGAACCTGGATTTGTCCATTGATATAACAAAACCAGAATATCAAATTCTTGTCAACAGAGATAAAATTGCCGATTTAGGAATAACTCCAGCACAGATAGCCAATACAATAAAGACGCTCGTTGATGGACAAATTGTTACCTATTACAAAGAAGAAGGATATTATTATCCAATGCGACTCGTTGTAAATGAAGAGAATTTTAGAGGGAAACAGGATGTAGGAAATATACCTCTGTTTCATAAAAATGGTTTAATATATCTGCGCGATATTGCCCAAGTAATTCATGGGGTAAGTCCTCTACAAATTGACCGTCTGGACCAGATGCGGACAATAAAAGTTACTGCTTCGGTATTGAGTGGAGATATAGGAAAAGTTACACAAAATGTTTATAATAAGGTAAGAGGTATCCAGGTCCCACCCGGAAGTTTCATAAAACTTGGTGCCCAGGCACAGATGATGAGTGAAAATTTCAAAGCATTAGGTATAATCCTTGTCCTTGCACTATTTTTTGCTTATGTCATTCTTACGATACAATTTGAATCGTTTGTCTGGCCCTTTCTTATTCTTCTGAGAATACCGCTTTCTTTAGTCGGAATAGCACTGGCATTGTATATAACCAGAACACCTCTTGGCGTAACCGTATTGATTGGAATTCTTCTCCTTGCGGGAATAGAGATAGTTCACGGCGTTGTGTTGTTAACATTTATTCAACAGTTGATGGAAAAAGGTATGGCGGTAAAAGAAGCGGTAATTCGTGGGGCAATGATTAGAATGCGGCCGGTTCTGATGACATTATTCGTGGGCATTTTAGGACTTGTGCCTCTCGCTGTTGGATGGGGCGAAGGAACTGAATTGCTTAAACCCATGGCAATTGGTGTTATCGGAGGTCTTCTGTTTTCTTTGTTTCTTACATTCTATTTCATGCCAGCAACATTTTTACTAATCATGGGCAAGAGGGACAAAAACAAAACTATGTAAAAGATTAATGGTAATGAGGAAAAGAAATAGAAAGTTAATTAGGAAATGGACTATGAGATTGTCTGGAGAATCAAAAAGTGTAGTTGCACCATCCTGATTTTCATCGGGATAAGTTTATGGTGCATAAAAATCTTATGAAATTTAATAAGATTATCCTCTCCCTTGAAGGGAGAGGATTGAGGTGAGGGTGAAAATAAAATTTACCCCTCACCCCTGCCCTCTCCCACAGAGGGGAGAGGGATTTGATATATCCGAGGGGGTAGAAATGGGTCCAAAAATAATGAAAGAAAAAAATGCAGGAAGTAAAAAGAACAGAAAATTGAAAAGGAGGTAATGCGATGAAAAAAACATTTATTGTTATTGCTACACTGACTGCAATGTGTGGGTTGTCTTATGCTCAAAACAGTTTTGATACTGAGTTGAGCAATTTAAGGAAAAATGTCATCAGTATGTGCGCTCAACTTCAAGCGGGCAAACCCAAAGAAAGTCAGGAACAACTGTTGAAGGAAATTGATAGTATCATTAACGCCTGGCTGGAAATGAAAAAGAAATATACGGAAAATATCCCCCCAGAATATTCCAAAGATCCTGAATGGAAAAATTATTTTGACGAAGTAGAAGATAATTTTCGTATAATGCGTCAAAAAGTTGAAGAGCGAAATTATAAAAGAGCCTCTCATTTTTGCGGCCAGAACTGCGCATTGTTTGTCAAGATACATAATGTAAATGGAAGAACTACCCTGGCTGATGCAATGTTTACAATGAGACAAAATATGAAATTAGCGGTCAGTATGGCAAAGGCAGACAATTGGAAAGGTGCCAAAAATGCCATTGGTCCAAATAAAGGTATTTTAAAAGGGCTGAGGGCTATGTGTCCTGAAAATAAGACCAAAGAATTTAATGTTGATTTAAAAATCCTTATTAAAATAAACAAGGAATTGGAAGATACAATAAAAGAAAGAAACACTGATAAACTGAATAATCAGTTTAAGCAACTACTCAGGGCATTTAATGGAATATATCTTAAATACATCTGATGCGTAATGAAAGAAGGAGCAGTAAATTATGGATATTAAACAGATAACGGTTAGAGGCAATCAAGTTGGCATTATCGGGCTGGATGAAATATTTCAGTCCGCAAAACAGGCACAAATTACTGATGAAAAAACTTTGAAGGATTTTCTCTTACAAAAGGCAAAAGAGCAGAACTACATTCCTTCAAGTATTGAAGAAGACTACAAAAATGCCCTTTATCGTGAATACCGCAGATTCCTGGGTGAAGAGATTGAAGAAGAGGCGAGCGGACTTGTGATAAAGATTCTGGGACCGGGATGTCCTGCCTGCGAGCAACTTGAAAAAGATGTGAGGACTGTTGTTCAGGAATTGAATATCGCTGCAGACATCCAGCATATCCGCGATTTGAAAGAAATCAGCAAATACGGTATAGTCGCCACACCCGGTCTTGTCATCAGCAAAAAACTCGTCTCCACTGGCAGAGTTCCGCACAAAAGCCAGATAAAAGAGTGGATTGAGAAAGAAATAAAATAGTCTGATTGTCCAATGGTCTAATTCTCTTACAGTCAAATGAAAAAGTAGCGTCCAGATTCATCCGGACGAAATGCATCGTAGGGCAAACCTTCAGGTTTGCAAAGAAAAAATGTAAAGCTGAAGCAGAGTTCACAAAAGTAGCATTTTAACCTATCCTGAATCCTTTTATCATCTTAAATCACGATTTTTGTATTTTTTATTATTGTGAAAAGCATTCACAAATTTAGAGGATTTTTAATCTTATAAATGCTACTTTTTGAATATAATCAAAAGTCTTTTCTACCAAGAAGATTAAACCCTACATTCAATCTGTCAGAAAATGATATATCAGTCTTAAATTTATAACCACCTATCTCTGCAGGCATTCTAAATATCCAGCCCGGTATAAAGATACCATCTCCAACAACAAACATCTCTCTTCTAATTGCCTAACTCACTCTTAAATCCAACAATGCCAAGAGACTAAAATCAAAAATACTATATGTAGCTCCGGAATCAACATATGCCCATGTTTTGAAACTGGACTCTTGGGAATAAAGTCTGATTGGTATCAATGGAATAGGCTTGCCACGACAAATTTGATATTTAAATTCTATAACACGCATTCAATCTCTTCTCGGGTTTGGGAATTGGCGAAATGACTCGCATTTAGCCACAAATTCCTCAAAATGGCGTCGGAAAAAAGATTCATTCTTATCAGTCTTTTCCATACTTTTATTCTATATAAATTTTCACTTCTGCCAATGCCTTGAATTAAAAGAAAAATAATCTTGTCCGCCATACAGCGTGGCGGATTATTTAATCAAAATAACATATCTTACCCAAATACTTGAAAAAAATAGGGTCTCCTGGATATATTTTACTTGAAAGGAGACCCTATGATAATCTCAATACCAGAAGGAGTATACACAATGCAAGCCAAAAGGTCAATAATTAAATACAATCCTAAAGCCTAACCACGCTCCATATTCGCACAGGCAAGGTCTATTATACGCCGCAGGGCATCAAACTCGTAGGCGATACAACCATTATACCTTTTAACGGAATTCATCGCCCTATTCGATGAATCTAAGTTAAAGCAACAATATTAGAGTAATTGATTTCATTCTCACTTTGAAAAATATATTGACCTGTGTTATTTCGTCATTCTGGTAATTACCAGAATGACAGACTTGAATTTAATTAATAATGGGATATTGATTTTATCCAATTGTGTATCCTTTTATTGATTCAATGAAAATAGAATATTTCTTTAAAACGGAGTTAAGGGTAAGCATTTTAGAAAATCTATTGAAGTTAGCGGAGCATTAAGAATGCAATTCCGAGATAAATTCCGGTGCCGATTATATCAGCAAGGGTAGTAATCAAAGGCGTGCTGGCAGTTGCTGGGTCTCTT
Source organism: bacterium (assembly GCA_049700315.1). Lineage (GTDB taxonomy): Bacteria > Hydrothermota > Tepidihabitantia > SM23-42 > JAOAFX01 > JAOAFX01. Next base: position 15,762 of record JBNAVN010000042.1, read on the forward strand.
TTGAATTTTGTAAAAATAAATGGTAACAAAATGCCAATCAAACTTCCGACGATGACATTTACAATCATTGCAATGATAACGACAGAGGCAATGGTTAAATTCCTGCCCCTGATGATTCCCATAACTGAAATACCGAGACCCATTGTAACCCCCAGGGCACCAGCAACAAACAACTCCCTGCCAAAAAGAATGAGCCAATCGCGCATCTGAATTGTGCCCAGTGCCATTGCCCTTATGACCAAGGTTGCGGATTGGGCACCAGCATTACCCGCTGTATCAACAAGCACCGGCAAAAATGTTACAAGAACCACATATCGGGCAATCGTTTCCTGAAATCCCTGTATTATACCACCTGTGATTAAATCCATCAGCAATAGTGCCAAAAGCCATGTCACCCTGCTTCGGTATAACTTACTCAAAGGCACTTCTTTTATCTTTGTAATGAAATTAAGCTGAGTCGGTTTCGTGGTAATAGCAGAAATCTTTGTAAAATCTTCGGTCTGCTCTTCCTGTAAAATATCAATTATATCATCAATCGTCACAATCCCCAATAACTCTCCCTGGGCATTAGTCACAGGTAAGGAGATCAAATCGTATTTCTGCATCACCTTTACCGCCTCTTCCTGGTCAGCATAGGCATTTATTGATACGAAACTCTTGTCCATTATGGATTCAATCGTCTGATTCGGCTCAGCAAGAATCAATTTTCTTATTGGAATATCATCAAGGAGATTTCCTTCATCATCAACAACATATATGACATTTATGGTTTCTACATCCTTTCCAATCTTTCTGATATGCTGGAGCGCATTACTAATTGTCCATGACGGTTTCACTGCCACATAATCAGGGGTCAACAGCCTTCCAACACTACCCCGGGGATAGGCAAGGAGTGAAAGAAGTTCTTTACGGTCTTCCAAGGAAAGGAAGTTCAACAATCTTCGTAGCAAATGAGGGGGCAATTCTTCAAATAATTCTGTCCTATCATCAGGCTTTGTTTCTGCAAGAATTGTCTTCACCTGGTGATCATTTAAATTTTTAAGGATCTGCTCCTGGGTATTGGCATCAAATTTTGAAAAGACAGCAGATTGTAAACTCGTTGGTAAAAGGAGGAAGATGATGAGCATGTCTTCTGGATTCAATTCTTTGAATAGATCGGTTATATCAACCGGCTCCCAGGTGGAAATGAATTCTTTTAAAGTATGCCAATCTTTTTTGCTTATCGCTTCTCTTATCTCAGGCATAACAAGGGACACAAGAGGATTATATTTGTACTTCGGCATCAAGACCCCTTTCGTAGTCTATTATATCCAAAATATGATTCCAGTAAAGAGATTTGGACCAAAAATAAAGATAACTCCTGCAATGATCAATTCAAGAGTTATGCCCACATATATTAATACCAGCGATTATCAAATAAAACGAAACAATATAATCCAATATACAAAAACCAATTACCTCACTTCATCTTTTTCTCGCCACAAAAATCTGCTCACCAGAATAATAATTATAAGGTGACTTATCAAAGTCACCAAAGACATCTTCTATTTTTTTAAAACCGTGCTTTTCAAGAAGCAACTCCATCTCATACCTGAACAGATACGCCAGTTCAAAGGACCAGACCTCCAGGTGAAATTGACCATCGTTATCGGTCCATTCATAGAATCGGTCTTCTCTAAGGGTTTGCATTGCAAGGTCATAAAAGTCTTCTGCCCAGCGATAAACATACACATCGTTCTCTTGGTCATAAAATTTCCCCATGTATATTGTCCTGTTCACCTTTGCCAGAATATCATGCCTTGGCGCAAAGAGATCAAGAATAAAAAATCCGTTTTCTTCAAGATGTTGATACGCATGCTCAAGGCAGGAATCCTGTTCTTCTTTGTTTAAAAGAGACTGGAACGAACGAAAAGCACTAAAAATCAATGAGAATCTTTTACTAAATTTAAAAGACCTCATATCGCCGTGGACCACTTCAACATTTGCTTGTGAACTCTTTTCTAATTGACTGATTTTCTTTTGTGCTCTCTTTAACATTTCTTCAGAAATATCAAGTCCGGTTATCTTTATTCCTGCCCTTGCCAATGGGATTAAAATCCTGCCTGTCCCACAACCCAATTCAAGAACGTCACCGCCGCACCTTTTTGCATATTCTAGATAAAAAGATATATCTTTATTATATCCTTCATTCTCGTAATCATAAAATCTTGCAACTATATCAAAAGATGCATTCCCCATCTTATTCCTCCTTTCAAAATCTCCCCCATACAACCATTCTAACATTTTAGCATTCTAACATGTTAGAATCTTAGAATGTATCATAACTCATAATAAACACCTTTCAATGTGCGGTTTACAAATTTGGAGAGGGCATTCAGGAGTTCTTTCAGTTCCTTCTCGTATTTTATCCAGTAGTATACGCCACTTTCCTTTGTTTCATATCTCACAATTTCCAATGCTTTAAGTTTTGATAAATGATAACACGACGTTGTCTTTGAACGATGAATTGCATTTGCAATCTCAGTAAGAGTCAGTGGTCCCTTTCTGAGCAGAAGATTAACGATCGCCATTTTCGGGGGTTCACCCAATGCCTTTGCAATTCGTGATTCCCTATATAAAACTTCTAACATAAGTCTCTTTTTATGAATTGTATTTGTCATTCTCGCTCCTTTTTTTTAGGTGTTATTATATTCATAATTGTAATAAAATCAAGTATACATCGCGTTCTAACATTCTAACATGTTAGAATGTTAGCATTTTAAAACAGTTGAATATAAAGCAAATGATTGGAAATCTTTTATATTCGTATTATTCGTTTAGTTCTGCCCAAAGTATATGCGTAGATTATATGAATGGTCCAGTATAATCTATTTAGAGCATGCTGGATGCTGCTTATTATGATGGTTATACTACAGCAAGTTGAATTTTACTTTATGGTAATAATAACTATACAGGGCGGGTTAAGGGACTTTGTAAATTTTTTGGGAGGAAGTTCATAGCCAGCATAGGCGTTAACAAAGCTTAAACCAGCCTTATGTAGAAAATATTTGATTTCTCTTAATGTATATATACGATTACCTTTCCTATCTATATCTTTTGCCATTGCATTAATTATCCCGTATTTATCAATAAAAAGATATTCACCAATCTCCCTCTTTGTCTTTGTGTCAAATTTTGTATCCACAAGGAGATAGCCCTTATTTATTTCAATCCAATATTTGCCATGTAATAGTTAAGTTCTTCCTAATTTTTTCGTCTTTTTTACATCCCCATGTAGGACAAACCTTAACAGACTCGTTTGTCGTTAGACGGGGCATGGCTTTGGGTTACGAAGCCCGCATCGTTAATCGTTGAAAGGCTACGGCTTAAAAAATTACCAACAAACGTCACCTTTAATGACGAAACGGGCTTCGTTACCGTAACCCTTTTGGACGAAGCAGGCATCGCCACCGTTCAACCCTACCTTTCGACTTTTAATTTGCAAGGCTGAAGCCTTGCCCTACATCTTGAAGAAAACTTACCATTTACTCTGCCATAAATCAAGAACCTAACGACTAATTCATCCCATTTTTCAATTCCTTTTAATGTCTGACGATGGGTTATCCTCCAGAAATACGCCCACCAATCCCAATCACGTTCAATTATCTTCAATTCCTTAGCATCCTTTTTCACCCACATTCTTAAATCCGCGAAACCACTGCGTAATCACAAGGTCAACTTCTTTCTCTGCATCCTGAAAATAGCCAACGCTGGCAAGGGCTGAGCAGGTGATACAATTATTAATCCTTTGTAACCAATTCTTGCCAGGGTATGGAATATAAGCATTGAATCCTGTCTTGATAGTCTATCAAGTTTCAAGAGATACACAAACCCCCTTTTTAGTTATTGAATATTTGAAGAATGGCAAAAGCATTGATTATTGTATTCGGGAAAACAATTTTGTAAAGAAACAAAACTAAAAATGCCTTTCAAAGCCCTTTTTCTTGTGGGGGATGAATTTTTCAAGAAAGATTTTGTTGTCTTTTTTTCTATAATAAACCCTGAATGAAAATGAGACATAAAAATGGTAGAGGTCTCCCATTTCTTTAATCTTAACATCCCCTAAACCGGCACCTGGAATTTTGTAAATAACCTTTGTCAGGGCATCAATGAATCGCCTTTTTAAATCATTCGTGGTGCAGTATCGCACAACCTCTTTTAAAAAACCTTCAGAATATTCAAAATCAAGTGGGTCTTTTAAAACATTATGGTATTGTTGCATTGAAGGACTGATCTTAAAATATATCTCAACACACTTCCTCAAGTCCGGCCAGAGGTCGCAGGGATTTATTTCCTGCTCGGGTTCATCATCAATCTTTATCTGTTGCCGACGTTGATGCAAATATCTCTTTACGCCCTCTTTCACTTATTCTCCTTTCTATTTAATTTGCCTTTTTCTTCGTTCAAGACTTTAATAATTTTTTCTATATCTACACTGTATTTATGCCCCAGCTCTTCAATCGTGCCCCAGAATGCCTCTCCACAGACAAAGCAAGGCATACCAAGTTCAACAAATACTTTTGAAAGTTCAGGATAAAAAGAGAGCAATTCCTCAACCGATGTCTTTTCTGTAATATTCATAAATGATTATACTAATTAATACAAAAAAATCAAGATAGTAATTTAGATCTGTTGCTTACAATTTTATATTTTTTGAGCCATAAAGACCTTTTACCATTATGAACATTATGCTTTTTAAATCTTTTGATAAACTCAGCCCAATCTCTTTTTACCAGTGATTTATAATCCTAATTTGAATTTTTAAAAACCCTGTTCCAGAATTTTTTATTATCCATTTTGACTTTTTGTATTTTGTCAAAAGTCAACATTTTTCACCCTGTGTCAAAAAAGTGCACTTTTAGTTCTCATCTGCATTTTAATATCCTCATTACTCCAAATCTTGAAATACGAAGTATTCTTGCAATCTCTATAATCTTTAGATTATATTTCTTATACATAATTTCAATTGCCTTATGCCTTATCCTTCTCTCATCTCTACCCTTTGGAGTGAGGAGACATGCTATAGAAGTGTTTAATTCCTCGCTGATGGTGGATAATAATTCTTCCTTTTGAATCATCTTTATCGATTTTCCCTTTGATGCTTTCTCAATTCTACTTGCAAAATTTATACTACCGATTATTGTTGCCTTTGAACCATCCCAATCCATCGGTTCTTCTATATCTTCTAAAACGAATTCTTTGTAATGTCTCACCGCTTCTTTATGTGTATAACCAAACTGGGCAAGTATTATCCGTGGTTCTATAAATTCAATCTTTTCTAATCCTATGTATTGCCGGTAGCTTGTCCAGGGATAATCCTTTGAGTCTGAGACAATGCCGGCCTCCACTGGTTGCCGGTGGATATAGCGGGATAACCAGATACCGTAGTTATTTGGCTGAACAACTTTATTATTATATCGTTCACCAAAGACATGTCCAACACGACCTGTCACAGCGTTGAAATATTTTGCATATTCGCCGTGGAGATTTTGCATAAAAATAGAGATTTTGTTTAATCTATCAAAAATAAATAGATGAACATGCCACTCCATAAGGGCATAGGCAATAATATCAATAAAAAATTTTTTTGAAAAAATAGCAAGCAATTCTAAGTAATAGTAATAGTTATTCTCCGTTTTAAATATTGGATGACGGTCATTACCCCAGGCATAGATATGATGGTATAGATTCTCTCCACAAAGGCGTGTAGACCATGCCATAATTGATATTATACACAAAGAAATGAGTGTGTCAATGGCACGATTTAAATCAAAAATAATCTTACCGAAGAGGGGTTATTTAATCAAAATAATAT
>JBNAVN010000043.1:0-17707 GCA_049700315.1 bacterium
GGTTCGGGTGCTTATATGGAAGGGATTTATTTCCCACCATATCGCCATTACAGGTTGCGTTATGTTTCTGATGACAAAACAATAAAGATTTTTGAATATGTTAAGGGTGCTGTGATTAAAGGCAAATTCAAATCAAATTTCCCAGTGAAGATTTCTTATGAGGTTATCCTTACCCATATGAAATTCACCTATTATGATTCGCTGTTAACAGATTCCGCGGGGAATTTTTGTGTTGTCGTACCTTATTCTACGACAGCTAATAATTTTTACCATTTCACAATGCACAATAAAGTTTACAATGTTTCTGTAACCGAAGAAAACATACAATATGGTGACACTATTTTTGTTAGAAACCAACAAGGAGGCATTTATGAATGATAGAGGTTTTACCTTGATTGAATTGATGGTTGTGGTGGTCATTATTGGTATTCTGGCTGCGGTAGCAATTCCGAATTATGCCGCAATGCAAATGAGAGCACGCGAGTCAGCCACCAAAGAAAACATGCATACTCTGCAGGTCACACTGGAAGATTTCAATGTTCGTGCTGATGGTATATATCCAGGTAATTTAGAAACTACCATTTCCACAGTAAATCCCAATATCCAAGGACCCGATGGTAATGTGCGCATCGCAGAATTTATGGAGCCCCCTTACGGTATTAGCTCTTTACTCCCGGATAACGTAAGAAATAGCTTCTCAATATCTAATGATGCATTACAAAACAAGCGGTGTGAAATGGGCGATATTGCGGGTATTATTGGTTATGAGGCAAGTAATACAACAGGTGATGACCCTATTTCTGGAAATCCCTGGACCGAGGCCGGAGATGGTCCTGCGATGCTCTACCGCATTACGGGTACAGGTAGAAAGGGGCCATTACCGTTAGTTCTTACATCAGCAGGAGTCCACTAAAGAGCCTGGTTTGATGTAGCCCTTATTTCTGTTTTTTTTGCCAGGATGAATGTGCCTTGCCTGACTTCAGATAATACATTTCACCGTGTGGCTCTGAAGGTATTGAATCAATAATATTATGGGCAACAAGCTCATTTAAACTGAATGGTTGTCTGCCCATTTTCCCCTTAAACTCTTCGATTTTTTCATTCAGAAATTCAATATCCAATTTCATTCTTATTTCTTTTATGTAAAGCTCAGCAATTGCCCTTTCTTCAGGATTTTTTGCATTATAATACAAATCAACCCACAACGCAAGACTTGTCTTCAAATCGCCCAATTTTCTGTAAGCCATATGTGCTGCCCATCTCTTAGGCATATCAGGTGCAGTGGTTTTCTGGGCGGAAATGCGCATATAAGCGAAAGCGATTTTGTTTTTTTTCAAAAAGACATAATTGATAAAACCGTAGATAAATGGTGTTCGCCATTCATCACAATCAGCCTGCATGCCTTTTTTCAAAAGCATCATTGCCTGGTCCGGTCTGTTTGCATCGTGGGTGAGCATAAGGGCACCAAGGGTATAGGCATGGACAAAATAAGGGTCTAAGGTCGTTAGAATATCAAGAATATGATACATCAAGTCAAACCTTGCATCGGTCATCCTGTGTTCACCATAATATTGTATAAACCTCAACCAGACAAAATCAGCAAGGGGAACATAGAAACCCAATGAAAGAGCCTTAACTGCAAATCCTGAAGGAAAATACATCAATTCTCCAATGAGTTCATGGGGGGTTCTTTTAAAATCTATACGATAAGAAAGGTTGGCGATGAGTAGAAGGAGAAGGATTATGATGGATAATTCTTTAAACATAATGGCCAATAGAAATTGTAAAAAACAGCATTCACTTGAATTCCCTTTGTTCAAATACCAATACCGCCAGATAAAGCAGAAAAACAGTGTAAATAAATCCATAGCATACCGAGAATAAAGCCTGATCTGCATATATCGGCAATTTATGGACAAGTTCTAATCTAAGGTTGAAGTTCTCCAGGTTTGGCAGAATGTAATAAAATCCGTAGGCAATGTATTTCAATGCAGGAGTTTTTACCGTATTTGCAAAGAGTTTTAAATCCGGGCTTGCATGGCCAACGATATAGAAAATGACCCCCATTATTGATGTCAATGTTGCTGAAGAAAAAGAAGAAAATAATAGCAGAATACCTAAAAGAACCATTATTTCAATTAATGAAAATGGCAGATTGAGTAGTATCGGAATGTCAAATTTGCCTTCATAGATGAAAATGACAAATTGATGAATCATTGCCATTGTCCCTTCAAGGATTGCGATCAGAAAGAATAGACCGAGAAACTTACCAATTATGATTTCACTCCTTCTCACTGGTTTGGCGATGACCGTATAGATCGTTCTTTTTTCAATGTCCTTATGAATCAGCGTAGAACCAATGATAATGACGACAAGAATACCAAATAGCGAAGCAACCGCCATGCCAAAGTCTCTGAGCAATTTTGGAGATTCTCCAAGAGCAAAAGGTTCAAGAAAGAGCGAAATAACGATTAGTATGATGCTGAAGATAATCAATAAGAGCATAATCCTCTGCCGTAGTGCTTCTTTAAATGTATTCTCCAAGATTGCAAGGATTCTATTCATTTTGTTTGTGTTCTCCTTTAACCTGTTTGAAGAACCAGTCTTCAAGTGAGATTTCATCAGTCTTTGTTCCTTTTTTCAATAATTCATCCAGGGTGCCTACTTTCATTATTCTACCATCAATAATGATTCCAATCCTATCACATACAGCCTCAGCATCAGGAAGGATATGGGAAGAAAAGAAGATTGTCTTTCCGTTGTTTTTCAATTCCATTATCAAATCCTTTATCTCTTTTCTTCCAATTGGATCAAGACCTGTCAGGGGTTCATCAAGGATTAATAAATCCGGGTCACCGACAAGTGCCTGGGCAATGCCAATTCGCTGGAGCATACCACGCGAGTATTTTCGTAAGGGAAGGTCTGCAGCGTTTCTCAGTCCAACCCGGACTATCAATTCCATAAGTCTATCTTTGTCTGCACGTGTATTGCATAGCATTGAATGGACTCTAAGGAATTCATAACCGCTTAAATATTCATAAAAATATGGTGATTCAGGTAGAAAACCAATTCTCCTCTTTGCCTCAAGTGTATAAGGAGGATAGCTGAATATTTCAATCTTACCCTGATCAGGTCTTATCAATCCGGTTATGGACTTTATTGTAGTGGTCTTGCCAGCACCATTTGGACCCAAAAAACCAAAAACCTCGCCCTTGCATACTTCAAAAGAAATTCCCTTAAGAATTTCTTTCTTTTTTTCCCAGAAGTGTATTTTAAATGAACGATGTAAATTTTCAATCTTAATAGCAAGTTCCATATTGGGCAATTATATTTAAAAACAAAATATTGTAAAGGGGTTTTTTATAATCCGGTGTAAACTCATTCTCAGGTGGGTTACCTGTTGACATCTTTTAAGAAATTTGTATAATAGGCTTAATGAAGATTGAGGATGCAAGAAAGGAGATTGAGAAACTAAGAAAAGAGATCAATTTTCACAACTACAGGTACTATGTTCTAAATCAACCAGTTATTACTGATTATGAATATGATCAATTATACAAAAGACTTGTTGAATTAGAAGATAGATTCCCTGAACTTATCACCCCGGATTCACCAACCCAGCGCATTGGGGGCAAGCCCTTAAAAGAGTTCAAGACAGTTGAACATAAGATAAAGATGCTGAGCCTTGACAATACCTATTCAGAAGAAGAATTACTGGAATTTGATAAGAGGGTAAGAAAAGGTCTTGGTAGAAATGTAAAATATGAAGTTACACTGAAAGTGGATGGTGTGGCAGTGAGTTTGCAATACAAAGAGGGCAGACTTGTGCTTGGTGCAACCAGGGGTGATGGAATCCATGGCGATGATATTACGCAGAACATAAAGACAATAAAATCAGTGCCATTACAATTGTTGACTGAAGACAGAGAATTGAAAAACATTGAAGTTCGGGGTGAGGTTTACTTGTCAAAAAAGAATTTTGAAAAGATGAATAAAGAGAGGGAAGAGCAGGGCGAATCAACTTTCGCCAATCCGCGCAATGCCACGGCCGGGACAATAAAACTCCTTGATTCCAAAGAGGTCGCAAGAAGGAATCTTGATTTGTTCATCCATACAATTCCTGCTCAACCGGGTCCACACCATCCTTCCCATTATGAGACCTTGAAAAAACTTGGTGAGGCAGGATTTAAGGTTATTCCCCATATTGAACTTTGTGATAGTATTCAGGAAGTGATAGAATATATGAAGAAGTGGGAAGATAAAAGGGAGACCCTTGAATATGAAGTAGACGGTTTGGTTGTAAAAGTGGATGACTTTGCAGACCGTGAATTGTTAGGTTATACAATAAAGAGTCCACGCTGGGCAATTGCATACAAATATCCTGCACGTCAGGCAATCACGAAATTGCAGGATATTCAGTTACAGGTGGGTAGGACCGGCAGGGTTACACCGGTTGCGTTACTTGAACCAGTTCCGCTTTCCGGCACAACCATAGCAAGGGCAACCTTGCACAATGAAGATGAAATAAGGAGAAAGGATATCAGGGTCGGTGATTATGTCATCATTGAAAAGGGTGGTGAAGTCATTCCCAAGGTTGTCGGAGTTGTAAAGGAACGCAGGACAGGCAAGGAAAAGGTTTTCAGATTTCCTGAAAGGTGCCCGGTATGCAGGGAGAAGATTTATCGCCTAAAAGAAGAGGCAGATTGGCGATGTGTGAATTCATCCTGTCCTGCTCAGATAAAGGGTTCTATTCTGCACTTTGCTTCCCGTCAGGCAATGGATATAGAGGGTCTGGGCGATGTGCTTGTTAATAAACTTGTTGATTCGGGGATCGTAAAAGGTTTTGATGATATCTACAAACTGAATGTTAAGACCATTGCAGATTTAGAAAGAATGGGTGAGAAATCGGCACAGAACCTGATCAATGCCATTGAAAAAAGCAAAGAAAAGGATTTTGTAAATGTTCTTTTTGCACTGGGCATTCCTAATGTCGGAATAAATGCCTCAAACCTTCTCGTGAATGAATTTAGAAACATTGATGCCTTGATCAATGCGGATCTTGAAGAACTCACTTCAATCCAGGGCATTGGAGAGGTCGTTGCCCAGGGCATCATTAACTATTTCAAAAGCGCAAAGAACCGACGCCTGATTGAAAACTTGAGGAAGGTTGGTCTGAAATTTGAAACTGAGCGTGTATTCACTGCTGGACCACTGAAAGACAAAATCTTTGTTTTCACTGGTGAATTGTCTTCTATGACCAGGGAAGAGGCCCAGTCTATTGTACGCAAACTTGGCGGGCATCCATCATCGTCTGTGTCAAAAAATGCCGATTATGTAGTGGTAGGCAAAGAGCCTGGCTCAAAATATGAGAAGGCAAAGAAATTGGGCGTGAAGACCATTGATGAGCAGGAATTTTTAAAGATGATAAAGGATTTTCAAAAATGATGAAAAATTTCTGGCAGCAGAAGATTGTAGTGGCAGAGTTCACTCTGCAGAGTTTACAAATTATGTTTTGATTAATGTCAGGAGGTTAAATGGATGACAAAATGGAAAACTATATAGAAAAAATTGTAAGAGAAGAGTTGCATCGTCTGTGTGAACAGGACAAAACGATATGTCGTTGTCCTAACTGTTATCAGGATATTATGACATTGACGCTCAATAATTTACCTGCGATGTATGTATCAAGTGATATTGGCCATATAATGACGATGTTCAATTTGAGCAGAAACCAACTGCAGGCGCAGGTTACTGTTGAGTTGCTAAAGGCAATTGAAAAGGTAAAACAAAACCCGCGACACTAAAATTTTAGTCTGTATACAAGACTTACCTTGTCTATGTTAGTCTCAATATCAAAACCATACATTTTTGCTCCTACATAGGCGTCGGCCAGGGAATAACCGAACAAAAATAATTCCCACCACAAAAAGGAATTTCTTTCTGAGTAATTTTTCTCTAAGTGATTCTTCACCGCATAATAGCCAAGAGTAATCTCACCAGCACTGATTAGTACTCCTGGTACATATCGCTCAGTGTAGAATTGACCACCACCTGGGAACACGCTTAGCAACATTGCAGTTTTGGCGGATTTTTTTCCTGCAAAACAAGGATTCAATAACATCAACAATATCCCGGTCCCAACCCATTTACATATATTTAGGTTCAATGTTTCCTCCGGTTATGTTGACTACTTCGTATATTTGTAATCAAATCGCTCAACTGAATCAATCACCGCAGTACAATACATTGTGAGATAATCAATTTTCTGTTCGTTGAGAAATTTCAGTAGGTCTGTCATTCTCTTCAACGCATTTGGTGCCGAGATATATATTTCAATCCCTTTGTAATGGCGGTCAAACCTCCGCACTATTTCAACCTCACCATAAGGCGTGAGCTTGTCATCCTTGAAGAATTTATCCGCTGGTAGTCTTTCAAAATCGCCGCGTATTCCCTTTTCATTCTTTATTGTTTCTTCCCACATCTTTATTTCTTCTTTTAGTTTGTCTGTGCTGTGCTTCAGGGGTAGATATTGACTACGGTAAAAATAATATCCACCCAAGACCAAAAGAATGATGATCACCGATGAAAGATATTTCATAAATTCTCCATTGCATGTTTTATGTATTCTATCTTGACCAAAGATTCCTCAAGTCTTTTTTCTTCCTTTTGTTTGACACTTGCATCTACCTGATTGAAGTATCTGGGATTATTAAGACGATTTTTCAATTCATCAATTCTTCGGGTCAAAAACTGAATTTCACTTTCAAGTCTTTCCTTCTCTTTGTTAACATCTACACCCTTCAAAATCAAATAGCCAATGATTCTTGGGAGTATAATCGTCGCGACCGACGTCTTGGGCTTATTGCCAAACACGACTGAGTCCAATTTTGCCAGTTTTTGTAGTACCGATGTATTCTTTTCAATAAGATTTTTTCTTTCTTCATCTGTGGAGATTACTATCGTGGTAGTCTCATTGTGGGGAAGCGAAAACAGACCACGAATGTTCCTGATCTCTGTTACTAAATCTATCAACTCATTCACCATCGCGGTTGATTCCTTTATATCACAAATTGTCGGATAATCTTCAAGCAAAATACTCTTTCTCTTTTTTGAAAACCTTTGGTAAATCTCTTCAGTGACGAAGGGAATAAATGGATGTAGTATCTTCAAAATCTCTCTTAATAGATATTTACTAATATTCCTTTGATTATATGGTGGGATCTTGATTATTTCCAGGTACCAATCGCAGAATTTATGCCAGACAAAGTCGTATACTCTTCTACTCAATGAGTTAAACTCAAAATTGCTGAAATAATAATGTGCATCTTTTAATAATTGATTGAATTCGTTCAGTATCCATCTGTCAAAATCTGAAAGTTCATCAGTCAGGTCTTCAGAGATATCTGGGAAGCTTGTCAGGATGAGCCTTGCCGCATTCCAGAGTTTATTGCAGAATTTTCTGCCGACATCAATAGATTTTTCATTATACAATACATCCTGTTCAGCAGGAGTAATGAGCATAAGTCCAAGACGTAGTGCATCAGCCCCGTACTTTTCTATTAACTCCATTGGTTCAGGTGAATTACCCAGGCTTTTTGACATCTTGCGACCCTTTTCGTCTCTTATCATTGGATGAAACACGACATTGCTGAAAGGGATGTTATTGGTAAATTCCAATCCTGCCATAATCATCCGTGCCACCCACAAGTAGATGATATCCCAGCCTGTGGCAAGGGTCTGGGTAGGATAAAAATGTCTGAAATCATCAGTCTCCTCAGGCCAGCCCAGGGTGGCAAATGGCCAGAGCCAGGAGGAGAACCATGTGTCAAGTACATCTTCATCCTGATATATTTCAGTTGAACCACAATGCGGGCATTTTTCCGGTTTTATGTGTGTAACAATAATACCTTTTGCCTTCTCTTTATTACTATTTTCTTGTATCCTTTCTGCGTCATAGCATTTTCTGCAGTAGTAGATTGGAATTCTATGTCCCCACCACAACTGCCTTGAAATACACCAGTCTTTGACATTCTCTAACCAGTGATTATAGAGATTTATCCAGCGTTTTGGATATATCTTTATCGTGCCATTTTTTACCACTTCAAGCGCTGGACCGGCAAGGGGTTTCATTTTAACAAACCATTGCTTTGAGAGTCTTGGTTCTATAGGTGTCTCACACCGTTCACAAATGCCCATTGGGACCGTATAATTTTCGCTCTTCTCAAGAAGTTTAAGGGATTTCAAATGTTCAATGATTCTTTTTCTTGCTTCAAATCTTTCCATCGTGGCATATTCGCCTGCGTGCTCATTTAGTGTTCCGTCAGGATTCATAATATTGATAATCTGCAGATTGTGTTTTTTTGAGAGTTCAAAATCAAATGGATCATGGGCAGGCGTAACCTTCAGGGCGCCGGTTCCAAATTCAGGATCAACATAATCATCTGCAATGATGGGTATTTCTCTATTCATAATCGGTAGTATAACTTTCTTACCGATGAGTTGTTGGTATCGTTCATCCTTTGGATTTACGCAGATACCGGTATCGCCAAGCATTGTTTCAGGTCTGGTTGTAGCAACGACAACAAAATTTTGAGAGTTTTTCATTGGATATTTTATATAATACAATTTACCTGATTTATTTTCAGTTTCAACCTGTTCATCAGATAATGCAGTGAGACATCTTGGACACCAGTTAATTATTTTTTCTCCGCGATATATTAAATCCTTATTGTAAAGATCAACAAATACCCTGATCACTTTTTTTGAATAATCTTCTGAAAGCGTAAATCTTTCTCTTGTCCAATCAAGGGCACAACCCATTTTTCTTAATTGCGTTCTGATTACATCTGCATACTCTTCTTTCCATTTCCAGACCTGCTCAAGAAATTTTTCCCTTCCGAGGTCTTCTTTTCTAATTCCTTTTGGTAACAATCTTTCTTCTTCTACCTTTACCTGTGTTGCAATACCTGCATGATCCATTCCAGGAATCCACAGAGTCTCAAACCCGTTCATTTTATTGTATCTTATCAAAATATCCTGTATTGTATTGTTCAATATGTGCCCGAGAGTGAGTCTTCCTGTAACATTCGGTGGTGGTATGACTATCGTATAGGTCTTTTTCCTGATGTCTGAACCAGGGGTGAACAGTTTTTCTTTGAGCCAGAATTCGTATATTCTATCTTCTATTCCGTGCGGATCATATCTTTTGGAAAAATCATCCATAAATCAAATATACTTAGATTTTTCCTTATGTCAATAAACAACTAAAATACTGACAATCCGAAAGTTCTGTATCTACCTTTCAGTATCAGGTATCGCGTCGTTCTATTTCTGACACCCCGGGCAATATCTTGTTGAGCGATTTCCAATTTTGACCAAGGCAATTGTCCTTCCGCAGATTTTGCAGGTTTTTCCTTCTCTGTCATATACAAAGAGAAATTTCTGAAAGTTCCCTGATTTCCCATCAGTTCTTTTGTAATCGGAAACCGTTGTTCCGAATTCATCAATTCCTGTTCTCAGCACCTTTTTCAGGGCAATAAGGAGGCTGAACAGTTCTTCAGTTTTCAGGGAGTTTGCTTTCCTTGTGGGTCTGATACCGGCGTGAAATAACGCTTCATCAGAATAGATGTTTCCAACACCGGCGCATAATCGTTGGTCCAGAAGAAGTGATTTTATCATTGCGTGACGCCCTGCAATTTTGTTCTTAAAATACAAGAAGTCGTATTCCGGAGAAATCGGTTCATAACTGAGTTTGAAAAATCCTTTTAACACTCCTGGTTGCTCGTTATTCTTGAGACAATATACCCTTCCGAGTGCTCGCGGTTCATCAAAATTTATCTGGCAATTATCCAATCTGATGACCAATCTGGTAAATCTATTATTTTCTGCATTGCAGTTTTTTACGATTATGGCGCCTGAAAGACGCAAGTGGAATAACAATCTCTTATCATTACTTAAAACAAAAATCAGGTATTTTGCCCGGCGCTGAATATCAAGGATTGTTTCCCCAATTAATAATTGAGGAAATTCATTTAATGCAGGGTAGCCAATGATATCCTTGCGTAAGACCTCGCAACCGATTATTCTCCTGTTTATTATCAAGGGTTTTAATTCCCTCTTTATCGTTTCAACTTCAGGAAGTTCAGGCATTGCTATTTAAACAAATCCTTTAGTTTTTTCTCAAGTTCTTTTTTCTTTTTGTCATATTCATCTTTAATCTTACCTTTGATTCGTTCTTTGATTTTATTTGTGTTGAGCTTAAATTGGGGAGATAGAAGTTTGCCCGTTGCTATTATATCAAGGGTCGCCTTACCGTTCTGGTCAAAGTATAATATCCAATCACCATGATATTTTTTGAGTAAATCTGATTCTCTTTTGTTCAAAGTCAATGTGATATTCAGGTCAATTGCACCGTCAAGTCTTATCGTGCCATTTGTTAGAAAATTGCCAACTTTTGTTGACATTGACCAGTCTTCAATGTCTGTTTTACCATTGACAATCTTAAATGAACACACAAGGTCATTCAGGGGAAGGGATTTTATATCTTCATATCCAAGCCATTTGAACAATTTATTGAGGAACTCAAAATTTGTAAAAACACCATTGACGAGTTTCAAATTACCCGAAGCAGTAAGATTGGCAATCACTTCCTTTTGTGTGAAGCCTTTACCCTGAAAATTGTTCACACCGGACAATCTGCCCTGCAGATTATTAAATTTAAGAAATCTTTTCAGGATTTTATCAGTTGCCATATTTTCCATACGGGTATGGATTCTGTATGGCTCAGGACTATTGCTATTGTAATAAAAATCTAATTGGACTTTGCCATCAAATGTTTCTGCACTGCAGTTTTTTAAATCAACGATTCCATTCTCAACGGTGAAGTTTGTATTGATGTTTTTGAATTCCATATCCATTCCGGTCAGTTTGTTTATTCGGATTTTGCCATTGATATATAAAGGAACACCCTTCTGTTCAGTTTTCTTTTCAGTTTTTGTTTTTGGAAGGAGTTCATCCAGATCAATAAGATTTGAGTTGTTGTTTATCTGAATTACCGGTTTTTTGAAATTGGATACATAACCACTAAAGGAAAAATCTGATCTGCCAATATGACCTGTGCATTCGGTGATTTTTGCCCCATCATTCTGAATAGACCCTTTGGCTTTGAAATTTGAAATTGGTCGGGCAAGTCCAATACCATCAATGGTTGCCTCAGATATTGTGTAATCACCATAATAGTTCAGGTTATTTGCATTACCTTTGACTGCCATGTTAAGATTTGCGAATCCATCTAATTTCATTCCCTGAGTCTGGTTTGAAATGGTTTCAATATCCTTCAGGTTGCAGGCAAATTTAAACACGATATCAAAAATAGGGTTTTTCAGGTTATTTATTGACCCGCTGATGTCAAAACGAGATGTTCCTAAGATTCCCTGGACAATGATGTTCTTTATAGAGTTCATATCAAAGGCAAAACTGCCATTGATTTTTTCAATATCACGATTCATACCTGCAGGTCTTATCACAATGTTTGTTAATTCACATTTCCCATTTAACCTGGGTTCCTTTGTTGAACCCAGTGCAGTAACATCAATTTTGATTGAGCCGCCCAAGCGTTCGGGTCTATATTCTTTTGGTAGCAATGGAACTGTCTTAGCAAGGTCATAGATTCTCAAATCCGCATTCAGATTTAGTAGTTCTGATTTTTCCAGAGTGCCCGAGATTTTCAGTTCAATCGGATCATAGGTTGCTTTCAATTCGTTGATACTAATATTTTTTGTGGTTGTATCATATTCCACATTGTTGTTTATTTTCACAATGAGTTCAGGAAATATCCTGGTTTTTAAAACATAAAGTGTTTGACTGCCACTGAGGATGATCACCTTGTCTTTAAATTTGATTGTTTCCTTCAGATCTTTTATCTGTAATTCCATCTGTGAGATAGCATCAACATAGGAGATATTGCCATGCGAAATGCTTAATTCTTGAAGTTCAAAACGCCAGCCTGTGCCTTGCTTCTTTTGCGCTTCTGGTATCACAAGATTATATTGATTGTTCTTATTCCTTTCAATCTTAACATTTACTCCATCAATAGTTATACTGCTAATTTCAATCTGCCTTCTTAACAAGGGAAAAAGTCTGAGGTTAAGCCTAATTTTGTCAATGTCTACGACCTTGCCGGTACTGAATTGCGGTGGATTGGGAAGCGACAAATGGTCAATGCCAATTGAAATTTTGAAGCCAAGTTTCAATGATACACTTCCAATCTCCACAGGATAGTTAATTGCTTCTGATGCTATTCTTTCTACTAATGATTTCAGATAGCTGGGCGTAAGAAATGAACTTATCGCTATATAACCTACAATTAGAACAATTACTATTATACCTACGATCAAACCAAGTATTTTCAATATCTTTTTCATCCTAACCTCCTTTTTTCAAAAATATAATCCATGTGTTCCGCTAAACAACCGAACAAAGAAGTTGACAAATGGTCCAATCCAACCCCACAGGACTGGAATACCAAGATTATCTAAAATAATTGATCCAATCAGAATATAAAAGCCGTAATGTTCAAGATAAACTCTAAACCTATCAAATTTTGATGGCAGGAAATGAAATAGAACCTTTGAACCATCAAGGGGTGGAACAGGAATGAGATTAAAAGCACATAGAATGAGATTGTAAATCAATCCTAACTGTAACATCAGCCATAGTGGCATAAGGGTATTAACCATAAATGTGAAATTAAGGGCTCTGAGAATTATCCCGAATACCAACGCCAAAAACAAATTTGATAATGGTCCGGCAATTGATGTGTATATCATTCCCTTCTTGTAGTTGTGAAAATTGTACGGATTTACAGGAACTGGTTTTGCCCAGCCAAATCTAAAAATAAGAAAGACAATGAGTCCCAAAATATCAATATGTTTCAGAGGGTTGAATGTTAGTCTTCCAGCAAATTTTGCGGTTGGGTCACCCATGCGGTATGCAACATAGGCATGAAAATATTCGTGCACAGTCAATGCCAGCATAAGTGGCGGTAAAGATAGTAATAGTTGAAGAAGACGGTTATCCATTTTTCAGAAAGGTGAGTGCCAGTTTCTTGTTTTTTATTTTACCATTTAGTTGCAATTTGTATATTCTTGTGAGGATTTCTCTAAATTGAGGTCCAGGTTCTATTTTGATTTTCTTAAGGTCTTTTCCATTAAGCAATGGTTTAATCTTTTTTAAGGAATAATACCGCTGGATCTTTTGATTCAAATCAGGATAAATTTGGCACATTCTGTTTATAACTTCTTTGTCTATTTCTTTAAGTGCATAGAAAAGTGTGCTATTGTCTTTTGCTTCTCTTACGATCTTTGCTGTAATATTCAGTTTTCTCAAATCATTGATAATCTTCTTTTCCTGATTGCTTAATGGAAAATTTTCTGCATCAATCAAACAAAGGAAGTAGTAATATCTTAAATTTCCCATTACTCCAATATTTTTTAGACCTTTCTTATTGAATTTGAATATACCATACCTTTGCAGGTCATATAGAATATCTAAATAGTTTTCTTCAGTAAAAATTAGTTTCAATTCATTCATTACTCGCTGTTTTGAAATTTTTTCAATCATTGTTTTTGACAGGGCGTCTTTCAAGAACCTTTTAGTAATGGGGTCCAATTCAAAATTGAATCGGTTTTTGTACCGCAGGGCACGGAATATCCGCGTTGGATCATCTATGAAGCTTCTTTTGTGCAGAATCCTGATTAATCCGCGGTTGATATCGCCAATGCCATCAAACGGATCAAAAACATCACCGAAATTATTCTTTGATATACCCACAGCAATTGCATTTATTGAAAAATCTCTGCGCCTGAGGTCTTCATAGATGTTTGATTTGGCGATTTTGGGCAGGGCACCAGGAAATGGATAAACTTCCTTCCGTGCAGTTGCCAGGTCAATTCTTATATTGTCTTTGAAAATGGAGATTGTCCTGAACTCTTTGTGTGTTTTTATTTTGCCTTTAAGTATTCTGTTAAGCGAGTAACCTGCTTTCATTGCATCTCCTTGCACAGATATATCAATGTCATTTGTTTTTTTCCCTAAGATAGTGTCTCTGACGAAGCCACCAACAAGATAAGCATCATACGAAGATCGGGCAAAGAAATGTATGACTTTATTTAAAACCGATTTCTTTTTCTTCTTTACCAAAGATCTTAATCTTCCCAAATCTTTCTTCATACTTCTTCAAGTTTTCTTCTAATGCATCTTTCAACAAATGGGCGTTCTGTGGAGTCATTATTATCCTTGAGAATACTTTTGCTTTCTGCAATCCCGGGAGCATACGTGCAAAATCAAGTATGAATTCTGATGGCGAATGGGCGATCAAAACTATATTTGAATATACCCCTTCAGAGTATTCGGGACTTATTTCAACGCTAATTGGTTGTCTTTTTTCTTCTTCCATTGTTCTACTCCTTTATGTAATTATAATCATTTATTACAGATAATCAAGGGATATGTGAGAGATAAAGCAGAGATATATGGTTTGATTGCACAGCATGAATACGCAACTGAACATTGATGACCATCAAATCTGCAATGGCTGATTTAAAGAAAAACAGAAATTAGGTTTTCTTGACTTTTGGAGTTTTTTTGCTATAATTGAGGATAAGGAGGTTAATGCTATGAAACCTTTTAGAAATGAGAAATATACGGATTTTACAGTACCTGAAAACAAAAAGAAGATGGAAAAGACCCTTGCCGAGGTAGAGGCACAATTTGGCAGGGAGTATGATTTAATAATAGGTGGTGAAAGGATAAGGACTGAAAATAAATTGATTTCATATAATCCTTCAAAGAAAGACCAGGTAGTTGGTGTTTTTCAAAAGGCAGATGAAAAGATTGCTGAGCAGGCAATGGATGCTGCACTTGAAACATTCAAATCCTGGCAATATACACCAGCAAAGGTAAGGGCAAATTATTTATTTAAAATGGCAGATATTATGCGCAAGAGGCGCCTTGAGCTTGATGCCTGGCTTGTATTTGAGGCTGGAAAGAACTGGATTGAGGCAGATGCAGACCTTGCTGAGGCGATTGATTTCTGTGAGTATTATGGCAGGGAGGCATTGAGGTATGATAAGGGTCCGAAACTACTTCAATATCCAGGTGAAAAGGATGAGCAGGTTTATATCCCACTTGGTGTGGGTATTGTCATTCCACCCTGGAATTTTCCTATGGCAATCTTGACCGGAATGACGACCGCAGCATTTGTCAGCGGTAACACCGTAATTCTTAAACCATCAAGTGATACCCCTTGTATTGCCCACAAATTTATGGAAATTGTTGAAGAGGCAAGAGTCCCTGCGGGTGTTGTCAATTTTATGAGTGGCCCTGGTGCACTTGCTGGTGATTATCTCGTGCGCCATCCAAAGACAAGGTTTATTGCCTTCACCGGTTCAAAAGAAGTAGGCTTGCGTATAGTTGAACAGGCAGCAAAGACCCAGCCCGGACAGATATGGATTAAAAGGGTAGTCGCTGAAATGGGTGGTAAGGATGCCATTGTTGTAGATGCTGAAGCAGATATTGATAGCGCAGTAACAGGAGTTCTCGCATCAGCATTTGGCTATCAGGGGCAGAAATGTTCTGCCTGCTCAAGATTGATACTTGATGACAGGATCTATGAAAAATTTATGGAGAAGTTTATTCCCAGGGTTGAGGCGATAAAAGTTGGACCGGTAAAATACTTTGAAAATTATATGGGTCCTGTTATAAGTCAGAGCGCCTATAATTCAATAATGGAGTACATAAAAATTGGAAAATCCGAAGGCAGGCTTGTATGTGGCGGTGAGCCAGCAGGTAATGAGGGTTGGTTTATAAGACCTACGGTTATTGAGATTGATAGTCCAAAGGCAAGGATATTCCAGGAAGAGATATTTGGACCGGTTCTTGCTGTGATAAGGGCAAGGAATTTTGACCATGCAATAGAACTTGCAAATGATTCTGAATATGGTCTTACCGGTGCAGTATATACAAAAAACCGCAAGAAGATTGAGAAGGCAAAAAAAGAATTCTTTGTGGGTAATCTCTATATCAATCGGAAGTGCACCGGTGCGCTTGTTGGTGTTCATCCATTTGGTGGATTTAATATGTCAGGAACAGATTCAAAGGCAGGCGGGCCTGATTATCTATTGTTATTCACCCAGGCAAAGGCAATTGCTGAATATGTTGGAGTAAAGAAGAGGAAGAAATGACAAAAAAAGAAATATTTAAAGAGATAAGAAAGAATGGTATAAGGTTCATTGACCTCTGGTTTTCCGATATCTTGGGTTCAATAAAGAATGTGACGATTACAATCTATGAACTTGATAAGGCACTGAGTGACGGGATATGGTTTGATGGTTCTTCAGTAGAAGGATTTGGCAGAATATGTGAAAGCGATATGTTCTTGAGGCCTGACCTTGATACATTCAGGATAATTCCCTGGAATGCGGAGAAGACTGCAAGGTTTATATGCGATGTTTATGGTCCTGACCACAAGTCTTCACCGGTTGACCCACGCGGGTTATTGAAAAAGGTACTGGGTGAACTTAAAAAGAGTGGTATGCAATTCAATGTTGGCACTGAACTTGAATTCTATCTATTCCAGCGCGATGGTGCAAAGATAACACCTCTTTTACACGACCAGGTTGGATATTTTGACCTTGGTGGTGACCTTGCATTAAGGGTGCGCAAAGAGATGTGCGATAAACTTGCTGAATTCGGGATTGTGGTAGAGGCAGGACACCACGAAGTAGGAAAGAGCCAGCACGAGATTGATTTAAGATATACTGATGCATTGCAAATTGCGGACAATATCTTGACTGCAAAGATGGTTATAAAGAGGATTGCAGAAGAACATAATCTCTATGCTACATTTATGCCCAAACCAATATTCGGTATGGCAGGTTGTGGAATGCATACACACCAGAGCATATTCAAAAATGGGAAGAATATATTCGCAGATACAAATGATAAATATGGATTATCAGGGATTGCATACCATTACCTTGCGGGATTACTCACCCATATCAAAGAGATTTCAGCGATAATATCACCGATTGTGAATTCATACAAAAGACTTGTCTCTGGTTTTGAGGCACCGGTATATATCTGCTGGGGCAGGATGAATCGCTCAGCATTAGTCCGTGTTCCACAGATTACGAAAAACAGGCTCAACAGCACGCGTCTTGAACTCCGTTCTGTTGACCCCTGCACAAACCCATACCTTGCATTCAGTGTGATCCTGGAATCCGGGATGGATGGTGTAAAGAGAAGATTGAAGCCACCAAAACCAGTTGAAGAAGATGTGTATCATCTTGAGAGTATTGATTTGCAAACTAAGGGGATTGATGTCCTTCCAAGGTCTTTATGGGAGGCATTGCAATATTACCATAGTAGCAATCTTGTGAAGAGTGTATTTGGTGAGGTTCTATTTGAAAAATACTACGAGATCAAGGTGCGGGAATGGAATGAATACGCAATCCAGGTATCAAAATGGGAGATTGATAAGTATCTGGAGATATATTAGAAGACGGTTATTGGTTTATGGGCAAGGATGGTGGTTTTTTTGACTCTCGTTTGAGGAATTGTAGTGGTCGGATTTATCCGACAAACTCCGTTCATTTTTTGGATCTCGCCGATTAACGAAACCGTATGACGAAACGCATTTCGCAACCGT
>JBNAVN010000043.1:17807-21368 GCA_049700315.1 bacterium
CGATTAACGAAACCGTATGACGAAACGCATTTCGCAACCGTAGAACGTCAGACGATTTTTATAAAAGGGTAAAAAAGGGAAAAGAGGGGTGAAAAGGGGTGAAGAAGGTTTTTTCCCTTGATTTCTCCTTATCACCCTTTATCACCCCTTATAACCCTTGCTTGATAGGGATTTCCGTACAACCACTAACGAAATAAGGGATTTTACTGACTACTGGGTTACTCTTTATAAAGACAAAACGGGTAGTGAAACCGTATAACGATTATCCGTTTCTTGATTTTTTTGAAAATATAATTATACTTATTTATGATAGCGGTCGTTGATTTTGGTTCCCAATATACCCAGTTAATCGCACGCAGGGTTCGTGAATGCGGGGTATATTCTGAGATATTCAGTTGTTTCATAGATAGACTGAAAATAGAGAATCTTGAAGGCGTGATCCTTTCCGGTGGTCCGGGGAGTGTTTATGAAACGAATATAAAAAATTTTCAACATTTCTTTGGATACGATGTACCGGTATTAGGAATATGTTATGGTATGCAACTTTTAGCCCAGTTATTCGGTGGTAAGGTCCAGCATACAAAATGTCGCGAATATGGACCTGCTGAGATCAGGGTAAAAAATAATCCTTTGTTTTATGGCTTGCCAGATAGATTTAGGGTCTGGATGAGTCATGGAGATTCAGTGATTAATCTCCCTAAGGGTGCAAAGATAATTGCCTCTACTGATACCACACCAATTGCAGGTTTCCAGTTAAAAGACTTCTATGGAGTTCAATTCCACCCAGAGGTGAGACATACAGAATTTGGCACAAAGATAATAAATAATTTTCTTTTCAAAATATGCAGGGCAAAAAGGTCCTGGTCAATGGGTAAATTTATATCAGAAAAGATAAAAGAAATAAGAGAAATGGTTGGTGATAAAAAGGCACTCTGTGCGATAAGCGGTGGGATAGATTCTACAGTCGCCGGTATTCTTGGTTCAAAGGCACTTGGTAAGAATATGATCGGGATATTCGTTGATAATGGACTTTTGAGATACAATGAAAGAAATGAGGTTATGAGAAATCTGAAGAACAGGGTTAATCTAATCGTGGCTGATGCACGCACGCGATTCCTTACAAAACTAAAGGGGGTGAAAGACCCTGAAGAAAAGAGAAGGATAATCGGGCATGAATTCATCAGGGTCTTTGAGAATGAGGCAAAGAAGATCAAAGATATAGAATTTCTGATACAGGGAACGCTCTATCCTGATGTGATTGAATCAGGGAAAGGGATTGGACCATCGGCAGTCATAAAAAGCCATCATAATGTTGGTGGTCTGCCCGAGAAGATGGATTTGAAGATCATTGAACCATTAAGAATGTTATTCAAAGATGAAGTCCGTGAGATTGCAAAAAGATTGAAGATGGCGAAGACATTTATAGAGAGAAAACCTTTTCCTGGTCCTGGACTCGCGGTGCGGATATTGGGTCCTGTTACCGAACAGAGGCTTGAAATTTTAAGGCAAACTGATAAAATTTTACAGGAAGAGGCAAGAAAATTGAGATACTATAAAGATATCTGGCAGATATTTACTGTTCTTTTACCCTTAGAAAGTGTCGGTGTAATGGGTGATAAAAGGACTTATGAAAGCGTCTGTGCAATAAGGGCAGTTTATAGTGACGATGGTATGACTGCAGATTGGGTCAAACTACCTGATGATTTTTTGAGGCGGGTTTCAAAAAGAATTACAAATGAAGTTAAAGGTGTTAATCGTGTTGTTTATGATATTACATCAAAACCACCTGCAACAATAGAATGGGAGTGATATGTGTGGCATAATCGGTATAATCGGTAAAGACAGGGCAATTGAATATATTTATCCTGGATTGATCGCACTGCAACACCGTGGACAGGATTCTGCAGGTGCTGTAACATACGAGCAAACCTTCCATTTAAAGAAAGGGCAGGGACTTGTCACAAATGTTTTTAATTCCAAAAACATTGCCCGGCTAACTGGAAACATTGGTATCGGACATGTGCGTTATCCCACAGTAGGACCTGGTGGGATTGAAGATGCCCAACCATTTATTCTCACAATACCATATGGTATTGCACTTGCGCATAATGGGAATCTTGTGAATTTTTATGATTTGAAAAGAGAGATTATTGAAAAGGAACTCAGATATTTGAATTCAAATTGTGATGCAGAGGTCATATTGAATATTTTATCAATAGAACTATCAAAGATGGATTTGAAAGAATTTGGTCCAGAATTGTTATTCAATGCACTTAAAATTGTTTATGATAAGTTAATCGGTAGTTTTGCAGTTGTCTGTATCATCGCAAATAAGGGATTGCTTGCTTTCAGAGACAGAAACGGAATAAAACCCCTTGTTTATTCAAAGGATGGTGCGGGCTATGTATTTGCCTCAGAAAGTGTTGCAATTGATATGCTTGGCTATTCAGAATTTAAAGATGTATCACCCGGCGAAGCGATATTTATTGATAGAAAGAAAAATTTATTTTCAAGACAGATATGTGAAGGTAAAAAAGCAACCTGTATATTTGAATATGTATATTTTGCAAGACCGGATTCAGTGATTGATGGTATTGGTGTCTATGAGGCAAGATTAAGACTTGGTGAAGAACTTGGAAAAGAATGCCTCAAATTCAACATAAAACCTGATGTTGTAGTTCCTGTCCCGGATACCGCAAGGGGTTCTGCCCAGATGGTGGCAGAGGTTTTGGGTGTGAAACACAGAGAAGGTTTAATAAAGAATCGTTATATCCACAGGACATTTATTATGCCTGCACAGGATAAGAGGATTGAGGCAGTGAGAATGAAATTGAATGTGATAAAATCAGAAATAAAGAATAAAAAGGTTCTGCTCATAGATGATTCAATCGTTCGTGGCAACACATCAAAAGAGATAATTGAACTGATTCGCAAGACAGGTGCTAAAGAGGTTTATTATGGTGCATACTCTCCACCACTGAAATACCCCTGTGTTTATGGTATAGATATGCAGACAAGGGGTGAATTCATCGCCAGAAATAAATCAATTGATGAGATAAAGAAATCTATCGGCGCAGACGCACTAATATACCAATCAGTTGAGGGATTGATAAAGGGTGTGGGAATGGGTGATACAGGTTTTTGTACTGCCTGTTTTACCGGGAATTATCCCACCGAAGTTTCAGAAAGATCTTTAGAAAAGATTGAGAAGGATAGGATACATTTTCCTAACCAATAGTTCCCTAATTCATTGGATGCAAAATATGAATCCGCAATAGATGGGGGATCGTTATTGCGGATTTCGGATTGCGGATTTCGGATTGCGGATTTGTAGTAATGTAGGGCAAGGCTTTAGCCTTGCATTAAAACAAATTTTCCAAAACTATAGCCAAAACCAAATCTCGTTTCCAAACCCAAACCTTTAAACTATAAACAAGCACGAAAAAAAATTAATGTAGGGCAAACCTTTAGGTTTGCATTAATTTCTTGGAGACGAACGATCTTTCAAGGATTATTATCGCGGTTAGGAAACCGCTCCTACGGGATTGGGGTGAAAGGATT
>JBNAVN010000044.1:0-20902 GCA_049700315.1 bacterium
ACTTTTGAGAATGGTAGTCAATCGTCTTTTCTGGTTCAGGACCAAACTGGATATAGCCTTCTCTTTGCACTGTCCAGGGAGCTGGTTCTTCTTTACCTGCATCAACATAGAAATAGGCCGGTGTTGGAATAGTAACTGTTTTTGTTCTTATTTCATAAGGCGATTGATTCCCTTCGGTCCAGATTGCAGTGAGTTTTGGCTCATACGGAGGTGGCCAATATGGAGAGCGTGTCACAGCGCCGTGTGAGTATTTTGACATCTCAAGGGTCTGGGAAAGAATCTGGTAGCCTTCGTATTCCATATCCTTATAACAGATTTCCCAGTTGTTATCAGTTGGTGGCCAAATATATTCGCTCCAGGTAATCCAGGTCGTGCCTTTACAGATTTGTGGCCATTGGGACTTGCCAGGGGTATTGGAAACATTCATAGGCTGGGAAGGTGAATTAGGCTCATACCAACGATAGATTTCAATATTATCCGCCGTTGAATCTTCCCACACATAGTTTATCATCAACCCATTCGCCTGAACATCTACAAAAGGATGGTGTGAGAATCTGCCATCTTCAGAGACCTGAATTCTATTTACAATCTGGTGATTTATTTTATCCCATTTTATCCTATAGATTTTGTGCTCTCTCTGGAATGCGATATAGAGATAATTGCCACCCTGACTGATTGAAGGGAATTCGCAGCGCACTGGTGACCAGGCGGATTCTAACTCTTCATAAGTAAATGCTGCTGGATTATCAATAGGGAATTCACCAAGATAGAGCGTTGAGACCGGGCCATTTAGCCAGCGGTCCCTTTCTTCAAATACCACATAGCCGATATTTGTTCCAGGGTCAATTATGAATGCGGGCAGATTCACATCTAAACCGAAGGTGCCAACGAATGACTTAAGGCAATAGGGCTCGGTCCAGTTTGTGCCATCAAAACGGGAGAACCATAATTCGCCACCCTTTTGGAATGGCGATATTACGACATTTCGCTGATAGATGACGCAGGGATTGTTATTGGCATCAAGAGTCATGCAAGGAAACTCACCTCTACCAATTTGCATACGGGGATACCAGGTTACAATATCAAACTGCGATGCAAAAATGCGTTTTCCGGTTTGGTAAACAGACCACATCTTTTGGCTATTTGGGTGATGTATTTCTTTGGGTGATTGATATGCGGTTGAAAGATGTGTTCCAGTCCCTTCAAATTCAGAATGATACCGAAAAATACGAGCTTCGCTTTCAGACAACCAAACATCTCGAGAATTCAAAAAATAAACCGCTTTAGATGAGGATGAACTTGGAATTTCTAATGAATTATACCAGGTTTCGCCACCATCCCGAGTTTGGAATACTATGCTTTTCTTGAGTGCGTTTCCATACGCAACAGCACTGCCATTGACTTCATCATAAAAATCTATATCTGAGAATGGCAAAGTCGTCCCAGAAGTTTGTGGAACCCAAGACGCACCACCATCAGTGGTTGCAAAAATTTTCCCGCCAATCCCTGATGCCCAACCGCAATGATTATCTACAAAGTCTATAGCCCAAAGACCTGTCTGATCGAATTGCCTATACCAATTCAATCCATCAGTTGTATGCCAAACACCCTGCAAGCTGACAGCCCAACCTTCGTTTATTAGGGGAAATGAAATATCCCGAAAAGTCTCACCCGGAACATTTAATTGAGGAACCCAATTGATTCCGCCATCGCTTGAAAAGTAGATCCCATTACCACCACATCCCCAGCCAGTATTTTCATTTACAAAATCAATTTGTTCAATTGGAAAAATCGTATAATAGGGTATCCATTCCTCACCTCCATTGATGGTTTTCGCGCAAAATCTACTATTTGGAAGACTCCTCCCGGATGCCCAACCCACTGAGACAGAAACAAAATCAACATCGTAAAGGTTAGTGCAATATCTATCACCACACCATTGGGATCCCCAATTTCCCCCACTGTTTGTAGTATGTAGTATTGTCCCATTATCCCCTACCGTCCATCCCAAGTGGACATCAATGAAATTCAGAGAGGTCAACCGTGGAGCCAAATTCTGAATATTCCAGATTCCATTGCCGGCGGTTTGTCCGATGAGGCCTACTGCGCCAACGAAGTAGCCATTCTGGTTGTCAGAAAAATCCATGCCAAAAGCAAAATGTATATATAGTGGAATGAATTGGTCGTCAAGCCAGGTATTGCCACCGTCGGTCGTGTGGAGTATTTTTGTAATACTAGAGGAGTATTCTGTAGTCCACAGCAACATAAATCCTTCATTAGCACTGACAAATTCAATCTGAAGGGGATTCCCCATATTACTATGGGTAAACCAACTTTCTCCCCCATCTGTTGTCACCACCAGGTGACCTGCGAAATCATTACTTCTGGACCCCAAAAAACCTTTCATTGCATCAATGAAATGAATTCCCGTTGTGCCCTCTTCTATTTGTATCTCGGGTGGTAGTCTTCCGGTGTAATCCAACCATGTAATACCGCCGTCTGTGGTCTTGAATAGCACTGCGTTTTGTGGTGGTGGCTGCGCCGGATTTAGTTCACACCCTGTTAACCAACCTACTTGTGAGTTAAGAAAAAAAAGACCGTGGAGGCATGGTTGCGTTGAATATTCTGGTTGTGTATGATAAGGTATTGGTATTGGTGTCCAATGAGCACCACCATCTGTTGTTTTCAGCACATAACCTTGATACTGCTGACGATTTCTGGCAACATACCACTGAACAGATACCCAACCATTGTTAATATCAGTAAAGATACACGAGACACCAAGTCCTGGCACACCGCTTGATTGTGGTAACCAGTTATTCCCACCATTAGTTGTGTGCAGAATAATAACTACGGGTAAACCCACTGCACCACCTACCGCCCAGCCAATGTTTTCATCAATGAAAAAGACATCCTGGAGGTCAGCATCAGTGCCACTATTTTGAATGTGCCAGTTTCCTGATTCGTCTTTATAAACAATTTGTCCTTTTTCACCAACTACCCAGGTTTTCGTTCCTTCCGGAACTCTAATGGTGTGACAGTCAAGGACCGCGCCAGTGATTAGTGGCTTATTACTCATTACCCATTTGTTCAGGGTTTGATTCACCCTATCAAACCCATTCTCAACTGAAAACTCAAATTGAGAAGGGTTAAAGGATAGGGTATATGGCCCTTGAGCAAATACTACAGTCAAAAGTCCGATAGATAGATAGATAGATAATCCTAACCATATTAGCCTCCTGTCTTATTTTGACCCTTTCTTTATTTCACCTTTTTAAGTGCCGGGGTCAAACACTCAAAAAAATTTTTTTGTTTTTGCCGGTGCCTCACCCCTTTCCATTTCGTGACCTTACGATTATAATAAATTATAATCACTCTTTGAAAATTGTCAAGGGGCAGGGGATATGGGGATTTTTGGGGTTTCAGGGGGCAAAGCCCCTGATGTATCTTGATTTTTACAACAAACCTATTATAATTGAAATTATGAAATATATTATCGGACATTCTGATGAGTTGACAGAAATTGAATTTATGGAATCTGTAAAAAGACCGCTCTGGCAAAGGATTAATAATTCATTTATCAAGACCTACAAACCAGTAATTGACGATGCACCTTACAGAATCTTTAATTCAATGGTAGAATATAGGAGATGGTGCCAGAAAAATTTACCTGGATGGCTGGGCTATGGTAAATAAGAGTTTTTTTTATCCGGTAGCAGAGAGGCTTGTAAAGATTTTTGCAAAACATAGGGTTGAATATCTCATCATTGGGAAATCGGGCGCTATACTTTATGGCTTTCCTGATACTACTCAGGATATTGATATATTTCCCCAAAAAGATAAAGAGAACGGTAAGAGGATTGTCGGGGCATTAAGGGAATTGGGTTTTGAAATTGATAAGACCTTAGAAACTGCGATAATAGAGGGTAAGGATTTTATACAAATCCGTGGCGGACCTTTTGATTTAGACCTGGTCTTTGCACCGGATGGTATTGATTCATTTGAGGATGCCAAGAAAAGGGCAAATTTGATTGGAGGTATCTTTTCTGTAGCAGCACTTGAAGATATAATAAAAAGTAAAAAAACAGCAGGAAGAAAAAGGGATAAGGAAGTTTTGGCAAGGCTTGAAGAATTTCATAAATTTCTTAAAAAGAGTAAATTCAAATGATCTCTTTCAGTTCATCAATGGGAATTTTTTTGAGCTCAGGGAGGCCGAGTTCCTGACGGATTCGGTTTACTGCAGAAGTTATCGTAACACTCACCCCGGTCTTTCCAATATTTTCCGAAAGTTTTGTTAAATTCTCGGGTGCGGTTCCTTTCTCAACACAGATATTTTTCAGGGCAATTATCACTTCTATCGGTCTCACATCCTGGGGACACCTTTCATAACAGGAATAGCAATTGGTGCAGAGCCAAATTACTGAATCCTTACCAGTAAGGTCTTCTTCCATTCCCAAGAGTGTCTTGAGTAAAATCACCCGGGGATTGAAGTTTTTTGTGAATCTCGCTGCCGGACAGGATGCAACACAGGCACTGCATTGATAACAATAATTATGGTGTTTGCCACCAGGAACTTTATTTAATTTTTCACGAAAGCGGAAATTGACAATGATTCTTTCTTTATCGAGGTTCATCATTATCTCCTATTCCACCGCCTGAATGAATTCGGGCGCTACAATCATCTTTATTGTAGCGTCCATCTACAATCTTTTTACCATTGTAGCGTCCATCTTTAGATGGACGATAATAGTTTCTCGCCCGACTGAATTCGGGCGCTACAAAATAAAATGGGAAGTCGGGCGCTACAGTTTGGAATTTAATTTTTGGAATTTGTTTCGGATTTCGGATTTCGAATTTAGAATTTGAAAACATTGTCATCCTTCTATTGCCTCTGCAATCAGGTCTACCAAATTTTTCACTTCAATCTTTATATCTTCTGCCCTTTGTGCCTCAGGTGTTTCTTTCATTGCACAGTTGAAATGGATTTCACACTTAGAACAAGCCGTCACCAATAAATCAGCACCGGTTTCTTTCACCTCCTTTAAACGCATTATCTGAAGACGTTTTGAATAATTAGAACAATTCATCCAGGCACTCACACCACAACAGATTGCCCGATTCTTACTATGCCTCATCTCTCTTAGAGTCAATTTTGGAATTGTATTCATTATAGTTCTCGGTTCATCATAAATTCTAAGATGCCTGCCCAACCTGCAGGGGTCCTGAAAAGTAATATTTCTTTCAACACCATTAAATTTTATTTTTTTCTCACCAATTGCCTGGGCAACAATTTCAGATATATGGAACATTTCAATCTTAAAGTCAAAATATTTTGAATAATCAATTTTAAAGGTCCGATAGCATTCAGGACAGGAAAAAACTATTTTTTTTGCTCCTGATTTTTTTATTGCTTCTATAGTATATAAAGCAAGTTTTTTGAAATTCTCAAAATCACCCTGCCACAATAAATCGTGGCCACAACACCTTTCATCTCTTAATAAAACCGGATTTATTCCAAGAAAATTTAAAATCTTTATTGCGGAGTTTGCAGTATTCGTCGGCGTAACACCAATATCACTGAATAGAACATCAAAGAATGGTGCGCAACCAACAAAATATAGTGTATCACCATTCTCACTTATCTTTAAGTTCTTATCAATCCAATCCATTCTTTTTGGAATCAGGTTTGGCGAAGACATAATCCTCATAAGAGATTGTGCTGCACCGCCATGTGAGCATAGCGCCTCTTCACCCAATTTATTTGCCTCAGACCTTATTGCCTGGGTAAGGGTTATGTAATCTATGTCTGCCGGGCACTGCTCATCACAGAGTTTGCAGGTGAGACAGTTCCAGATATTTTTGTCTTTTAGTAATTCGCTATTTACACCACGCAATGCCCGATTGAGCAAACTTCTTGGTGAATAACTACGATTGAATCTTGCAACCGGACATATCCCGGTGCATTTGCCACAATCAAGACAAAGAAGGGCACGGGAATTGCGGATTACATCAGATAAAGGCATAGGAGCTCCGTAATACAAGGGGATCAGGGGAAGATTCTAACATTTCTTTCCTTTTTTATTACGAATGTATTTAATAAAGCCGTTTATTCCCCTTACAACTTCCTCATATTCATTTATCCACATCTGGACAGATTCAGCAGTAATATAACCTTTGCCTGTACGTTTTCTAATATGATTTTGAGTTTCTCCCACCTCTTTTCTTGCAGTGTTCAATCCCTTAACCTTATCATCATAATAATAAGATGAATAACCTTCTGCAATATTGTCACAAACGGATGATGAAGACCTCTCTATTTGGTCTCTAAGTTTGAACCTTTCGTCATTTGGTAATGTTTTACAGAATTTGTGAATTGTTTGCATAAGTTTATACGCCTTCTGCCATATCCATAATTTTTCAAAACCCGGTATACATTTATCATCAGCTCTTTTGCCATCTTCCCTCACAAAAAATTTCTTTAACTCATTTACCTGATATTCTAATACCCTGATATCCTGATATCCTTTCTTTCTCATTTCCCGATATCCTGATCTTCTGATTCCCTGATATTCTTTTTAATAACCGGACTCGGTCCTAATTTTCTTATTGTTTCTGTAAATCCTGTAGCCACCCTGGCAAACTTTGTGGTTTCGGCTGAAGAAATCCAATCAAGTTTCAATCTCTCAGGTTCAATGCCGAGCATTGTCACAAGTCTTTCGGTAATCTTGTGCACATCTGCAGCCTTACGTGCACCAAACATATAATGGCAATCCTCAAAATGGCAGGTTGCCACAAGCACGCCATCTGCACCGAGTTCAAAAGCCTTCAATACCATACCCGGTGTCACCCTGCCACCACACATTACCCGCACAATTCTGATATTTGGTGGATACTGCAATCTTGCCACTCCCGCCCCATCTGCAGCTGGATATGAACACCAGTTACAGCAGAAGGCAACGATCTTGGGTTCAAATTTAGTCTGATAGTCTGATAGTCTGATAGTCTGATAGTCTGATAGTCCCATAGTCTTATCGTCTGATAGTCTTATTGTCTGATAGTCTTATTGTCTGATAGTCTCATAGTCTAATCGTCTGATAGTCTTTTTGTCCTGTTTGATCTTCTTAAGTAAGAGATAAAACCCGAAATCATTTTTCCTGTCTTGCAGGCTTGTTCGTATATTTTATTGAATTCTGATTCATCAATATAGCCATCATCCAGGGCCGCGTAAAGGTCGTTTCTAATTTCGCCGCAGGAGCGTCTTGCATAATTCAAAAAGTTTATAAACTCCTTATCGGTATTCGTTTCAAAACCCTCGGCAATATTTGACATTACTGAAAGTGCTGCTCTCTTTATCTGGTCACAGAATACATAATCTTTTTTTACTAATTGTTTTCTGGTCACTTCGCTTATCATTTTCCTTAACTTTCTGGCTTCCTGCCAGCAATTCAAATCTTCAAACCTTCTTATCTTCATTTTTTTTCCTTTCATTTTTGACTATAAGACAATCAGACAATAAGACCATTGGACTACTTGAACAGCGCCTCAATTTGTGCCTTTATCTGTTCAGATTTGAAATGCCTTAAGTCAATCGCACCGGTAGGACAGGCAGGGACACAGGTTCCACAACCCTTACACATCGCTTCATTGACTTTTGCGATAAAGATTCCTGGTTCTTTTTCAACGAGCGAAATCGCATGGAATTCACAGACTTCAGTGCATTTACCACAGCCACGACAATATATTTCATCAACCTCAGATGTGATTGGTGGAAGGATAATCTCATCGCGGGAAAGTAGTGCTGACACCTTTGCTGCAACTGCTGATGCCTGTGATATTGAATCACCGATATCCATCGGAAACATACAACAACCAGCAAGGAATACCCCTTCAACCGTGGTCTCCACGGGTCCAAATTTTGAATGCCTCTCTAAGAAGAATAAATCCGAACCCCTGGGGACTTTTAACAAATCAGATAATTTCATCGTTTCATTTCCATTCGGCACCATTCCAACAGATAAAAATACTGCATCAACAGGAACCACGACCGTCTTTCCAATCACATCATAAAACATCTCCACACTCTCTGCCTTTGCATTCCCTATAACCTCAGGGATTTCGCCCTTTGCGAGTTCTGAATAAGGAACAAATAAAACACCGAGTTCCCTTGCCTTTCTATACATCAATTCTGCCCCTTTTGTATAGACCCTTATTCCGCGATGGAAGATGGTGACATCAACACCTCTTTCCCGTAACTGGATTGCCTGTTTTATTGCGGACTGGCAACAATATCTTGAACACCAGGTATTACCGAATTCAGCACGAGAACCAACACACTGTATAAATGCTACACTCTTTAATTCCTTTAATTTTTCAGAATCATTAGCGATCATCTCTTCAAGTTCCATACTCGTATAGACATTTGGATATTGTCCATATCCAAATTTATCAAGAGGTTTATAAAGGTCAGCACCGATTGCGAGGACGATTGCGCCGGCATTCAATTTGTTGGTTGCAATCCTTGAAATGTCTTCAGAAGCAGGACAAATCCTGGCACCAAAACTAAATTCAACCTCAAAATTACCAATAAATCCATTGATATCTTTGATCTCTGCACTTGTCAAAATACATACATCTTTCTTCTTTAATTCATCTATTTTTTCTTTTATCAATTCTGCACCAGATTTGAATGAAGGATATACACTTGCAAGTCTTCTAACCCTGCCCCCGAGTTCATTCTCTTTTTCTAAGAGATAAACCTTAAATCCCCTATCTGCAAGGTCAATGGCACACTGTATTCCGCTCACTCCGCCACCGATTATCAGAACATCCCTTTTTACACCCAGTGTCTTGGGGCTCAATGGTTTAAGCCTTTTTACCCTTTCTACAGACATCTTAATTATCTCTTTTGCCTTTTCTGTAGCAACCTCTGGTTCCTGCTGATGAACCCAGGAACATTGATTTCTGATATTTGCCATATCAAATAGATATGGATTAAAACCGATCTTTAATAAAGTCTCCTGGAATATCCCTTCATGGGTCTTGGGTGTACAGGCACCAACGACAATCCTATTTAATTTATGGGTTAATGTCGCTTCTTGTATCTTCTTCTGAACGCTTTCGGCACAGGCAAAAAGATAATCATCAACAAATACTACATCTTTTAATGTCTTGGCATATTCAACAAGTTGTTTTATATCAAGAACTGCAGCAATATTTGTTCCACAATGGCAAACAAAGACACCAATACGGGGATGTCCACTCAAATCTATTGGAGTAATTTCTTCTTTCTTTTCTTCAACCACATATTCTTTTACAGACACCCCTGCCTTTACTGCAGCACCCGATGCCTCAGCAATTGCATCAGTTATATCCTTTGGACCTGTTGCACATCCACATAGATAAATCCCTGGCTTTGGCGACTCAAGGGGATGAGAACAGGGGTCTATTTCCCGAAAGAATCCATCACGGTCAAGTCCAATTCCCAAAATCTGGGCAAGTTTTTTCGTTTTAGGACTGGGGACCATTGCGGATGAGAGAATTGCAAGGTCAACAACCATATTTTTAATCTCTCCGCTCAACTGGTCTTCATAGGCAAGAATGATTTCGCCAGTCTTTTTGTTTTCTACAATCTTTGATGGTTTACCTTTTATATACTTCACACCGGCATCAAGACTGCGTCGGTAAAATTCTTCAAAACCCTTTCCGAATGCCCTTATATCAATATAAAAAACCATTATCTCTGCATCTGGATAATGTTCCCTTATCACAAGGGTATCTTTTATCGTATTCATACAGCATATTCTTGAACAATAATCTATATCTGCCTTCATATTCCTTGAGCCAACACACTGTATAAAAGCTATCCTCTTTGGATGTCTCACATTTGTAAAGGTCAAAAGTTCACCCCTTGTTGGGCTTGCCGCATCAAGCAGTCTTTCAAGTTCAAAACTCGTCACTACATTTTCAAACCTTGTATAACCATATTCACTCGCTTCTCTTGGGTCATAGTAATCAACACCTGTTGCCACGACTATCGCACCAACATTTAATTCAATCTCTTCCTCTGGCTCATCAAAATCTATCGCCTTTGCCTTACAATTCTGGATACATTTGCCACAGACAATGAGTTCCCAGGCACTATGTTTTTTTTCTTTTCTTTCCTGGGCTCTTTTCATTATCTTTCTTGCCCGATCAGGAACATTATCAAGACACTCTTCCCTTACCCTTACATAGGCAGAAGGGACTGCCTGACTGTATGGTGTGTATATTGCCTTCCTGAATTTTAACCCCAGGTCAAATTCATTCGGCACAACAATCGGACAAACCTTGGCACAATCACCACAGGCAGTGCATTGATTGATATTTACATATCGCGGGTGTTTTAAAATTTTAACTGAATAATTTCCTGCTTCACCTTTTACTTCAGTGACCTCAGATAAAGTGTATAGTGTGATGTTTGGATGTCGACCGACATCCATCATCTTGGGACCAAGTATTCAAGCCGTGCAGTCCATTGAGGTGAATATCTTGTGGATCTGTGCCATCCTTCCGCCAATATTTGGACCACTCTCCACAAGATATACCTTGTGCCGGGCATTTGCCAGATCAAGCGCGGACTGAATACCGGCAATCCCACCACCTATTATCAAGACCCCTTTCTCCATAAATCTCCTTAATCACCCATCCAACTATAAAACCATAAAACTATTCTTTTTTAGAGAGCAAATTCTGCCCGTATTTATAACCTTCTTCAAATGCCTTAAGATTTAATGGTACTGCTTTTTCTGGAACCGAACCAGGAATAGCATCCTTCATTGCCTGATAACTCACAACATTTGTCACTGCGGTAAAAAATCCAAGCATTACAATATTGGCAACAATCCTATTGCCCAATTGTTCAGCAATCCTGGTTGCAGGCACGGTAAACAATTTTATATTTCCCCTTGGAGGCTTTGGTTGGACAAGATCTTCATCCACTATCAGGATACCATTTGTATCAAGTTCAGGTTCAAACTTTTCATAAGCCTCTCTGGACATTGAGACAAGAATCTGGGGTCTTGTGAGATAAGGATATAGAATTCTATCTTCACTCACCAGCAACTGGGCACTACATGCACTACCCCTTGCCTCAGGACCAAAACTCTGGGTCATTGTCGCATGTTTATTATCAAATATTGAGGCAGCTTTACCCACGATATAACCACTCTTTATTACACCCTGCCCCCCATAGCCAGAAAAACGAATTTCAATCGTTGCCATTATTACCTCCTTCTGTCATACATATCCATTTTCATTTTTGGGAAATAATTAGCCACCTTCAGCAATTGATTCAGGAACACACTCATCAGTCATTCCATATAGCTGGTATTTATCTCCGAGAACAGTTTTGAATCTCTGGTTCATTGCCTCAATAAATGTTGGTCTTTCTCGGTCAACAAACTTACCAACGATTATCGGTCCCTGAAATTTAATTTCCAGTTCCCTTTGGTCAGCATTGTGTTTTATGATACTATTATCATGATAATATTTCAAAATATCAAGTCCGGTGCCAAGTCTATTCAATCTTGCATAGAGTGTAGCACAGGGTGCAATCACCTCAATGAAAGAAAATCCCTTTTTGTTGAATGCCTCAAGGATTGAGTTAGATAATCTTCTTATATCAAGTGCAGTCCACCGTGCAACATAGACTGCACCACAGGTATCCATTAATTTTGGTAGATTAAACGGGGTCTCAAAATTACCATAAGGAGAAGTTGAACAAACTGCGGTCTCCGGTGTAGTTGCGGCAACCTGACCACCGGTCATACCATAAATGAAATTGTTCACACAGATTACCATTATATCCATGTTCCTTCTTGCCGCGTGGATTAGATGATTGCCACCGATTGCAACTA
This sequence comes from bacterium, assembly GCA_049700315.1. Lineage (GTDB taxonomy): Bacteria > Hydrothermota > Tepidihabitantia > SM23-42 > JAOAFX01 > JAOAFX01. Next base: position 11,895 of record JBNAVN010000044.1, read on the forward strand.
AATCACCATCGCCAGAGAATACCACAACCTTCAATTCAGGATTGGCAAGTTTCAATCCGGTAGCAAAAGGAATTGGTCTTCCGTGGGTCGTATGGAATGAATCAAGTTTTATATAACCAGCAACCCGACCGGTGCAGCCGATGCCTGAGACAACCGCAACTTTATTGAGATCAACGTTTGATTTTTCAAGGGCGATAAGAAAGGCGCTCAATGCTGGACCAATGCCACAACTTGGGCACCAGATATGGGGCATACGGTCCATCCTGAGCAGATTTTCTTTTGGATGGCCTGTAGTAACCTCAGTAGTTTTCTGAGCATTCATTTCCATTTCACTCATTTTAAGCCCTCCTTTATTGCTGATAATATATCATCAGGATTATGAACCCAGCCACCGCCATGCGGAACAAGCATTGTCTTGCATTTACCTTTTGCGCATCTTTCTACCTCAAGGGCAATCTGACCGTAGTTTATTTCTACAGTAATGAGAGCCTTCACTTTGCCTGCCAGCTCAAAGATTCTTTTTTCAGGAAAGGGCCAGACCACAATCAGTCTTAAAAATCCCACCTTTATTCCCTGCTTGCGGGCTTCAGCAATTGCTTTATATGCTACACGACTTGAAATTCCGTAAGAAATGATTACAACATCTGCATTATCAATTTCTTCTTCTTCAAATCTGATTATCTTATCCGCATTCTTACGAATCTTTTCAACAAGGCGACGCACAAGTTTTTCCTGCGCCTGCCAATTCATCACCGGATAACCACGTTCATCATGGGTTAAACCGGTAACATGAAAGCGATACCCATCGCCCGCCCTTATCATTTTCGGAACGAGGTCTTCATCAGGTTTAAAAGGTAAATATGCTTCTTTTGGTCCATCATACCATCTACGTTCCACAAGTTCAATATCTTCGGGTTTAGGAATCACCACCTTTTCAGTCATATGTCCAACACACTCATCCATCATTAAAAATACTGGAACCCGAAATTGTTCAGCAAGATTAAAACAATCAATTGTAAAATCAAAACACTCCTGTGGTGAATTCGGCGAAAGGGCAATAATTTCATAGTCTCCATGCGAACCCCATCTCACCTGCATCATATCTCCCTGTCCAGTGAGAGTTGGTAGTCCGGTTGATGGGCCACCGCGCTGTACATCAACAATCACACAGGGTGTTTCAAGCATTGTAGCAAGCCCAAAGTGTTCCTGCATCAAAGAGAAACCAGGGCCACTTGTCACAGTCATTGATTTCTTACCTGCCCAGGTAGCACCGATGATCGCAATAGAAGAAGCAATTTCATCTTCCATCTGAATAAACACACCACCAACTTCAGGGAATCTCTGAGCAATCCTTTCTGCCACCTCGGTTGAGGGTGTGATCGGATAACCAGCCAGAAACCTGCAGCCCGCAGCCAAAGCACCTTCAGCAGCAGCATAATCACCATCAAGATAATGTGGGCCGGTCAATACACCTTTTGGATCCGCTTTCATATTCCTCCTTTTCTATCAAGAATTTCTGCCACTGTCTTTTCTTTTCCTAATGTTACATAAATTGCAAACTCCGGGCAGATTATTTCACACAAATGACATTCACGACACTCATCAGGATTTTTTACATAAGGTGGATGATAACCTTTGATATTGAATTCACTGGATAATTCAAGAACTTTCTTTGGACAGAATTCAACACAGAAACCACATCCTTTACATCTATCTCTTATAATATGAATCTCACCCTGTGGAACTTTTATCTTATCTGCGTCAAGAGGCCTTCTCCAGAACTTCATAATTTTCTCCCTATTATAAAGACTTATTATAACATCTTCTCACCGGCATAATCATACCCTCCGTATATTATCAGTTATGACAAGAGCCAATTAACCATATTTTATTTTTAAGGTTACTTCACGGCAGCAACGACCATCTCCATCACTGTTTTGTCCTTTAGATTCTTCAATTGTGATGCACCACTTGGACAGGCAGCACAACACGCACCACAACCCTGGCAAAGAGCATCAATGACCCTGGCAATATTCTTTTCTTTATCCTTTTCCCGGGCGCCAAATGGGCAGACTCCAATACATATACTACAACCAGAGCAGAAATTTTCATCAACACAGGCAATCAGAGGTTCAAATGTGATCTTTGGCTGGGATAGAATACCTATTGCCTTGCTTGCAGCACCCGAGGCTTGAGCAACGGTTTCAGGAATATCCTTTGGTCCATGTGCTGCGCCAGCGATATAGATACCAAGGGTATTTGTTTCAACCGGCCTCAATTTTGGATGTGCCTCGGTCAAGAATGCATTGGCATCGCATTGAATCTTTAATTTTCGAATAAATTCTTCATTATTTCTGGTTGGCACCATCCCCATCGCCAGCACCACCAAATCTGCCTCAACCTCAACCTTCTTGCCAACGAGTGTGTCTGCGCCCAGGACAATCAGTTTTCCATTTTCCGGATATACCTTTGAAACTTTACCCCGAATATATATCGCCCCTTCATCAGTTGCCCGGTTATAGAACTCTTCAAACCCTTTGCCCGGTGTGCGCACATCAATATAGAAGATTATCGGTTCACCATCATGGACACGATGTTTGTATAATATTGCATGCTTTGCAGTATACATACAGCATATCTTTGAACAGTATTCAAGGTGATTCTCTTTATCCCTTGAACCAGCACACTGGATAAATACAACACGTTTCGGTACCTTTCCATCTGAAGGTCTTCTTACTTCACCCGCACTCGGACCTGATGCAGAAAGCAATCTTTCAAATTGCAATGAAGTGATGATATCCGGGCTTGTTCCATACCCATATTCTTTCAATCTCTCTGGTTCATAGATATCAAAGCCGGTTGCAACTACAATAGCACCTACATCATATTCCAAAATTCTGTCTTCCATATTGTGATTTATTGCCCTTGGTTCACAAACCCTTTCACATTCAAGACACTCACTACATATTGCACAGTTTAAGCACCTCTCTGCCTCTTGTTTTGCAGTCTTCTCATCAAAGCCAAGTTCAACCTCATCAAACCCACCCCTTTTTTCAATTTCAATCTTCGGCATCTCTGCCCGTGCCTGTTTTGGTGTTGATTTTATCTTTTCATCTTCTGGTCTTGCCACCGGCCATTTTTTATGCTCAAACTTTACTCCAGTTATAAAAGCATCTATGCTGTCAGCTGCCTTTTTGCCTGCTGCGACCGCCTCAATAACAGTCGCAGGTCCGGAGACTAAATCACCACCAGCGAATACGCCATTCACTCCGGTCATAAGTGTCTCCGGGTCAACCTCCAATGTCCCCCATCTCGTGAATCCAAAATCACTTCCAAGCCAGTCAACAACCGGTTTCTGAGAAATCGCAACAATGATATTATCCACAGGAATTCTGAATTCGCTCCCCGGGATTGGGATTGGCCTTCTTCTACCTGTGGAGTCCGGCGCACCAAGCTCCATCCTTATACATTCAATCTCCTGAACTCTATCTTTGCCAAGAATCTTATTTGGTGCAACAAGAAATTCTATTTTTACACCCTCTTTAATTGCCTCTTCAACTTCCCAGGAATTTGCCGGCATCTCCTTTCTTGAACGGCGATAGAGAATTGTAACATCGCTACCCAGTCTCTTTGCTACCCTTGCTGCGTCTATCGCCGCATTACCACCACCGATGACTGCAACCTTTTTGCCCAGTGGTACTTTTCTGCCTAGGTTTATCTCTTTCAGGAAGCTGACACAGTGATACACCCCCTGTAGTTCTTCGCCTTCAATATTCAATTTCAATTCTTCAGGTGCACCGGTTGCGAGGAATACCGCCCTGAACTCTCTTTGCAACTGGTCAAGTGTAATATCCTTTCCAACTCTTACTCCCGTTCTTATCTCAACACCAAATGATTTAATATAATCAATATCTTTTTTGAGTTCATTCCTTGGCAGACGAAATTCTGGAATTCCCCAGTATAACAAACCACCGATTACATCTTCTCCCTCATAGACCGTCACCCGATAATTCTTTCTTGCAAGAAAATAGGCACAAGAAAGGCCAGCCGGACCCGAGCCAACCACGGCTATTTTTTCTCCTGTTGGTTTTCTCTGGACAAGTGGATAATCTCCTTTATCAGTGATAAATCTCTTTAATGAAGCGATTGAAATTGGCTCATCAACATCTTTGCGCGCACATTCAGTCTCACAGGGATGGTTACAAACACGTCCACACACACTGGCAAATGGGTTGGCATCTCTTTCAAGTGCTAAAGCCTCCCTGTATTTCCCGGCACGAATCAGGGCAATGTATCCCTGGGCATTGACACCTGCAGGACAGGCAGACCGGCAGGGCGGATGTCCAAGTTTTGTAATTGTAAATCTATTGGGCACGGCCTGTGGAAATGGCCGATAGATTGCAGTTCTATTAGATAGATTGCTATCAAATTCATTGGGCATTAGGACCGGACACACCAGGGCACATTCACCACAACCATTACACTTATCCCAGTCCACATAGGTTGATTTTTGCCTTATCTTTACTTTAAAATTACCGACTGTACCGCTTAATTCTTCAAGTTCAGAATAAGGAAGGAGTTTTATATTCTTGTTCTGAACTACCTCTACCATCTTGGGAGTTAAAATACACTGGGAACAATCAAGGGTTGGGAATGTCTCTGAGAGCTGAGCCATTCTCCCACCGATAGATGGTGTCTTTTCTACCAGAATAGTCTCAATACCCGCATTGGCAATATCTAACGCAGCCTGAATCCCGGCAATGCCGCCACCGATCACCAATGCCCTTTTCGTCACATCAACAAATATCGGCTCAAGTGATTCATCAAACCGCACCTTTTCAACTATTGTTTTAATAATATTTCCGGCCTTTTCTGTAGCAACCGTTCTGTCTTCATGCACCCATGAACAGTGTTCACGAATATTTGCCATTTCACAGGTATAACGGTTTAAGCCTCCTCTTTCAGTTGCATTTCTAAAGGTATTCTCATGGAGGGTTGGTGAACAGGCAGCAACTACTATTGCATCAAGATTCTTCTGCTTTATCGCCTCAATGATAAGATTCTGTCCAGGGTCTGAGCACATATACTTGTAGTTTTCAGCGTGGACAACTCCAGGATATTTTTTAATCTCTTCGGTCAATGCCTCAACATCAACGGTCTTGGCAATATTTATTCCACAATGACAGATAAATACTCCAATTTTTCTCATTTTCATAACTCCTTTTTAAGGTGGAATATTATAGTTAAATGTTATAAAAAGTCAAGAGTTTTAGAAAATTTTATCTTATAAACTCTGGCTAAATCGTTGGCAGACGGACCGAGACCGTTGTGCCTGCACCTACCCTGCTTTTTATTGAAATCCTACCATGGTGGGCATTAACAATCTGCTGGACAATCGTCAGTCCGAGACCAATTCCGCCCTTATCTTTGGTCTTCGTTGTGTAAAATGGGTCAAAGATTTTTGGTAGGTCTTCTTCCGGAATTCCAATACCATTGTCCGTAATACTCACAATCACAAAACATTCACTCCCTTTCATACCTTCCGCGGATAAAGTAATCTCTATCTCTCCATTCTTATCAACGGCCTGAATCGCATTAATAATTAGATTTATTACAACCTGTTGCAACTGATTGAAATCACCAAGGATATCAGGAATCTTTTCCCCATAATTTTTAATAACCGTAATATTCTTTAACAAAAATTGGTCTTCCAAGAGGGGCAATGTTTCATCAATGAGACGCACCATCTGTACCTGTCTGAGTTCAAGTTCGCTCTTCTTTGCAAAGTTCAACAAATTTCTAACCAGTCTACCGATGCGCATCGTCTCACGCTCAACCATCTTTAAATCCTTAATCCAGGTCCCCGGGTCTATTCTATTTTCTTCGAGCCTTTTTATGAAAAGGTGAATATAGTTGATAATTCCATTTATCGGATTATTTATCTCGTGCGCCACACCGGCTGCAAGCTGACCCATTACCACAAGTTTTTCAGAGTGAATTAATTGTTCACGAAGATTCTTTAATTCAGTAAGATCCCGAAAAATCACCCCGATTCCCTTTGTTTTTTTATGCACATCGTCAAGACGGAATGCAGTATAGGAGACATAGATTTGCTGTCCCTCTTTCCCTGAAATGGCTACATCTTGTTTTGTTACTGGTAAGCCGGTCCGGATAACCTTTTCAAAGACACATCCCTCTTTACATAAACTTCCTCTTAAAATTTCATTGCAGGGCTTTCCCAGAACTTCATCAAGACAATATCCAGTAATCCATTCTCCTGCCTTATTAAAAGATGTTATACATTTATTGAGGTCAACTGTAAAGACCCCACCTTCCATATTCCTTAAGAGACCCTCAAGAAACGGCCTCATTATCTCAAAGTCTAAACCGACAGGTTCATCCTTAGCCATATTGTTATTATAATGGATTAACATCAGAATGTCAATACTAAGAGAAGAAGAATGTTTAGCCATTGACTTTTTTTGTTTATTGACTATATTTGGATATGAAAAAAAATAGGTAAGTGGTAAGTTTTTCCCAAAAGGATTGACCGCACTTGTGCGGTTATTTAACTATGGTCTAAGGGTTAGGGTTGGGATGCTTGTCTTTTTTAACCAATTACCATTTAACCATATTGACACCACAAGTGGTGTCAATCCATTAAAAATAAATTTTTCAAGAATTTGGGGAAAACTAAACTATTACAGGAATACTGTGAGGAAAAGTAATATTGCTAATGCGGATGAATTTTTTTATTATGCACAGAAAAATTTGAAATTTTCTGAGTATCAGAAGAATAAAATTTTTAAAATGGGTATTGAAGGTTTTAAAAAATTTTGCAAACTCTACAGAAATTATATTAAAGCAATACAGAAATTCGCAAGTGAGTACAAAAAAGATAGATGGCCAACATAATGAGCTTTTAATAGAAAAGGTGATTATGGCTATGCCTTATATATCGGTCAATCTCATCGGTTTGGTGAAAATAAGCGAACTGAGTAGCATTTTAAAAGAACTTGAAGATTTATTTTTATTTCCCTTCAGGATGGAAAAAAGATTTGATTACCCATTATATGCCTATGAACCCAAAAGAAATCAGTATTATGCATATAAAATTATCAAGAATTTGCTTAATGAATGTTCGGATGATGTTATTAAATTTGTAGGAATTACAGATATTGACCTTTGCACCCCGGTATTAGAATTTATCTTTGGAGAGGCACAGTTTAATGGAAAGGTAGCCTTGATCTCAAGCCACCGATTGCGACAGGAGTTTTATCATTTATCACCCGATATTAATTTGCTTCTTGTCCGACTGAAGAAAGTTTTGGCCCATGAACTCGGTCATTGCTTTGGAATGGTTCATTGTGATGATGGCTCTTGTGTAATGTATCTCTCAAATAATATCTTTACCCTGGATAATAAAAAGAGCCATTTTTGTCCGAGGTGTGGGGATTTTATTAAAGAAAAGGTTAAAAAGGAGTATTATGGAAAGGCATAAAATTTTAGTTGTTGATGATGAAGAGATAATGCGTAATTCACTCTGTGATTGGTTGAATGAAGATGGTTATATTGCCGAGACAGTGGAAGATGGATACAAGGCAATAGATAGAATAAAAAGAGAAACCTTTGACCTGGCAATTGTTGACCTCAAGATGCCGGGTATTGATGGTATTGAAGTCTTAAAACAGATGAATGCGATAAATCCAAGGCTTCCGGTGATTATCATCACCGCCTATGCCACGATTGATAGTGCAGTTATGGCAATGAAGGAAGGGGCAGCGGATTATATTGTGAAACCGTTCAATCCTGAAGAGATAAGTTTGGTAATAAAAAAACTGATTGAACATCAGCGACTGATAAAGGAGAATATTAGACTGAGAAGGGAACTGACCAGAAGATTTAAATTTCAGGATTTAATTGGAAAGAGTCCGGAGATGTCAAAAGTCTTTGAGATGGTCAAGACTGTTGCACCGACAAAGTCTACAATTTTAATAAGGGGTGAGAGTGGGACCGGTAAGGAACTCGTTGCCCGGGCAATCCATGAATTAAGTTCAAGAAACAAAGGTATGTTTGTTCCGGTTGCGTGCGGTGCAATGCCTGAATCTTTATTAGAAGCCGAATTATTTGGTTATGAAAAGGGCGCATTCACCGGTGCAATTACAAGTTATAAAGGAAGGATTGAGACCGCAGACAAAGGAACTCTATTTCTGGATGAAATTGGTGATATAAGTCCAAAGACACAGGTTGACCTTTTAAGATTCATCCAGGAAAGGGAATTTAGAAGACTCGGTGGCAAAGAACTCTTAAAGGTTGATGTGAGAATTATCGCCGCAACGAATAAAAACCTTGAAGAGATGGTAAAGAACGGTACATTCAGGGAAGATTTGTATTATAGACTCAATGTAATAACAATAGAAATTCCACCATTGAGAAATAGAAAACAGGATATTCCACTTTTAATTGAACACTTTCTTGATAAATATCGTCTTGAAACTGGAAAGCAGATAGAAAAGGTCTCAGACGAAGTCTTAAAATTGTTAATGGAGTATGATTGGCCAGGAAATGTTCGGGAACTGGAGAATGTGATTGAACATAGTGTGGTTGTGTGTAAAACACCAGAGATATTACTGGAGAATCTTCCTCCCTATATAATAAAAAGAGAGAGCATTGAAATTCCACTAAAAACTCCCACAACGCTTGTAGAGATAGAAAAAGAATATATCAAGAGTGCCCTTGATGCCAATGAATGGAACATAAAAAGAAGCGCTGAAATACTGGGCATAAACAGACTTACTCTATATAAAAAGATAAAAAAATATGGGCTGAAAAAGACTTAGTCCAAATTATCAAGATATATCTTAAAAAGACGTTTTTGTGAAAAACTTACTACTTACAATCTTATCAATTTATAGTGGCTTGATTTATCAAACATCATCAAATTTCATTATTTCTTAATTATTTTGTCGCATAAATGCGACCGGTACAGGGGTTATGACACAGTCTCT
>JBNAVN010000045.1:0-20530 GCA_049700315.1 bacterium
GGCTAAGTGTTTTCCAACAAATCATTTTGAAAAAAATGAAAATGAGAGAGAAAATTATTGAAATGAGTTCAATCTCAGCGGGGCTGATAGGGGGTGGGATTTGTTTACTTTCAGGTTATGAGGGTGGATGTGCTGAAGAGGGATGCGTTGCACTTGCAGTGATGATTGGAACTCCCATAGCAGCAGGGGTTGGATGTGGCCTGGGTTATCTGTCAAGTTATTTTTACAGTGACCTTGCACTGACAAAAGAGGAGGTCGAAATTCTCAATTCTATTTTGGAAGATTATTATAAATTGAAGAAAAATGAGTAAAATTTTTGATATAAAAGATGATAATACCTCTAAAATTGGATTCTTCAATTTTGGGTCAATCATCATTGACCAAATTTGGATAATATGCATTGACAATTTCTTTTAGGTAATTGCAGTTTCCTGATTTATAAGGCATACAAAATTTTAAGCAAAATGAATTTTGCATCTCCATTTGGTTTTTCTTTCACCAAAAAATAATCTATGCTGATCACCGTCAATGTCATCCCAAATGCGAAGAAAAGAGAAGTGATAGAACTCGGAAAGAATTTGTATAAAGTTAAGTTGATTTCCCCACCAGAAAAGGGAAAGGCAAATAAGGAATTGATTGAAGTCCTTGCAGACTATTTTGGCACAAAGAAATCTAATATCAGAATTATAAGAGGGGAATTTACAAAGGAAAAAATTGTTGAAATCAAATAATTTCGCCTCCCTCTTGACACAGAGAGCAAATTTAATTATAAAAGATTGGAGGAATAAATGAAAGCAATCGATATGACGCCGATAATTAAGAAATATCCTGGGTATTTTGTGGCATTGAGTTATGATAGAAAAAAGGTTTTAGGCAAAGGGCGTATTCCTGAAGAAGCCTTAAATGAAGCAAAAAGAAAAGGGTATAAAGAGTTTGTTTTGACAAAAATTCCGAGAGAGAATAAGAGTTATTTATTGTGAAACAATTAAAATTTCCCTATTTGCGATATTTAGTCTCCCCACCTGAAATAAAACCGTCTCAATATGTTTACCGGCCCGTCATTCCAGTAAAATTAACTTTAGGTAAAAGAGAGTTAACTTTTGATGCTCTTGTAGATTCTGGGGCTGACGAATCTACCTTTCAAGGGTGGATTATTGAATTTCTTGGTCGTAACATTTATAGAGGTGATGATAAAATATTTTCAGGTATAGGTGGTTCTGTAGTGGCATATTTACATAGAACACATCTACAAATAGAAAATGTTAAACTTACAATGAACATCTATTATTCCCATGATTGAGACGATATGCCTTTTGGGTTATTGGGACAATCTAACTTCATGATTATTATGGTTGTTGAGATTTTGTAATAGTATTCTATGGACCCCATAAGTTTTCCCTAAAATGTAGGGCAAGGCTTCAGCCTTGCAACAACTGTAGCATCCGAATTTATTCGGACGAAAGAATACTTCGGGCATCTGATCCGCCACACTGAATGGCGGATGGAGACTACAGAACTTGTAGAAAGGCAAGGTTGAACGGTGATGATGCTGTTAATTCTAAAAAGGTTATGGTTAAGGGCTATGGTGACGAAGCCCGTTTCATTGTTTCGGTTAAATAGTAATTGGTAAATTGTAAGTTTTTCTAAAATTGTAGCGGTCGGATTTATCCGACATTTCTATGGAGTGCAACAGCTTGCTGTTGCCCTGTAATTTTGCACCATAGGAATTTGAAAAATTCCTATGCTGAATAATGAAACTTTCATTATGAAAAAAGAAAAAAAACAAGATACATCAGGGATGGTATAATGCCATATAGGAAGTGCACTACCTAATAGCAGAAGGATTTTGGGGGTTTCAGGGGTTCTCCCCTGATGTATCTTGTGCGATGAATCGCACCGCTACATTTTTATCAATAAGAAATGATTCAACACCAATTTCCGGGGTTGGAATGGGTTTGAATTCCAGAATTCCAGACAGGGTTAAACTTTTAACTTTTGGCTAATGTTCCATTACGATTTAAACCATACCGAATGTGTAAGTGGTGGGTTTTGACGAAACAGAGCATCTTACTTCAAAATAAAATCTTACCCAATAAGATTATATTTGCACTGAAGCAGATAACCCCTTTGCAGAGTTGACTTTTGAATAAATTGTAGATATACTTATTTATGGAATATAAGTTAAAGCAAATAAGCGACGAGATACGAACCGAGATAATTGAGATATTAAAAAAAAGACTTGAAAATGAGCCATTACTTTTTGTTTATCTATTCGGCTCTTTTGCTATAGGTTCATCTTTTAATGATGTAGATGTGGCAGTATTTGTGGATACAAAAAAACTATCTTCAAAGCCATTGCTTGATTATGAGTTGGAACTTGAACAGAGGTTATCCGATACCCTAAAAGGCTATAAAGTTGATGTCAGGGTTCTGAATGAAGCACCACTGTCTTTCAGATATCAGGTTATAAAAACCGGTCTCCCAATTATTATTTATGATGAAGATGCAATGGTTGATTTTGAGACCCTGACTTATTCTTTATATTTTGATTTTGCACTATTCCGAAAGGCATATTTAAAAGAGGTGCTTGGTGCCTAAATTTAACGGTGATAGAATAATAAGGTTAATATCCGAACTTACAACTGCTTTACAAAATTTAAAAGAACTTGCCCAGTTGTCGGAAGATGCCTTTCTTGCTGACCGACATAAAATTGGAAGTGCAAAATATAACTTTGTAGTTGCGATAGAGGCAATAATTGATATGTGCAATCATATTATTTCTAAAAATCGCTTCCGAACTCCTGAGGATTATGCTGACACTTTTACAGTAATGTTTGAGAATGGTGTGTTTGACTTAGATTTAACTGAAACACTTAAAAAAATGGCACGATTCAGGAATCGTCTGATTCATATTTACTGGGAAGTCAATAATCAAGAATTGCACCGAATAATGAGAGAAAATCTGGATGATTTTGAGAAATTTTTGATAGCAATAAAAGAATATTTAGGACTATAAACTAAAATGGCATATTTAATTAAGATTGATGATAAAGAATTCAAATGTGAGATAGAAAAGACCAGAAGTAGTTTCAAGGTCAATCTTGAGGGAAAGGAATTTCAGGTTGAACTTGCCCATATTGATAGAGATAAGTTGACACTCTTGATTGATAATAAGCCCTATCAGATTTTCCAGGACGGAGAGAATCAACTGAATATCAACGGTGAAACATATACATTTGAGATTCTTGATGAGTCAGTTGCTAAATTGTTGAAATCAAGCCCTGAGACACTACATAAAAAAGAGGTGGTTGTGACCGCACCGATGCCCGGACTGGTTATTGAGGTTGAGATAAAAGAAGGCGATGGCGTTAAAAAAGGGCAGGGACTCTTGATAATTGAGGCAATGAAGATGCAGAATGAATTCAAGGCACCAAGAGATGGGATTGTGAAGAAGATAATGGTGCAGAAAGGGCAGACAGTGAATAGTAAAGATAAACTGGTGGTTATTGAGTAAAGGATTTTCTGTCTTATGTTATACGGTATGGCAGCCCGTATCGTTTTACGGTTACGTTGTTTTCTTAAGACCGATAAACGAAAGACGATTGCCGATACGGGTGGCGAAACCATATGACTTTTAACCTGCAACACAAACAAAATGATGTATAAACCCGATGATTTAAAAGACTTGAATTATGAGCGCGATTTGGGCGATCCCGGCGAGTATCCATATACCCGCGGGATTTACCCGACTATGTATTCAGGCAGATTATGGACAATGCGTCAGTATGCAGGGTTTGGAACTGCTGAGGAGTCTAATAAAAGATACCATTATCTTCTGAAACAGGGACAGACCGGATTATCTGTAGCATTTGACCTGCCGACCCAGATGGGTTATGATTCTTCAGACCCAATGGCAATCGGCGAAGTAGGGAAGACCGGGGTTGCGATTGATACACTTGCGGATATGGAGATTCTATTCAAAGATATACCCCTTGATAAAGTGAGCACATCAATGACCATAAATGCAACCGCCTCAATCATTCTCTGTATGTATATTGCAGTTGCTGAAAAACAGGGTGTTTCTCCTGCAGTCCTTGAAGGAACGGTTCAAAATGATATCTTAAAAGAATATATTGCACGGGGAACATATATTTTCCCGCCTGAGCCATCAATGAAACTAACCATAGACTTGATTGAATATTGTAGTAAAAATCTACCAAAGTGGAATACAATCTCAATCTCTGGTTATCACATTCGTGAGGCAGGTTCAACTGCAGTCCAGGAGATTGCCTTCACTTTTTCCAATGGAATAACCTATGTTAAAGAAGCAATCAAACGGGGATTAGAGATAGATTCATTCGCACCGAGACTTTCTTTCTTTTTTAACTGTCATAACAATTTTCTTGAAGAGGTTGCGAAATTCCGTGCAGCAAGAAGACTCTGGGCAAGGATAATGAAAGAAAGATTCGGGGCAAAGAATCCAAAATCCTGGATGTTGAGATTCCACACCCAGACCGGTGGTTCAACACTCACTGCCCAGGAGCCTTTAAATAATGCGATAAGGGTCGCTTATCAGGCACTTGCCGCAGTATTTGGTGGAACGCAATCGCTCCATACAAATTCCTATGATGAAGCACTCGGTCTTCCAACTGAGGAATCAGTAAAACTTGCCTTGAGGACACAACAGGTGATTGGTTATGAAACCGGTATTCCTGAAATGATAGACCCGCTTGGTGGTTCTTATACAATTGAATCCCTGACTAATAAAATAGAAAAAGAGGCATTGGAATATATTGAGAGAATAGAAGAAATGGGTGGTGCGATTAAATCGATTGAACAGGGATATTTTCAGAGAGAGATTCACAAAAGTGCTTATGAATATCAGAAAAAAATTGAGAGTGGTGAAATCAGTATCCTTGGTGTTAATAAATTCAAGTGTGAGGAAAAGACAAAACCAAAGATTTTAAAGGTGAATCCAGAGGTTGTTAAAAAGCAAATTAGACGATTAAAAAAGATATTAAAAGAGCGGGATAATGAAAAAGTACAAGAATCATTAAAACGTCTTAAATCTGCTGCAGAAAAAGGTGAGAATCTTATGCCATTTATCCTTGATTGTGTAAAGGTTTATACTACAGTTGGAGAAATAACCGCAGAATTGAAAAAAGTCTATGGTGAATACAAAGAGCAGAAGATATTTTGAAAAAGATTTTAAAGAATTAAGAAAAAAATATGGGTAGATTAACCGCAGAAGAAAAAAGAGAACTACTGGCTCATGCTCATTCAAAATCAAGAAGGCGGGATTTTAAGAGATTGAATAGAAAAAAATATAATAATTTTAGTTTAAAATTGCTTGAAGAGATAAGTGAGTTGATAAAAGTTGATTATCCACGGGCAAAGATAAAGGCGGATAAAAACCTTCTATGAAATTTCTTACGGCGGAATCGCAGTATAACGCACAAAACAAAGTGGTCAGTTTTCCTCAAAAAATGGAGTGTAAAGCGAAAGATTTGCTTCAATTTGATGTAGTTGCCCAATTTTCTTTGTTTCAGCCCGCGGTAATATTTATTATGTGTATGGGAGTTGCTAAAGACCAATTTAGGAGTTATAAAATTTCATTTTATTAAGAAATTGATAGAGATTAAAGAAAAAAATGATTGAAGACTGGATTGACAAAGAGCGGAAAAAGTCTATAATATTTTAAGGAAATAAGTGAAGTTAAATTTGAGAGGTGAAAATGAGGAATAAGGAAGAAATTTTAAAAAAGATTGCTCAGGTACTTAGAAGTCAAGGAGCAAGAAAGATATCTATATTTGGTTCTTATATAAGAGGAGAAGAAAATAGGGAAAGCGACATAGATATTATTGTAGATTTTTCAGATAGAAAAAGCCTTCTTGAACTGGTAAAGATAGAAAGGGAGTTGTCCGAGGCCATAGGTATAAAGGTGGATTTGTTAACAGAAAAATCTATAAGTCCATATTTGATTGATAAGATAAGAAAAGAGATGGAAGTAATTTACTAATGAAGAGAGACGATTTCGTTTATTTGAAGCATATTTTGGATGCCATATCCAGAATAGAAGAATACACTCGGGGGTTAGAATATGAGGATTTTATAAATAGTAATCTCATACAGGATGGGGTAATAAGGCAAATTGAGATAATAGGTGAAGCTACAAAGAAGTTATCTACGGAGATTAGGAAAAAATATCCCGAAATGCCCTGGGAAGATATGGCGGGGATGAGGGATAAATTAATCCACGATTATTTTGGTGTGGATATAGATGTCGTATGGAATACTGTTGAAAGAGATATTCCTAAGTTGAAAAACAAATTGAAAGATATCTTTGGGTAAATCTTCCCATTCCACAATTCCATAATTATAAAATAATGGAATAATAAAATTATCAAATTTTTATGAATGAATTATCTAAATCAGTGAATATAATTTCCTTTCTTGTAAAATGGAATACGGGATGATTTTAGAAAATAATTTCTCTTTTAATTTTACTGGAGTGCATCAGCATGCTGATGGTGTGAAAGGATACACCTATCTGCCATACTCTTTGCAGTATGGATTTTGAAAAAATCCATTACTGAATAATGAAATTATTCCTTATAGATAAAGAAATGACAAGATACATCAGGGATATTCGGAGTATTAAAGGAAGTGCACAACTTTTGGATAAAGAAATTATAGGGGTTTCAGGGGCAAAGCCCCTGAATATCTTGTATAGGTATGGGTACTCCCTTGGGATATTGACTTTTTTAGAAAATAATATACAATTGATTTGTGATAAACAAAATGATTCAGGTTAGGAAAGAGCATGGTGCTAAATGAAAGAATCTGTTAAAAACTGGAATTCCTGGTTATTCAGTCAGAATTCGCATACACGAAATACTTCGTCTATAATTCCCAAAATTGGACAAAAGGCGAAGTAGCTCGTCTATGAACGAGTTATACGCAATTGGTCGCCAAGATAGAGAGGAAAATTTATGACACAACATAAACTGATAATTGGCAATTGTATGAGTATGGAGGAAATTCCAGATAAAAGCGTTCATTTAATGGTTACCTCACCCCCCTACTTTAATGCCCCATTTGATTACAAGGGTTTATTCAAGAATTACGACCAATATTTGGGAGTTTTGAATAGAGTCGCCAAAGAATTGTTTAGAGTATTAGATAATGGAAGAATAGCAGTTCTTAATATTGATGATATGCTTGTAAACAGTGAGAAATTTCCAATTGTTGCCGATGCTACCAAAATATTCATTAGTGCAGGTTTTCGATATAGAGATAGGATTATTTGGAAAAAACCTGATGGTTATTTAAGAATTAGTAGGAGAAGTGGGGTTCTTTTGCAGAATCCCTATCCTATGTATTTTTATCCAGATAATCTTTTAGAGAGCATAATTATTTTTCAAAAAGGCAAATTTGATTATCATTCAATTTCAAGAGAGGTAAGAGAGGCATCAAAAATAGACACAAAAGAATTCTCTGATAATAAGTGGTATATGACACTTTGGGAAATGACCAATGTTTTACCGGGGTCGGAGTTAGAAAAAGATATAGCGGCGTTTCCGGACGAGTTAGCTTATAGGGTTATAAAATTATTTTCTTATAAAGGAGAAACTGTACTGGACCCATTTGTTGGAAGTGGAACAACAATGAAAGTAGCAAGAGAGTTAGGACGAAACAGTATTGGGATAGAAATTAAAAAATCTCTTATTCCTATAATCAAAGAAAAACTTGGTTTTGGTGGACAATTGTCTATCCATAATCAGGATGATGCATTTGAACTCATAATAAGAGAGGGCGTCAAATATGGATGTATCAGCTAAAATTACTGGTATAAAATATTCGCCATTTCTGTGTCGTGACCTAAACACTTTCCCTATAGAGCATCTTGATGTTGCACTGGCAACAGACAGCTCTTTTATTTTGAATGTTGATAAAAAAGGACAAATAGGTCTAAGTTGGTGGGTTTCAGCAAAAAGAACAAGGTCGTATCCATATTCACGAGTCTATGATTCTGTAGGTTTTCAAGGGAAAAAAGCAACAATAATTCCTATTGTGAAAGATGAAGGTAAAGATGGAGATAGAGATTTTTTACAATGGGATACAATCTCTTTAATGAGTTTATTGGGCATTTATACAATTATTTCTTATTATAGTAGTGCAGAAAGAAGTTTAAGATACAGGCATAAGATAACAAATCAGAGATTTGATATAACGCATCTTAAAGAAGAAATAAGCAACCTTTTGTCTTATCAATCCGATGCTTTACACTGGAATCTTGCACAAATAGATAAAGTCGGTGACATTGGGAAGAAAGCTCTGGATTCATATGCGGAAATTTCAACAAAACTCGAAGTTGAAATGCATTCACAGGAATCAGCAGAAAAAAGAGTAAATGAACTTCTTGAGGGAAAAGATAACTTTATGGCTCTATCAAGAGAATTAGCAAAGAAAGCACAAGATAGAGAGTCAATAACTATACAGCCCAAAGAAAGATTATCTGGGATTAAGGCAACTTTAACAATTAAAAATTATTTGGGAGGATATTATTTTTTCACATGTGACGAGGTCAATATTGAAAAAGAAACCATCTATTTGATAGAGGGCAAACACAGTAAGCAGAGTGTAATTCCTTCATTAGAAGATATAAAGGACGGTTTGGTAAAAATGATTTTATTCACAAATTTAAGGGAAGTAAAAATTGAGGGGACAGAATACACTCCTATATCTCAATTGAAACTTACAAGCAATATAAAATTTTCAAGAGAGTCATTAAGAAAATCCCAGGCAGATACTTTACGACTTCTTAAAAAAGAAGCGGAAGAAAATGATTTTCAAGTGTTAATAAATGGTACAAATTTAGAGGAGATTAAAATATGAAGAGTGGCGACCAACAGCGTATAACACAGCATAAAAGGTTCATCCCTTACGGCACTCACCCAAATTTTTGCTACGCAAACTTCTTTTATCCGCAAAACGATGGGCGAAATGCCCTTAAAGTGGGTGTGCGGAATTTAGGTAATTTTTGTGATTATCTCCTCTGCAGAAAAATGCGGTGTTTTTAGAATTTCCGAACACCCACTTAGATAGTTAGGAGGTAATAAACACTATGAATATTCGTTTTTTATATTTTAAGGGTTGTCCAAATGCCGAACCGGCATTGGAGTTGCTTAAACAAATCATTCAAGAAAACGGGTTGAACGAAAAGATTGAAGTTATAGAGATTATAACCGAACAGGATGCGCAGAAATATAATTTTTTAGGCTCGCCATCCATTCAGATCAATGGTCTGGATATTGAAAAGGAAAAGCGGAATGATCCACCTGTCTTTGGCTGCCGGATTTATAAGACTAAAGACGGATACAGCGGCGTGCCACCAAAAGATATGATTATTAATGCATTAACACAGGCAGTAAATAAGAAGGGGTAAAAGATTGGCGATAAAAAAACTTAGATTTTCCTGCGGTTGGTGCTTTGAAAAAATTCAAGATGATACTGGTAATGATAGAGGAATAGAAAATTTCAAATATACAAGGAGGTCTTATGTTGGGTAAGCAGATTTTGATAACCGTTTATAAACAGAAAGGCAGATGTGGTGCAAAACACAAAAAGGGGCAGAGGTTCATTTATAAGGGAAAACTTCCGAAGATTTGCCCTTCAGCCTGGCATTCAATGTTTCCCTATGTCAGGATTTTATCCTTTGGCGGAAATCTGCCCTGGGAAAAAGAGGGTGAGGCATATATTGCCTGCCCCGACCATAAAAATCCTGTGGTCTTTAAACTGGTAAGGCTGGGAAAAAATAAAAAATAGGAAAAGCGGATGATATATATCAGGAGGTTTCTATGAATTCATTATTGCTTGGTGCAATTGCATTATGTGTTTTCTTTTTAGGTTATCGTTTTTATGGAAGGATTCTTGAAAGACTATTTGATGTGAATCCTGAAAATAAGACTCCAGCACATTATAAGTATGACGGTATAGATTATGTACCGGCAAAAAACTGGCTTGTTTTATTTGGACACCATTTCTCGTCTATTGCGGGTGCGGGTCCGATTTTAGGGCCGGTCATCGCCTGCGCAGTTTGGGGATGGGGTCCGGCAATCCTCTGGATTATATTGGGTTCTATATTTGTGGGCGGAGTCCATGATTTTTCAAGTTTGATGATTTCATTACGTAATGATGGTCGCTCCATAGGCGATACTACAGAAACCACACTGGGAATAAGGGCAAAGATAATATTTTCTTTGTTTGTATGGTTATCTTTGATTCTGGTGATTGCAGTATTTGCCGCTTCTGCAGCCAATACACTTGAGACCACACCAGAGATTGTTATCCCGACATTCGGAATTATCCCAACTGCTATCCTTGTTGGTCTTATGCTCTATCGCTGGCGTGTTAATACGATTTTATCAACAATAATTGGTGTTGGGGTATTATTCGGTCTGATTCTTTTTGGCTGGTATGTGCCGATAAAATGGACCTATTATGGCTGGCTTTTTAGTTTGTTGGTTGTTTATGCTTATACCGCTTCCATATTGCCTGTAAATATTATCCTCCAGCCCAGGGATTATCTTTCTTTCTTTGTTCTATTTTTTGGATTGATCGTTGGCTATTTAGGCGTCATAATAACCCATCCAAATGTGAATACGCCTTCTTTTGTGAGTTTTTCAGGAAAAGAAGGTTACCTGTTTCCAATGATGTTTGTAACGATTGCGTGTGGAGCAATCTCTGGATTCCATTCCCTTGTTGCCAGCGGCACCACATCTAAACAATTGAATAATGAAAAGGATGCAAGAAGAATCGGTTATGGTGCAATGTTAACCGAAGGTGTTTTGAGCACACTTGCAATAATTGCAGTATGTGCTGGACTATACTGGTACGGTGGTAAAGAAGGTTTTATCTATCCGGAGTTGATAAAGGGCGGAAATTGGATTGGTGCATTCGGAAAAGGATATGGACAGATAACAAAACCAATCTTGGGTGCATTGGGAATGTTCATTGGTATCACAATGTTAAAAACCTTTATCGTCACGACCCTTGATACCGCAACAAGAATAACGCGTTATATCGGAACTGAACTCTTTGGAGAACGATTTGGAATAGGATTTATGAAGAATATGTATATCAATAGTGCAGTTGTGATCGGCCTTGCAACTTATCTTGCGGTCGGTCCCTGGCAGAATATCTGGCCTGTTTTTGGTGCATCAAATCAACTCGTTGCTGCCCTGGCATTATTGGTTGTGACAACCTGGTTATTGAGTGAGAAAAAAGTCAGTTTATATACCCTTATCCCGGCAATATTTATGCTTCTGGTTACGATTACCGCATTAATCCTTCAGACAATAAAATTCTTTTCAACGCAGAAGATTATGCTTGGTGTCATTTCAATTATTTTGCTTATCCTTGCCGGATTTATGATTGAAGAGACGATAAGAAGTTTGAATAAAATGAGAGTTTCTTAATGGAATTGTTGATGATGCGTCTATTATTGACCTTCTGAACTTCTTGGATATAATTGAATTATAAATGGTAAGTTTTTCCAAAATTGTAGCGGTCGGATTTATCCGATATTTCTATGGAGTGCAACAGCTTGCTGTTGCCCTGTTCTTTTGGGCGATAAATCGCACCGCTACATTCAGTTATCAATTAGGAATGATTTAGCCCCAATTTCTGGGGGAAACTTACTACTTATTACTAAATATCTATAATTATGAAAGTTGGGCTCTCAAATCTGCGTTTTAATAGAAATTTCTGTTTGATGGTAAGTGGTTAGTTCTTCCCAAAAATGGAGTTTAAAGCGAAATCTTTATCTACAATCTGCAATGTAATATGGTAGGCAGGTTTTGGGAAAACTAAACTGTTATGGATTTGGTGCTCAATATTTATTTAGAATTTAGTGTTTAGTATTTAGAATTTGTTCAAAAAGGGGGTTGAATGAACTTTGGAATTCCAAAGGAATTGCCGCCATTCAAGGAGATTCCCGAATACCGGGTTGGCTTTTCTCCAATGGCAGTTAAGGAGTTGCTTCTTTATGGAGCAAAGGTTTATGTAGAATCCGGTGCTGGCGAAGGTGCTGGATTTACTGATGAAGAATATTCAAAGGCAGGCGCAGAAATTGTTTACTCAAAGGAAGAGGCTTATCGCAGGGCAGATATTGTTTTAAAAGTTCGCCGTCCTCAGCAAGAAGAGTATTCACTTATTAAAGATGGGCAGATTATAATGGGTTTTATTCATCTTATTACAGCAACCAAAGAATTCATTCAGGTAATACAGGAAAAGAAGATAACCCTTGTTGGTTATGAGATAATTCAAAGAGAAGATGGCAGACTTCCGATTGTCATTCCAATGAGTGAGATGGCAGGAAAACTTTCAGTTCAAATTGCAGGCAGGCTTCTTGAAGCACCAAGCGGTGGACGCGGGATTCTACTTGGCGGTTTGCCCGGGATTCCACCTGCTGAAGTTGTGATACTCGGCTGTGGCACATTGGGGTCTAATGCGGCAAGGTGTTTTGCAGCTATTGGAGCCAATGTCTATATTGTTGATATACTGCGGGATAAACTTGACAATCTTGCCTGTCACACTGAAGGCAGTAAGATTACTACTATGTTTTCTACAAGACACAATCTTGAAAAACTCGTCAGATTTGCTGATGTTGTGATTGGTGCAGTGCTTGTACCGGGTAAGAGAACACCTGTACTTGTCACAGCAGATATGGTAAAGACAATGAAAAGAGGTTCAGTAATTATTGATTTTGATATTGACCAGGGTGGTTCAATTGAAACTGCAAAAATTACTCTAACTGGGAGGTTTGTCTACACAACCGATGGCGTGGTTCATTTCTGTATGCCTAATGCCACGACACTTGTTGCCAGAACCGCGACCCATGCGATTTCATCGGGAATCTTTCCTTATGTAAGGGCAATCGCAGAGATGGGCTTTGAGAGGGCATTAAGAGAACTTCCAGAAATTACATGCGGTATCTATGCAGAGAATGGTGAAATACGAAAGGAGTATCTGTCATGAACTGGTTTGATGAATATAAAAAGAAAAAGTGCTCGCTTGAAGAAGCAGTTTCAGTAGTGAAAAGTAATGACCGAGTCTATATCAGTGGTAATGCAGCAACACCGATGACCTTAACCCAGGCACTTGCAATGCGTAAGGATGAACTACAAAATGTGGAAGTCACGCATGTTTTACTTTTTGGTGATGACCCGCTTTCAAAACCCGGAATGGAAGGGCATTTCAGGCATAACTCTTTGTTTGTTGGTCCTGGTGACCGTGCAGCAGTAAATGAAGGTAGAGCAGATTATATACCAGTATTTTTATACGAAATCCCGGATTTGTTTTACTCCGGGCTCTTGCCTCTTGATGTTGCTTTTTTACATCTGTCGCCACCAGATGAACATGGATTTATGAGTTTTGGCGTAGAATGTCTAAGTTCAAAGGCGGCTGCGGAAACAGCGAAAATAGTTGTTGCACAGATAAATGAAAGGATGCCGAGGACACTTGGAGATTCATTCATTCATATCTCGCGGGTGCACAAAATCGTTGAGGTTAATCTTGACTTGCCAGAGCTTGAGACTATTCCATTCACAGATGTTGAAAAAAAGATTGGCTCGTATATTGCTGACCTTGTAGAAGATGGCTCAACTCTGCAATTAGGAATTGGCGGTATTCCCAATGCTGCATTAAAGGCGATGTTCAATAAACGTGACCTCGGAATTCACACAGAAATGGTTTCTGACAGTATTGTGGAAGCAATTGAGGCAGGGGTTATTACCGGTGCGAAAAAAACTTTGCATCCTTATAAGGTTGTTGCTACATTCTATCTTGGTTCGCGCAGACTATACGAATTTATTGATAACAACCCTATCTTTGAAACCCATCCAACAAATTATACAAATCACCCTGTAGTTGTAGCACGCAATGATAAGATGATTGCAATAAATTCGGCAATTGAGGTGGATATTACGGGTCAGGTATGTTCTGATTCAATCGGGACTAAAATTTATTCAGGCTTTGGCGGACAGGTTGACTTTATTCGTGGTGCTGCACAGTCAAAGGGTGGAAAGCCGATCATTGCTCTGCCATCTTCAGCAAAGAATGATACAATTTCAAAAATTGTGCCCACCTTGCAGGTTGGGGCTGGTGTTGTCACAACTCGCGCTGATGTCCACTATGTTGTGACCGAATATGGTGTAGCATATCTCCACGGTAAAAATTTGCGTCAGCGCGCCGAGGCATTGATAAATATTGCGCATCCCAAATTCCGCCCCTGGCTTGAAGAAGAGGCAAAGAAGCGGAGACTCCTTTGAAAGTAATCAGTAACCCAGTAGCCAGTAGTCAGTACAATGAACGGAAAAATTAGATCTATAAGTGATTTTGTGGTGTATCAAAAGGCAATGCAATTATTTGACGATTTCATAGACGAAGATTTGCCAATTTTGCTGAAATCTTTTGTGGGTAGAGAACTCGCAAAAAATCAGGTGCGTAGTTTGGACTCTATTTGTTCTAATATGGAAGAAGGTTTTGAACGAAAAGCTGGAAAGGAGTTGAAATATTTTTTCATAATATCACGCGGTTCTGCGGGAGAAAGCAGAGGTAGGTATATTCGCTTCAAGAAATTTCTTCCGAAGAAGAATATTGAAAAACGAATTCAACAATTGAACGAAATTCTGGCAATGTTAAATTCACTTATAAGCAAATTGAAAGATTGATAATTATGATTACCGATAATGCAAAATGCAATGATTACTGGCTACTGATTACTGGCTACTGACTACTAATATTATGGAAGTGTCCCATATTGCCCTTGCTGTTAAAAGTATCAATGACAGTCTCAAAATCTGGCAGGATATTTTGGGCTTAAGATTGAACCAGATTGTTGATGTTCCTGAACAGAAGGTAAAAGTTGCAATGTTGGAGATCGGGGGAATCCATATAGAATTACTTGAGCCGCTCAGCCCAGACAGCCCCGTGGCAAAATTTATAGAAAAAAGGGGAGAAGGGTTGCATCATATTGCATTTGAGGTTGAAGATATAGAAGCGGTGCTTGAAGAACTGAAAAATAAAGGTATCAAACTGATTGATGAAAAACCCCGTAAGGGTGCGATGGCTTCCAAAATTGCCTTTATACATCCACAAAGCACAGGTGGTGTTTTGATAGAATTGTGTGAGGAGTGATTTGAATTACCTACCACCATTTTTTGCCATAATTAGAAGATTAAGTGAAGAGATAGTTCCAATAAATCCTTTAGACCTTGCTAATGCCAGAAAGAGAAGAGAATGGATAAGAAAAAAGAATGCAAAGGTTATTAATTTTAAAGACACCAAGGGCAATTATGCCCTTGATGTATTATTGATATATGATTATAAATCAATTGAATGGTTAAAGGCTGAGATATGATAAGTGTTAGGGTTTAATGATTGTAATTTGATTATTATTTCGAATTTCTAATAATAGGGAGGTTTTTATGCACATAGAAACTAACATCGTGCACGGTGGAGTTCATTTTGACGAAAAGACCGGTGCCCATGTGCCACCGATTTATATGACTTCAACATTTGTTTTCAAGGATGTTGACCATGGTGCACGATTATTTAGGGATGTAGAAGACGGGTATATATATACCCGTCTTGGAAATCCAACGATTGATCTGCTTGCGAAGAAAATGGCACTCTTAGAATCAACCGAAGCAGGACTTGTCTTTGCCTCCGGAATGGCAGCAATTTTTGCTACAATACTCACCTGTTGTAAATCTGGTGACCATATCATTTCAGATAAAGTAATATATGGCGGGACCTATGGTTTGTGTCAGGGAGTATTACCCAGGCTCGGTATTACTACTACTTTTGTTGATACAACAAATGACTCAGAGATTCTTTCAGCCCTCAAACCAAATACGAAATTAATTCTTGCGGAATCACCGGCAAATCCCACACTAAGGATAAATGATATCTCACATCTCGCTGAAATTGCCCATAAAAATAAAATACTACTCTGTATTGATAATACATTTGCTACTCCATACCTTCAGAGGCCAATTGAACTTGGTGCAGATATTGTAGTCCATTCTGCAACAAAATATCTTGGTGGTCATGGTGACCTGATCGGCGGAATAGTTGTCGGAAAGAAAGATTTTATCAAGACGATGGCTGATGAGATTGCAAAGGATGTTGGTGGCTGTATATCACCGGTCAATGCCTGGTTAATCTTGCGTGGTTTAAAATCTCTGGCAGTAAGGATGGAGAGGCATTGTTCAAATGCAATGGCTCTGGCAAGATTTCTTAAAAACCATCCAAAGGTTGCAAAAGTCTATTATCCTGGGCTTGAAGACCATCCGGGTTATGAAATAGCAAAGAGACAGATGCGTTATTTTGGTGGTATGCTTGGATTTGATTTAAAAGGTGGAAAAGAAGCAGGAAAAATAGTAATGAACTCGGTAAAACTCTGCACACTTGCAGTGAGTCTTGGTGATACAGATACTCTTATTGAACATCCTGCATCAATGACGCATTCAACTTATACTGAAGAAGAGCTGATAAAAGCAGGAATTAATCCAGGATTTGTGCGGATGTCAGTAGGAATTGAGAATGTTGATGACCTGATTGCTGATTTAGAACAGGCGCTCGCAAAAATATAGTTCTGTAGCATCCAGTTTCAACTGGACGAAAGAGTATAGTGCAGGAGAGGGAGTATGAAGATAAAATCACCGGTTTCATTTGGACTTGGTCTAGGTTTGACCATCTTTGGTGGAGTAGGTATTTTTATTACCAATGTCCCGGTCAAGATTATACCTTTATTTATTGGACTTTCACTGATTTATTTAGGATTAAAGGGCACACGCACAGCGACTGCAGTATTTGGTCATATCACAGTCGTCTCTGGTTGTTTTCTCATTACATACGGATTTTACCTTCTACCTTATGCTTAGCCAACAATTGCTTACATCTTTGGTATGCCACTTTTCTGGGGATTTGTTTGTTTGCTCGGTGGCATCTGTGCAATCTATCATGCATTCTGTAATTGTGTGAAGTGTCCGAAGAAAGAATGATCTATATTGTAGCGGCGCGATTTATCGCACAATTTTGAATGTAGGGCAAGGCTTTAGCCTTGCGAGAAGAGAAAAAATGCAACATTTGGGGACTAGAAAAATGCTAACCTATCAAGAAACAATTAGGTTTCACGGTCATAATGGTCCATTCCTTGCCCTGGGATATAAATTTGGTAAATTTCTAAGGCAGAAATTAAAACCCAGGGGAATTATGGATTTGAAAATTACTGTTTCTACTATTCTGAAAAAACCATACACCTGTCTTATTGATGGTTTACAATGTGCAACTACGGCAACAATGGGAAAGGGAAACATTATTGCTAAAAAACAAAGGGGTAAATGTATTCTTGTATCGGTTCAGAAAAACAAAAAAGTATACAACTACAAAATCAAAGATAAAGCGATAGAAATCTGCTTAGGCAAAGGGGATTTAGAAAAATTGGCGAATAAAATTTTCCGAACAAACCCGGATGAATTGTGGAAGAGAATTTAGAGATATTAAGATTTGTAGGTATTAGTTTTAGTTGGTCTCCTTGAGCGGGAGCAAAAGAAATTATATGATTCAGTTGTGGATTCTTCGTTCCGATTATTGTTTGCATTATATTGTGTGAGTCATCCAGAAAGGTTTGATTTCAGGAGGTGTTTATGTGGAAGTTGAATTGGCGGGCATTAATATTTGTTACGATACCGTTTATCACAATTGGTGTTATTTTTATTTTATTGGCTTTTAATACCAGTCCTGATGCGAAAACAGGCGATGGCTATCCACTCAAAGTTTTCTATTTCTTAATGGGTTGTTTTTTTATTATTCTAATTATTGCCTTGGTTGGTGGAATAATAATATGGAATAGTAGACAGAAGAAAAATATACAGTGGTTCAAAAAATTTGGTATCCCCGGAACAGCAGAAATCATATCTGCTGAACAGACTGGTGTTTATATAAACAACCTTCCGCAGGTGCGACTGAGAATGAGTGTTACAACCAGTATGATTGCACCTTATACAGTCACCATTAAAAAAGTATATAACTTCATAGAAATAGGAAAATTAGTGCCAGGTGCAAAAATGCAAATACTTGTTGACCCCAAAAATCCAAAAAGAGTTTTACTTTTGTAATAACAAAGGAGACACTGCTTATGGGCAAATCTATTGAAAAAAGTGGTGAATCATTTGAAGATGCGATAATTATTTTAGATACAAATAATACGATGGAGGGCGTGAATGCTGAATATGAATATCTTACAAAAAAATTCGGTGTTCAGGGTAGAGACTGGAGATTAGTCCAACAGAGTTTGGTGCCTTATGGCGGTAAACAATATGACAGAATGGAAATAGAATTCGCGGACCGAACAAAGAAAACAGTATATTTTGATATTACGTCTTTTTTTGGAAAATTCTAAAGAAGAGGTATTATTATGAAAGTTTTTAATATTTCAATCCTGACATTTTCAGCAATAATTTTTTCTTTTGTCTGTGTAATCATTGCGCTTATATGGGGTATTATTATAAGCCAGGAGACAAAAATGAATGAGATCTTCATTTATTCAATTGTTATTATTCCTTATCTTTTGTTACTACTTATTATTGGTATTATTTCTGGCAGAAAGACAAAAGATACTTCTGACTTTTATCTGGGTGGAAGGAATATTGGTCCCTGGGTGACATCCTTATCCTATGTAGCAGCATATTTTCGTGTTAGTCGTTCTGGTAAGTCTGGTAACAAAAAAATACGAGAAGGGCTTTTTGGATAGGATTTTTTATGTGTAACGATAGGAAGGGCAATAACCAAAAAGTCTCACAGAATTTTGGAATAGGGATTATCCCTTTAATAATCGAATCCATAATAGAAGGTTCTTTAGTCTGTAAGGAGGCAGAATATGATAAATTATAGAAAATTTCTTTTTAGAAATGTTTTATCATTGCTCGTTTTCAATTTAACATTATTTGCTCTTAAACCTGAAAAAGAGTATAAGGCAGTTCCGTCAGATTACGGGGTCATTTACCGAGAGGTTGAATTTTTGACTGCAGATGGTTTGAAATTGAAAGGCTGGTTTATTCCGGCGCAGGATACTACAGGTATTACAAATGCAATTATTGGAAGGATGGTGCCGGTTCCACAGGAACTGAAACCTGAATCCAGACCATATAAGGCAGATAGTATAAAAAAACCGACCATTATTATCAGTGGTGGTGATGCCGGAAATATGACACAGTTCATTTTTTATGGTTATCATTTCTTCACAAAGGGTTATAATGTATTTTTATTTGATTGGCGTGGTTTTGGAGGAAGTGCAGATTGGCAAACAGAAATGGATAGATTGTGTTATAGCGAATTTATTATTGACTATGATGCTGCGGTTGATTTTGTTAAGAGACAGCCAGAAGTTGATACTACACATATTGGTGTTATGGGTTTTTCAACGGGTGCCTATCTTTCATTTGCTATCATTGCAAAACGAAGTGATATTTCCGCCTATGTGGGCAGGGCACTGATGAGTTCGTTTGATGAACTCTTACCTGTATTGAAAAAATCACTACCTGAAAGAGACTTTATGCCACCCGAGAATTATCCTGAAGAATTATTACCCATAAATGCCGCTGAGAAGGTTAAAATTCCAGTTTTTTTGATCGTCGGTGAAAAGGATAATCGGACACCAGTCTGGATGTCAGAGAAGATAATGGTGAAATTGAAGGGGCCCAAAGAATTGTGGATTGTGCCAAATGCTGAACATGGTGGCATGAATGGTCCCGAATTCATCAATTATCCTGAATTCTTTGATAGGGTTCTTGCATTTTTTGATAAATATTTAAAGAATTAAAAACAGGAGGCGCAATGTGACTCTCACCCTTTCATCTCCCTTGAAGGGAGAGGATAAAGGTGAGGGTGGAGGTTTTCAAGAGCCTGCCCCGAATTTATTTCGGGGGGTTACCCCTTGATGTATTTTATTTGTGTCATTCGTCCATTCGTGGTATTCGTGTTCAAAATTCCTATTTGGTTTCGGCTTGTCCGAGTTAGGAATTTAGGTATTTGATATATCCGAGGAGGAAGAATGCAACCCATTTCAACCGAGATCGTTGAAAAGACTTTTAAAGAGATGTCCCTTTTTGGGCCTGAGGAAATAAAAATGCTGGTGAATAAAATGGGTGAAGAACAGCCCTATGTTCTTACTTATCTTCTCGCAACGGGCGACCGGGAGTTTGATGAATCTGAAAAAGAATTGTTTATATATTTGGGCATCGGAATATGTCAGATGATGTCTACTGAATATGCGCCATTACCACAGATTTCGCCAGTTCTTCTTGATGAGATAGAGGAAGACAATCTTGAGTTACTTGATTCTCTTGAGGGTTTGGATGAAGAAGAATTCATTGCAAGTATTGAAAAGGTTTTAGAAAATTACTGTCAATATGTAATCTTATTTTATGTTCTTGATACACTTATTGAAGGAGAGACAGAA
>JBNAVN010000046.1:0-19691 GCA_049700315.1 bacterium
GATTATACTACCCTTTGCAAGGGTGACCGCCCTCTCAATCATATTCTCAAGTTCCCGGATATTCCCTTTCCAGGGAAGTCCTTTCATCTTTTCTATCACACCAGGGCCAAATCCCTTTATATTCTTGTTCAATTCTTTTGAGTGTCTTTCCAAAAAGAAATGCGCAAGTTCAGGTATATCACCTGTCCTTTCCCTCAATGGTGGTATATCAAGTCTGAAGACATTAATCCTGAAATACAAATCTTCCCTGAATCTTCTTTCTTCAACTTCAAGTTCAATATCTGTCTTATTCGTCGCAAGGATGAATCTAACATTTATTTTTCTCGTCTCTGTCTCACCGAGCCTTCTTATTAACTTATCTTCAATCGCCTCAAGCATCTTTGCCTGGAATCCAGGACTTGTATTGGTTATTTCATCAAGAAATACAGTCCCACCCTCACCTTCTTCTAATAGACCATTTTTATCTGTATATGCACCGGTAAATGCACCTTTTTTATGCCCAAATAATTCTGATTCAAGAAGTGTCTCAGGAATTGCCCCGCAGTTTATGCTGAGAAATTTTCTATTTTTTCTTTTGCTCTTCAAATGTATCATCCTCGCCAACATCCCCTTGCCTGTGCCGGTCTCTCCTGTTATCAGGACCGGCGCATCAGATTGGGAAATATCATCCAATATTTTGTAAATCTTCTTCATCTTCTTTGACCTGCTTATAAGATAACCTTCTCCAATCTCACCGATTATATTGGTCTTCAATAGGATATTCTCCATCAGCAAATCGTTAAATTTTATTGATTTCTCAATGACCGATGCAAGAATCATTGAGACAGTCTTTAAAAAATCTCGGTCCTGTTCATTAAATATTGAACCAATCATCCTTGAATCAAGATAAATTGCACCAATTACATTCTCACCAATAATGAGCGGAATACATAGAATAGAACGAATCTGATTTAGCATTACACTCTTTCTGATATTGAATTCAGGGTCTTCTATTGCATTTGGAACAAAGACAATATTACTTTTGTTGACCGCTTCAATTGCACTCCTTGACAGTTCACCTGCATCCTTTAATGTGTTTTTATCAAGATTCCTGCCTGCTGAAAATTCCATTCCCTTATCGGTCATAATAAATATTGCCCCTCTTTCTGCACCTGTGCTCTCAATTATCAAATCAAGAATATTCTCAATAAAATCTTCTTTATCCAAATTTGAACTTATCAATTCCGCAATCTTTGAAAGGGTATCAAGGTATTGCTGGGAAATCGTCTTTCTTGAATAGTCTTTTAATATTACAGGATATAATTCTAACTTGAGTCTCTGAACCCTTTTTAACTCAAGCCCGGCATTGAACTTTCTCAATATATTTTCAATCTTATCAAGGGCTTCAGCAATATTTTTTGTCTCTTCAGGTTTAATACCCAGATCAATCATTGACTCAATTCTGAGTTTCTCAAGATAGGCATAGTCATAAAGGAATTCTTTCTCTTTTAACCATTTTAGATGCTCTTCTATATCAATTGCATCCATCTTTTTCAACCTGAACTGATTTATCTTTATTAACGCATCTGCAATCACATATTCACGAGACCCTTTTGTAGAAAGTCTTAATGCCTGCTCTGCACAATCCCGACTCCTTTTGTAATCACCATTTTCATAATAAAAAATACCTGCTTTTAGATATACCTCAATCTTTATTGCAACATCAATCCCCTCTCTTTCTAATCCAAAAATTCCCTTTTTTATATAGGATTCTCCCTCCTCAAACCTGCCCATAAAACCATATATCATACCAAGACCTGTATAATACAATCCCGCCTGATTATCTTTTATTTTTCCCTCAAGGATTTCCTTTGCCTTATCAATCTCACCAAGTTTATAATAGACCATAGATAACCCATAGTTTGCATATACTGAATCGGGCTCAATTGATAATCCCTTTCTATAGTATTCAAGCGCCTGGTCAAAATTTCCTGTCTGGGCAAAGAAATCAGCAATCCCGTTTATTGCAATGTATTGATTTTTCTTATTCCCGGTCTTTAAAGCATTTTCAAGGGCAATTTTATAGACTTCAAAGCCTTCTTTTGTTTTCCCTGATTGATAAATGAGTATTCCCTTATTATTCAATGCTGGAACGATCGCATTCATCAATTTCATTGATTCAAAACAATTTATCGCAATATCAACATATTCCAGACCTTTTTCAACCTCTCCCTTTTGTATATAAAATGAACTCAATAGATTTGCACAATAGGCATATTGCTTATCAAGATTATGTTCCCTGCAGAATTTTAACAATCCCTCAACCATCTCTACACCCTTCTCAAAATTATTATTGAACCATTCTATCGTTGCATAATAATACATCGCCTCTGCACTTTTCTCATAATCACCTATTTCTTCAGCATCTTTCAAAGATTGATTTAAAATTTCCTTCGCCTCGTTATATTCACCCTTACAGGTTAGACAATATGCAAGAAGATTGGCAATACTGATTTTCTCTCTTTTATCACCCGTTTCTTTTAATACCTCTTTAAAAAATAAAACCGCCTTATCATAATTCCCGATATTTGAATATACCCTTGCCAGTCCATATAAACAATCTTTCTTAACCCCGGGATACTCAAGGCATTTATTAAAATATTCTAATGCCTTTTCATTCTCACCAATCTTCAGATTCAACTCACCAATCTTCAATAAAACTTCTGTACATTTCTCAATGTCAAATCCCCTTATCAATTCAAGGAATTTTTCATAATACTCTATCGCCTGTTTATGGTCATTTATTGCTTCCAGGTTCTGCGCAATCACCAAAAAATATTCACCCGCCTTTTTTTCTTCACCAATCATACTGTATAATCTACCCAACACCGGATAGAATTCTTGTTCTTTCACATCTTCCATCGCCGCTATCAAATTATTCACAATTGATTCTACCTCCTGTTTCTTTATCCTCTGTCCAATTAAATCTTTTACAATTTGATTCGCCGGATAAAAAATTCTCTTACGCCTGATATACTCATCCCTTGCTAACCCCACATTTTTCAATATCTCAATATAAATGTTTGCTTCAGGCATAATCTGATTAACAATTGTAGATGGCAAATGGTAGTCAGCAATAGCAAGGACCTCTAATAGATGCACTCCTCTTTCATCCAGATTAGAAATCCTTGCTGATATTATCTCTTCAAGTTTTCCCGAAATCGTGAATTCCTTTAATAGATCAATATCAACAACCCAGGTGTTTTTGCCATAATGCAAAATCTTGTGCTCATAAAGCATCTTTTGAATTTCTACAATAAATAATGGATTCCCACCACCATACCTGAAAAGCCACTCAACAAAAAAAGAACGACCTTCACTATCCCCTGCCTCAATCTCAAAGAATGTATTGTCAATCAATCTCTCAATTTCAGAAATTGTAAATGGTCTTAGTTGAACTTCAGAAAATTCTAAGTCCTTTATTCTTGGAGAAGGGGCTGATGTTCCGATAATTATAATATTGGTATTCTTGATACTATATCCGATGAACCTGAATAGACCAAGTTCATAATCACTCAGTTCATCTATGTCATCAACAAGTATCACAAAATTTTTGTCTTTTGCAAATTCAAGAAGTCTTTCAGTAATTTCAGCATAGATTTGAAAACGGTCTTCTTTACCAGCAAAATTGAGTTCTTTGAACTGGATAAACTCGCATAATGCCCTAAGAAAACCAATCCCTTCCTTCCCTGCATAATGCATAACCGTATAACCATTAAAAAGATATTTATATCTTAATTCCTTTAACAATCTCGTCTTCCCTGAACCCAGTTCACCGGTGAGCACAAGCGTCTCACCTTTTAATTTTGAAATCTTCTCCATTACTTCTGGTAGTTCTATAAAAGCAGTAGGTGGTAAGTTAACCTCATAGGCATGGATAATAATCTTCTCTTCAGAAACAAACTTTTTAAAAACCTCATACAATTCTGGTGCAGTCGGTCTTAAGTTCGGCTCTTCAGAAAGAAGTTTAGAAATCGTATTATTTATCAATGCTGGAATATCCTTTATTGGTTTGTAAGGATTAATTGACCTTTCTTTTGTTAGAGTCTCATAAATAATCACTCCGAGCGAATACAAATCACTCCGCTGGTCCATCCCTGTTCCTTTCAAGACTTCTGGTGCAATATAGCCAACCGTCCCATACTCTTTGATTTTATGGGTTGTAACACCAGCAAATCCGAAATCTATCAAAACAACCTTTTTCTCTTCTTTATTGTAAATTATGTGTTCGGGTTTTAAATCGCCATGGATAAACCCCTTATTATGGAATGCACCGAGCGCATTTATAATCTGTATCAAGGTTTTAACAAATTCTTCGGAAAATCCATTGAATGCCCGGGTAATGGGCAATCCTTTTATATACTCAAGGGTAAAGAATGCCCGACCATCATCGGTCAAACCATATTCATAAACCTGAACAATATTGGGATGCCGAAACCGGGAAAGAATCTGGAATTCACGGGCAATGAGCTGATTAAACTCCGGGCACCCTTCTCTTGAAATTTTCAGAATCAAATCATAGTTTTCTGGATCACGAACCCGATAAACTATCGCATAATTGCCCTGCTCAATTTCTCTTACGACCTTATATTTCCCAAACTCGCTTGCATGCTTACGCATATTACTATAGTCTATCTTTTTTTGACTATTTGTCAACAGATTACTGATTTGAAATGTCCGTCTCTTTCTACATTTTTCCTTTTGCAGAACCTATTGACCTGTATGCATTAAATGACTATAATTCTGAAATGAAAAATCTTGCACTGCTCACCAGCAAATGGTTATCAAGAGTAGGACAAACTTTGGGTATCTGTGAATCCTGCACGGGCGGAATGTTGAGCAGTATGATTACCAGTATCCCGGGCAGTTCAAATTATTTTAAGGGTGGTATTGTTGCCTATTCCAATGAAATCAAAGAGAAAATAGTTGGTGTAAAATCCATTACTCTTAAGAAATTTGGTGCAGTAAGTGGACAAACTGCAAAGGAAATGGCAAGAAAAGTCAGATATATTACAAAATCAGATATTGGAGTTTCCATCACCGGCATTGCCGGACCCGGGGGCGGAACAAAGGAAAAACCTGTTGGTCTTGTGTATATCGCAGTTGCGGATAAAGTAAATGTGTTAGTGTATAAATTTCAGTTTTCAGGCAATAGAGAACAGATCAGAAGAAAAGCATGCGCCAATGCCCTGAAACAATTGGTCAAATTTATCAAGGAAATCAAATGAGAACATTTGTTGCTGTTGAAATTTCTGAAAGCCAGAGAAAAACGGTCTGGGAATTTATTCTTGAACAAAAGAAAGCAAATCTACCAGTAAAATGGGTAGCATATGAAAATCTTCATATCACCTTGAAGTTTCTGGGTGAGATTGATGAAAAAAAATTCAACTTAATAATCCCAACATTAAGAGAGATTAGCACCAGAACCAAATCTTTCAAATTCCAGCTGGAAAATGCCGGGTGTTTCCCCGGTGTCAGAAACCCACGCGTTATATGGATAGACGTAACCACCGGCGCACAAGAATTGATTGCACTTGCTAAAGAATTGGAAGATAGTCTGGTAAAATACGGTTTCAAAAAAGAAGACAAAAAATTTCACCCTCATTTGACCATTGGCAGGATAAAGACCTTTTGCAAAGTAGATGAAATAATCAGTAAAGCGATAAAGACCGAGCAGTCTCTTATAAATGAATTTGTGTTATTTAAATCTACGCTCTTGCCTTCAGGACCGGTTTACGAAAAAATACAAAGATTTCAATTTATCACTTAATTACCCCTAAATTATTCTGAAGGTCTTTCCGGCACTACTCTTATGCCCCGTTTTGAACCCGGCGTATTGTCAAATACTTCAATAGTGTAAAATAATAACAATGGAAAAATGCGGGGAAATTTTCCATGCATATACTCATGGGCAAGATTCACAAATTCCAATAACTTTTTCTCATGAGCAAGTGCAGTGTCATCCTCCGGATGGACAATTCGTGCAATGGTTCGCAATTCATAGGTTGGAACATCCATAAAGACTATGGTCGCCACAGGATTTTCCATAATATTTAAAAATGTGTGGGTTTCAAAATCCCTGGTGGTATACAGTTCAAGGGAAGTTTGCTTGCGCCAGTCAAAAAAATCAGGATTTTCATACATTGATTTTAGCACAGCCATTTTTTCGGGCATTGTTTTTTCAAAAGTATTTTTAAGCAATTCAATTGCCTCATCAAGTTTTTCATCTTTTGGAGCAAGCCCTGTGCCTTTTACTGCATTATTCAGGGTAAAATGTGAATCAAATCTCTGTAATCCATAAGTTGCAACAACCCCAGAATGGGGCCCACCTAATTCAGGCATCTTACCACTTGTAATACTCTCAATGAATTCAACCCGCCTTTTTGAATTCCATTCAACAAAATCCTTGCCCGGTTCAACAATTGAGAATTGCTTCCATTTCCCATCAATCCGGGCGCGGATCTTTCCGTTTTGATAGTTTGACATATCAACTGTTTTCTGAATAAATTTCTTATCACGCCAGAAATCCTTCTTTGAATGCTCCCATTTCCCTGCCCATAGAAGTCTGGGCAGGTCTTTGAAACTAAAAATCAGAGTTGCTACAAATCCCAAAGATTGTAAAAATTTTCTTCTCGTCATTTTCCCTCCTCTCTTGCTATTTAGATTGCATCATTCTGACAAATACCCTTACGATTTCTGGGTCAAGTCTTGTTCCACTGAAAGATTTTATAGCACTCAGTGCACCCTCATTGGAAAAAGGTTGCCGATACGAACGGATTGTTGTCATTGCATCATATACATCACAAACTGCAAGTATCCTTGATTCAAGGGGAATCTGTTCAGCCTTAAGACCATCAGGATAACCACTACCATCAAAATTCTCGTGATGGTGTCTGATAACAGGAACGATCTCGGTCAAGCCCTGTATTGGCTCAAGCATCTTCGCACCCTCTACTGGATGCCTTTTTATTTCGGAAAATTCAAATTCATCAAGTTGCCCTGGTTTGTTTAGAATTGACTCGCTTATGGCAATCTTACCAATATCATGCAGAAGACCTGCCCAGTATATCCGTCTTTTTCTACCATCAGTAAGACCCATCGTATCTGCCAGTCTCATTGCCAGTTCAGTCACCCTTTCAGAATGACCTCTTGTATAAGAATCCTTTGCCTCCATTGCCAGAACCAATGCCCTGATTGTTTCTGTATAACTCTTTTCTATTCTTTCATACAGTATGGCATTTTCAAGGAATGTTGCAATGCGATGGGCAATGTCATCAAGTAAATCAAGGGTCATCAGGTCAAAACGAGCTGGTAATCTGCTTTGAAAATCAATCACGCCAAGAATCTTGGTTCCTGCCATCAAGGGAATTGCCAGTTCTGATTTTATGCCTTCAATTGCTGAAACATATCTTTCTTCCTTTTCAACATCCGCAACATAAATTGCCCTCTTGGTCTTCATTGCCTCACCTACGATACCCCGATACATAGGAACAGATTCAAAGCCTGATTTGACAATCACATTGGGGCTCATTGCCTTTATCACGAGTTTTTCACTCTTATCATCCGGGAGCAAAACTGTTGTTATCAGATTTCCCAGGGCAGAATCAATCAAATGTACGGCAGTTTTCAGAAGTTCCTCAATGCTCAGGATACTGCTGATATTGTATTCAATCTGGTACAATAATGTCAGGTCATTGATTGCCTTGTTCAATTGCTCAAATAATCGGGCGTTGTAAATTGCAATTGCGGATTGTCCAGCCATAAGTTTCATAAGACGCACGACCTGGTTTGAAAAGATATTCTTCCTTTTCTTATCCCAGCACATTATTACACCAAGAAAATTGTCCCGTACAATCAGAGGTAAGGCAATAAAAGAGGCAACCTTCATTTCCGAATCTAACTTTTTTCGGTCAATTCTCTTTGACAGACTCCTGTATTCTGATGTCAGCATCACTTTATGCGTCCTGAAAATTTGAGAGAGAACAACTGAATCGCTGACATCTATCACAGGATGATGATGGATATGATTGCCATTATGGACAAAGAATACTGGTCTTAAACAATGTTTATCAACATCAAATAGGTCTATCCTCAAATTTTGCACACGCACAATCCTCTTTACCTGTTCATATAACTTGTGATAAAGCCTTTCCGGGGTCAATTCAGTAGCCACGACCCTATTTATGTCATCTACAACTTTCAGACCGGTGATCTCTTCATTCATTGATCTCAAAACATTAAAAGTATGCAAACATATCCCAATCAATTGAATCTCTCTATTGAGGTTTGCTATCTCTTCTGAATGAAACTTCCTTTTTGAAAAATAGATTAACAATAATCCGCACAATTTCCTGTGTGCATAAGCGGGTATCGCCATTAGAGAACCGTGAAAATCATTGGAAAAACCTAACCTCTTTTCATCTAATATCAAGTGTGGACTCTTTCTTGAGCACACTGAGGGGGGAATTTCCCTGCCTAATTTTAATAATCTGATTTTCTCAAAACGGGGATTGACTCCTGATCTGGCTGCAAGATAAAATGATTTCTCCTTTCCATCAAATACATAAATTAAGACACATTCAGCCTGGAGTTTCTGCTTGACCAAACTGGCAGTGTCATTGAGATAGTTGAGTGCGTTTCTCAATGATTTGCCTTGAAAGTTCATTGAGCCATTATACTTAAATATACTTAAATGTCAAGCAAAAGCAAAATTAAAGGAAATTGTTCACCATCTTGACAAGAGGTAAAATTTAAGGATAATTAGCATATGAGTCAAAAAAGAACTCTGAAAAAGAAAGTATCAAAATCCCCTCAAAATATGGCTGAGAATATTCTTAAAAAAATTAACCGAGAAAGTCCCTCACCACAAGAAAGGGGATTTGCCATATTTGCTGTGGGTAATGAATGGTATAGCGTAGATATGGATTCAATATTTGAAATTCTCCACGATTTTGAAATCAGCGGTGTCTCTCATCTGCCAGATTTTTTTGAGGGTGTGACAGACTTAAGAGGAGAATCAATTCCCGTAGTCAACCTGAAAAATCTGCTCGGAATTGAACCTGGAGAGACTGATTCCCAGGTCTGTTTGATAAGTGAGTTTGATAACAAGAAAACTGGCTTTTTGATAGATTCAGATATTGAAATTGTGAGGTCTTCTGATATCCAGTTTTTTGCTCTACCAGATTGCTACAGCGCAGAGGAAAAAAAATTTCTGGAGGGCATTATTGAGCACAAAAACAAACTTATTGGTGTATTGAAATTCAACCAGGTTTTGAAAACCCTTTCTGAACGGAGGTCCGACAATGAAGATAAATAGAAATTTGCTTTCATTTTTGGGTTTTTTGATCCAGGGATTTCTTTTTCTACCGGTTGCCCGTGAACTACTATTAACCCAGGGGAATTATATCACATATTTGATTATCATTGTGATCATCCTCTTTTATAATCTAATCTCAGGTGCCAAATACTCTACAAAAACTCTTTTCCTGATCTTTTTCTTTTCCACATTCATTGCCTTTATTATTTCAGAACTTTTGCAGTATACCGATAAAGAAGTTTTATTATGGCTATTTCTATATGGAATAATTACAGGCATACTTGTTGCTACAGTTATGTACCACCTGAAGAAAATCTTGTTGCCCACAACCAAAGATGCTGGATTTGCCCTGAGCATAGAAATAATGTTCTCATTTTTTGCACTGTCATCATATGTTATCATTCTTATTCTGCACCTGCCGATGAACTCTGCTGTTCGGTCAGTCGTAGTTCTATTTCTCATATCTCTGTTGCTTGGTCTGGTCATCTCTGCATCGTTAAATGCCAAACTCAAACAACTATTTGCAACAATCAATGAGAAATCTACCGATACTGATTACTTGAATAACTTTCCTTTATTAAAGAAACTGACCGACCTGTATGCTGATTTTTTTACCAGGACCACTGATTCTCTAAATAACATAGGAATCCTGAGCCAGGATATAAGAAACTCTTCAGAAGATCTATCTTCTGCATCACAAGAAATGAATGCCTCACTTGAAGAAGTCTCCTCCACAGTTCAGCATATTGCCAAAGGTGCCCAGGATCAATCTGAGGCAATCACTGCTATTGCGCACTCAATAGAAGAACTTGATAATCTCACAACCTCCATATCATCCCAGGTAAAGATGGCAAATGTCTCGTCCCGACGCACGACTGATTCTGCTAAGAAAGGCATGGAATTTTCTGTCCAGCAGGCAAAGATACTTAAAGATATATTTGAACAAACAAAGTTCATTGAAGATAAGATGACAGAATTGCGCACCCAGGCAACCGAGATAAAAAAGATTGTGGATATCATTCAGGGAATAACCGAGCAGACTGATTTACTGGCATTAAACGCCGCAATTGAGGCAGCAAGGGTTGGTGAACAGGGCAAGGGTTTTGCTGTGGTCGCAGACGAAATTCGCAATCTGGCGAATGAAACCCAGCAGTCGTCAACCACCGTGGAAAATCTTATACTGGAAATAAACAAGACAACTCAGGAACTCGGGAATCTTTTGAATCTTGAACGGGAGAAAATTGATGAAGCAAATCTTTCAGCAAGTCAGACTGAAGATGAATTCACCGGTATTGTCAAAGCAGTAGGATTGGTGACTGATATGATAAGCAGAATAAATGAAGCAGCTGCCAGTCAACTCAACAACACCAAGGAATTGGTGAAGAAAGTTGAGCAAGTTGCCCAGGTTGCTGCTGACACCGCTGCTGCGACCGAAGAAGTATCTGCTGCTGTGGAAGAGCAGACTGCTTCAATGGAACAGTTTACATCCACCGCCCAATTACTATCTCAGATCGTCACAAAATTGAATGATATCGTAAAAGAACTGAGAAAGTGAATTATTTCCTGTATTACCAAATTGGCAAAATCAGATTCGCAACCGGCATAGAAGAGATCAAGGAAATTGCCCGGGTGAAACATCTCATCACAGATAATGAACTACCTAAAAACATTGCGGGATTCATTGATCTGCGCGGTAGCAGGATCTGTATCTTTGACCTACCTTCTTTTTTGGACATACAGGTGAATGGGAATTTTGAGATAATTATCACTCAAAAAGATGAAAAATACATCGGTTTTAAAGTTGAAAAGATCTCAGGCATTGTTAATGCTGACAAGATATTTCCTTATCCACATATTGTCAAAACAAAAGAATATTTGAAAGGAATTGTCAAACACGATAAAGAAATTTTACAGATTCTATCATTTCAAAAAATCCTCTCAGGCACGCGACTAAAAGCAATACAGAAATTCCTGTGAAAATTGGCTTTGTACAATTCAGTCCTGTTTTTGGTGA
Organism: bacterium; assembly: GCA_049700315.1. Classification (GTDB taxonomy): domain Bacteria; phylum Hydrothermota; class Tepidihabitantia; order SM23-42; family JAOAFX01; genus JAOAFX01. The sequence goes on from JBNAVN010000046.1 coordinate 11,370, forward strand.
GAAAGAAAGAAATTTTGAACATGTAGAGAATCTACTCAGAAATGTAACTGCAGACCTCATCGTTTTGCCAGAGTTATTCAACACCGGTTACCTTTTTTTGGACAAGCAGGAATTAAAAAAACTTGCCGAACCGGCAGAAAATGGCGCAACTTATGATTTTATTTCAAATCTATGCAAGGAAAAAAAATGCGCCATTGCCTATGGATTTGCTGAACAGGAAGAAAAAAATATTTTCAACTCAGCAATATTGATGTCTCCAGATGGAATTGTCGGTCTATACCGTAAAACCCATTTGTTTTTTGAAGAATGGTTCATATTTGCACCCGGCAATTTACCCTATCAAGTCTTTGAATATGGCGGCGTAAAAATCGGAATGTTAATCTGCTTTGATTATATTTATCCTGAGGCAATGCGCACACTTGCGCTGAAAGGCGCCCAGATTGTGCTTCTGCCTGCAAATTTGGTGTTACATTTCTGTCCGGAAGCAATGGTAACAAGGTCTTTAGAAAATCGCATATTTACAATGGTCGCGGACAGAACTGGTCAGGAAGACCGTGGCACAAAAAAATTGAGTTTCATTGGTAAAAGCCAGATTGTAGCACCAAATGGCGAAATTTTAGTTCGCACTGGCAGCGAGGAGTGTGTCAAAGTAATAGAAATCAACCCGGATTTAGCCCTGGACAAAAAAGTGACACCGCATAATGATGTATTCAAACAAAGACGTGAAGACCTGTATTTCCGTTGAGACAACATCTTGAAAAGTAATTTTCTTTTTATATAATACAATATAAAGGAGAAATAGGAGAATATTATGAGTGGAATTGTCGGTTTGATTTCAAAAAAGGACTGCAAAGAAAATTTATTTTATGCAACTGATTACCATTCTCATCTTGGTACTGAATATGGTGGAATTGCTATATATGATGGAAAGAGAATTACAAAAAAAATTCATAGTATTACCAAGGCACAGTTCAAATCAAGATTCTATGAAGACATAGATTTTATGAGTATGAAAGGCAATGCCGGTATTGGCGTGATTAGTGACCGAGACACCCAGCCTCTCATAATCAGACTGAAATTTGGCGAATATGCAATTTGTGGCGCTGGATATATTGAAAACCAAAACGAACTGGCAAAAAAGTTGATAGAACAGGGAACGACATTTTCCGAAATGTATGATGGCAGAGTGAATCAGAGTGAACTTGTTGCTGAACTAATCAACAAGGGAAAAGACTTAGTTGATGGTATTGAGTATATGTTTAGCAAAATTCAGGGTTCAATTTCTTTCCTGCTACTGGGGAAAGAAGGGATATACGCGGTTAGAGATAAATATGGCAGGACACCTTTGGTTCTTGCAGAAAAAAATGATGATAAAATTGTTGTCTCTGAAACCTGCGCCTACAAAAATCTCGGATTCAAGACAAAAAAATTCTTGGGACCAGGAGAGATCATTTTGCTAACTGAATCAGGCATCAAACAAATAAGAAAACCAGACAAAATTCTTCAGATATGCACCTTTCTATTTGTTTATACGGGATTTCCTGCATCTGAATATGAAGGGAGAAATGTTGAGGAATTCAGGGAGGGTTCAGGCAGATTGATTGCCCGCAGAGACGATGTTGAAGTTGATATGGTTGCCGGCATTGCTGATTCTGGCACTGCATATGCCTTTGGTTACTCTTATGAATCAGGTGTACCCCTGAGAATTCCCTTATTAAAATATACTCCGGGATGGGCGAGAAGTTATGTACCTCCCTCCCAGCATATGAGAGATCTGATTGCCCAGATGAAGCAGATAACAGTTGAGTCATTGATAAAAGGTAAAAGAATCGCTATAACTGAAGATTCAATTGTGCGAGGTACACAATTAAAAAACTATCTCTTGGTAAAATTATGGAATGCGGGTGCAAAAGAAGTTCACATCAGACCCGCGTGCCCGGCCTTGATGTTCCCATGCAAATTTCTTTTTTCCACCCGGACACTTGACGAACTATTTGCCCGTAGAATCTTGAAAGAAATGCATGGCAAACATATAAAACAAGTTAAACCTTATCTTGAACCTGATTCCAAACGATACAAAATGATGCTCAAGTTAATGGAGAAGGATTTAAACATCACTTCTCTAAGATATCAGAGACTTGAAGATATGATTTCAGCCACCGGATTGCCAGCAGAAAATCTTTGCACTTATTGTTGGACAGGGATAGAAGAAAGCAGGTAGTAAAAGGAAGGCAGTGAATATGAAGTTAATTGATTTGCGGAGCGATACAGTTACATTGCCAACAGATAGAATGCGTGAGGCAATCTATAAAGCAGAATTGGGAGATGATGTATTTGAAGAAGACCCAACGGTCAATAGATTAGAAAAAATTGCAGCAGAAATTGTCGGCAAAGAGGCAGGGCTGTTCGTTTCCAGTGGCACTCAGGGAAATTTAGTCTCTATTCTGACCCATTGTAATCGCGGTGAAGAAGTAATCCTTGGAAATCTTTCACACACATTCCTGAATGAAGTAGGTGCGATTTCAGCATTAGGTGGGATCCATCCCCATACGGTCATAAATAATGACGATGGTACAATGAACCTGGCAGATGTGAAATCTGCTATAAGAGGTGATAATATCCATTATCCACGCACAAAACTTGTGTGCATAGAGAATACCCATAATCGTTGTTTTGGAGCACCATTGACGGTTGAATACACAAATTCAGTATGCGAACTTGCCCATAAGAGTAATCTGATGGTGCATCTTGACGGAGCAAGAATCTTTAATGCAGCTGTTGCCTTGAATGTCAATGTCAGGGAATTGACGGAGAAAGTTGATTCTTTGAGTTTCTGCCTTTCTAAGGGATTATCTGCGCCCATCGGTGCGGTTGTTTGTGGCACAAGAGAATTTATCAAAGAAGCAAGAAGATATAGAAAAATGCTTGGCGGTGGTATGCGACAGGCAGGGATAATTGCTGCAGCCGGGATTGTTGCAATTAAAGATATGACTGAAAGATTAAAAGAAGACCATGAAAATGCCCGAGTGCTTGCTGAAGGAATAAGCAAGATTCCAGGGCTATCAATTGACCTTGAAAAAGTGAAGACCAACATAATCTATTTTGACCTGATAGGTGATCAGATCACTTCAGATGAGTTACTCAAGAAAATGGCAGGAAATGGCATAAAATTTTTGAGCACCGGTCCAAATCGGTTTCGCATTGTTACACATTATGGTATAACAAGAGACGATATAAGAACCGTAATTGAAGTTTTGAAAAAAGAACTTGGATAATCCTGCTTATAACAATCAAGTTGACAAAGCCAATTTTTTGGATATAATATGGCACGGTCGGAAAAACTCCAAGACGTAAGTTTTTCCTACATTAGAGCTAAAAAGGAGGTATTAATGAAGAAGCTCTTATACGCAACAATGGCAGTGCTATTGCTGTTTTTAGGTTGCGGTTCTGAAACAGCAGTTGACCATATTACGGTCACACCGAGCACAGCCACGATCGGCACCAGTGAAACCCAACAGTTCACTGCTCGGGCTTATGATGCTGATAATAATGAAGTTACAGATGTTGACTTCACCTGGTCATCATCTGACACTGCAGTTGCAACAGTCAATTCATCAGGACTGGCAACTGGTGTGGCTTCAGGTACCTGCACGATCACTGCTGCTGTAGATGATGTAGAAGGCACCGCAACATTGACAGTCACAAGCGGTCCAACTCATCACAGTGGTGCAATTACTGCTGATGAAACCTGGTATGCTGCTGAAAATCCTCATATAATTGATGATGATGTATGGGTAGAGAATAATGCTACCCTGACCATAAAGCCGGGTTGTATTGTCAAATTCAATCAGGGAGTTGAATTGTACGCCGGTTATTCATCAACAGCAGGTGCTATTGTGGCAAATGGAACTGCGGATTCTACAATTCTGTTTACTTCAAATGTTGCAAGTCCTTCTGCAGGTGACTGGATGAATGTCGGACTTTACGGAAATGCGATGAATACTTCAAGTTTCAGTTATTGCATTTTTGAATATGGTGGGTCATCCACATCCTGGCCCGGTGAATTTTATGCCGAGGGAATTACCTTTGTAAAGATCTCAAATTGCACATTCAGAAATAGTGGGAATTATGGGGTTTATCTTGCGAGTGATGCAGGATTCAATACCTTCACCAATAATACCATAACAAGTTGTGCCCAGTATCCATTGCATATAAATGCTGAGTATGTTCGGACCATTGGAACTGGAAACACACTCACCGGAAATACAATTGACGCAATTGAAGTCACTGGTGCCACCATTCATACCAGTGGAACCTGGGTCAATCCTGGAGTTCCTTATGTCATTGTTGATGACATAGACATCGGTGACAATAGCACAAACCCGGTGATAACAATTGCCCCTGGCAATACAATTAAATTCCAGCCCAATGTTGAAATGTATGCGGGATATTATGAAGCAGGCGGCTTGATTGCTGATGGCACGAGTGGTAGAATAAGATTCACCAGCAATGTTGCTTCGCCAAATAATGGCGATTGGACAAATATTGGATTCTATGACTACGCCATTGATGCATCATCCAAACTTATCAACTGCACAATTGAATATGGCGGAGGTTCAACAGGCTGGCCCGGGAATATCTATATTCGGAATGCAGTTCCTACCGTGTCTGGTGATTCTATCGGACACAGTGGCAACTGGGGTATCTATTTGAATGGTACACAATACCCGAATCCCAATGATCTGCTTAATAACAACACCTTCTATGACAATCCAAGTGGTAGTGTGCGTGTGCCACCTAAATAAACTGATAAAATAAAAAAGGGGCGGCAGAGCCGCCCCTTTTTGTTTTTGAGATTTTTTCTAACTCTCAACCTTTGACTTTTCTATTTCAAAATCAATAAAATCACAATGGTGGATCAAAATTGCCTCAGGTGAGCGAACTACTTTCTCACCTTCTTCTGAATGCGCTGCAACTATATGAGCAATCTCCAGGGGTAATCCTGCTTCAAGCACAAGATGATAACCAGAAACAGGATGGCGTATGCGCTTTCCATAATAACTCTTTACATATTTGCCATTCTTAAATTCATACTCTAACAATTTTCCAACATCATGAACCAGTGCACCTGCAACAACAGTATCATAATCTAAATCCCGACGGGTTTTGGCGATCAACATTGCCATTTGAGTTACCGAGCGGGTATGGTCAATCAAGTTTTTCTTGGTTGTTATTAAAAGGGTAAAAGGAATATCTTTTATCTCCTGCCAATTCCCCTTTTTTATTGCCAAGAGCCATGCTTTGATAACCCCTTTTTTCAAATCACCATTTTTTATTTCTCCAATCTCAGGAAAGATTGTAGTAATATAATTTTCATCCATATAATGATCCTTATTTAAATGATTTCAGATATTTCAATAGTCCACCCGCATTGATAATTTCTTTTTCTAATGCTGAAATCGGCTCACCGTAATAGGTCTTATTCTGGGTAATATTTTTTATTTCACCCGTTTCAAGATTCACCTCAAGGAGATCCCCATTATTTATCTCTTTTGCCCCCTTTAATTCTAATGTTAATAATGCAGTATTTACACAGTTGCGGTGGAATATCCGGGCAAAAGATTCAGCAATGACAAGGGATATTCCGGCTCCTTTTATCGCTATTGCGGCATGCTCCCTTGATGAACCACATCCAAAATTTTTCCCTGCCACGATTATATCACCTGACTTCACATTCTTCAGAAATCCTTCTCCCCCATCTGTTCCTTCCATTGCATGTTTAGCCATTTCGGTCTTATCAGTCAGAGGAAGATACTTACCAGGATATATCTGGTCAGTATCTATATCATCACCGAATTTCCATACAGTTCCTCTTAAAATTTTGTTTATTGAATTATCTCCATTCATAATATTTCACCACATTGCCATCGGAGAAGTTATCTCCCCTTTTACCGCACTTGCTGCTGCAGTTGCAGGCGATGCAAGATAAACTTCCGCACCTTTGCCAAGTTTACCAATAAAGTTTCGGTTTGAAGTAGAAACCATAACCTCGCCAGGTGCCAGGATTCCAGGATGTCCGGTCGTGCATAATGAGCAACCAGGATTGACCACAACCGCGCCGCTCTGCAAAAAGATTTTATAAAAACCAGCCATCTCTGCTTTCATTGCAACCTCCATAGTCACAGGAACTATTATCAATCTTACATTGCTATTAATTCTCTTACCTTCAAGTATCTTTGCTACAATGGCGAGGTCTTCAAACCTGCCATTGGTACAGGAGCCGATGAAAACCTGGTCAATCTTTCTACCGGCAATATCTGCAACATCCACAACATTATCTGGTGAATGAGGACAGGCGATCTGGGGTCTCAAATTTGTGATATCAAATTCATATATCTTTTCATATTCTGCATCTTCATCCGCATTTATTGGTTCAAAATCTTCCCCATTATGGCTTCTAAGAAATTCAAAAACAGTCTCATCGGGTTCAATAAATCCAATGTCTCCTGACATTTCAGTGACCATACTTGTCATTGTAATACGTTCACTCAAATTCATCATCTTTATTACATCACCACCAAATTCTATAGCCCGATTCAATGCACCGCTTGTTTTTAAGTTTTTCAAAACATAAAGTATCACATCCTTTGCAGTAACAGGATATTTTAAAATTCCATTGATGATGATCTTTATCGTTCTGGGAACCCTGAACCATAATTTACCTTTGTAGAGTGCACCTGCTATATCGGTTGTGCCCATACCAAAACCTGCAGCGCCTACCGCACCAAGAAGATTCATATGACTATCGGTCCCGATGATAATATTCCAGGGTTTGACCAAGCCATTTTCCAGCAGGATATGCTGTCCAACACCGGTATTGACATCAAATAATCTTATCCCTTTTTCCCTGGCAAATTTTCTTAAAATCTGCTGGTTTTGTGCAACCTTCTCATCCCTTGGTGGTATATGGAGGTCAAATGTAATCGCTACTTTTTTGCTATCAAAGACCGGTGCATCAAAAAAATTCTCTTTAAATTCCTGAACTACATTTGGACCTCCAAAATCACGCATTGCAACAAGGTCTATATTTGCCCATATATATTCATCTGGCTTAACCTTTCTACCTGCGGAACGGAAGAATATCTTTTCAATTATCGTCATAATTTCTCAGCAATTGCTCGCGCCATATCAAGGGTTGTGCTACTACCACCCATATCATAGGTCTTAACCTTACCCTCTTTGATAACCTCGGCAACTGCATTCTCAAGTCTCTTTGCGAGTTCTAATTCACCCAGCCATTCAATCATCATCTTTGCTGCAAGAATTGTCGCAATTGGATTGACTTTATACATTCCTGCATATTTTGGTGCTGAACCATGGGTGGGCTCAAATACTGCAAGTTTTTCACCAATATTTCCAGAACAACCAAATCCCAAACCGCCTACCATCTGTGCACACAAATCAGAGACTATATCACCATAAAGGTTGGGTGCTACAAGTACATCATAATTATACGGATTTTTCAATAACCACATCATTATTGCATCTACATTTGCATCTTCCATAGGAATTTCTGGATATTCTCTTGCAATCTCCCGGGCGGTTTCTAAGAATAATCCATCAGTTGCCCTGACCACATTTGCCTTATGGATTATTGTCACTTTTTTTCTTTTATTCTTTCTTGCATATTCAAATGCTGCGCGAATGATCTTCTCTGAACCCCTGCGGGTATTGACTTTACAGGAAATCGCAAAATCCTGTGAATTTAAATCTTTGAATGGCTCAAAATTCTTAGAAAGATTGCTAAGCAATTTTGATAATTCATCTGGTACTGGATAAAATTCAACACCAGAATATAAATCTTCTGTATTTTCCCTGAAAACAACGAGATCAATGCCTTCTTTATAATTCAATGGATTTCCTGGATATGCTTTACAGGGTCTCAAACATATATAAAGGTCAAATAACTGTCGCATTCTGACGATGGGTGAGCGATAAACAAACCCCTTACCCCTTAATTCTGGGTTCAATTCTGTCTCAGCCTGTTTCATTGGTTTTGATGTGATTGCACCAAACAGTGCTGCATCAACATTTTTTAATAATTCAATCGTCCGAGCTGGTAGAGGCTCACCTTCTTTGCACCAGAATTCCCAGCCAATATCACCATAAATGTATTCAGCATCAAGCCCTAATTTATCAAGCACAATCTTTGCAGCATCAAGAACATCCTTGCCTATTCCATCCCCTGGTAACCAGGCAATCCTATATCTTGCCATTACACCTCCTCATATTGCTACTTTTATAAACTTTTACCAACCATCC
>JBNAVN010000047.1:0-18028 GCA_049700315.1 bacterium
TACATCCTGGAGATTTGGTGAATATCTGCCATCAATCGCTGCCTTTGCCTTTGCCCCAAGTATCAAATATTGGGATGCCCTTGGACCTGCACCCCAGGCAACATATTTTCTTACAACTTCTGGTGCATTTTCATTCTCAGGTCTTGTCTTCTCAACAAGCAAAACAGTCCTTTCAATGATTTCATCACTAACCGGCACCCGGCGGATCAATTTTTGAAGATTAATAAATTCTTTAGCACCGATCACCTTTTTAAGGTCTGCAGTATATGCTGAGGTCGTTGTTTTTATAATCTCCATTTCTTCTTTTTTGTCGGGGTAGCCGATATTTATAGTGAACATAAATCTATCAAGTTGTGCTTCAGGCAATGGATAAGTTCCTTCCTGCTCAATAGGATTTTGTGTTGCAAGAACGAAAAACGGAACTGGTAAAGAATATGTTTCTCCGGCATAGGTCACTTTATATTCCTGCATTGCCTGTAATAATGCGGATTGTGTTTTTGGTGGTGCACGATTGATTTCATCCGCAAGGATCACATTGGCAAAAATGGGACCTCTAATAAATCTGAAATTTCTTTTTCCTGTAGTTAAATCTTCTTCTATTACTTCTGTCCCAGTGATATCTGATGGCATTAAATCAGGCGTAAACTGAATTCTATTAAATGATAAATCAACGATCTGGGCAATTGTATTAACAAGCATTGTCTTGGCAAGTCCAGGTACACCTATTATTAGTGAATGTCCATTGCAAAACAAAGATATGAGAACCTGCTCAATTACCTGATGTTGACCAATAATGAGTTTACCAATTTCTCTATAGACTCTGTCAGTATATATGTTCAATTCTTTTATGCTATCCGTTGCATTCTTTTCAGGCATAATTTCTACTCGTAATTATTGACAAAGTGAATTTTGCCATCGTAGAAATCCTTGCGTTTTGCCTCAAGCAGGTCTTCTTCTTCTCCGCGAAACCTTGCTGCAGATTGAATCACCGTACTATCACTGATATTCTTAAGATTATCAACGAAACTTTGCCAGTTCAGATCACGGGGAAGATGATGGTCAATAACAAGATACCTAATGTTTGTTTTGTTTATTATTTTCTTCAAATAATTTCCCGCACTTTCTATATCACTCTTTTTGTAGTAAGTACCAAGCAAGTAAGTTGATGGACCATCAAGAAATACTATTTCTGGCTGATTCTCAATGATGAAATTTACAGGTTCTTCAGTTAATGGTCCCTGGATATCTGAACTGAAGATAAATTTTGAATCTTCTTCTACCATAACCATTAGAACAAAACCAAGGCGGTTGGATAGTCCATGAAAGACCGGCTTGGAAAATTTAAGTTTTGTACCACCAAATTGATAACACATACCATCCGCAATTGTTACATTACGCTTAAAATCTTCAATCTGAATCAAAAAATGTGACGCACGATGCCTTTGGCTTTCATTTATGTATTCATGTGGATTTTTTATGAATATTTCCTTGTTTTTGTATATTTCAGGCTCATTGGGATTATGGTGGTCATAATGATAATGAGTAATTATTACAATATCTGAAAGCAAGACCCATTTTTTGATGTCGCTCCATAGTTTTCTGTGACGGTCAATTTCAATCTTGTGCGGTGGCAATGAATAGCGGTCTGGAGATACTGATACACCAGGGTCTATAAATATTTTGACATCTCTGGTTTCAACATAGGTTGCCATACTACGAACCCCAAGAGAATCAAAGGCAACAGGGAGAACTTTCATAACACTGAAGACACTGAATTGTTAACACTGAAACACTGAAACTTTAGCCTTTTAACCATTTGACTATTTAACCATTTCTTTCTTCTCATAGTTCTTTATGATATTCAATCGCCGCCGGTGTCTGCCACCTTCAAATTTTGTATTGAAAAAAGTTTCTACTATTGGTCGCCATTGTTTCTTTAGTTTTATTGAACGCGCTGGCAAAACAAGTATATTCGCATCATTATGGGCACGAGCATAATAGGCAAGTTCTTTATCAGTACATATAGCAGCCCTTATTCCAGAGACTTTGTTTGCGGTTATTGCCATCCCCTGCCCGCTGAAACATATGATTATTCCAAATTTGATTTCATTCTTTACTATCGCGTGAGCTACTTTCAAGGCAATTTTGGGATAGTCTGTAGGCTCTTCTGAATGTGTTCCATAATCTTTCACATTGAACTTGTTTTTTTGAAGATAATCTTTTATCTTATTTTTTAACTTGTATCCCCTGTGGTCTGCACCGATACCGACTTTCATAACACTGAAGACACTGAATTAAGAACACTGAAACACTGAACTTTTAACCATTTAACCATCTAACCATCCAACCATTTATCCAACTTTCGTAAGCCAACCGTGTTTGTCTTCTATCCTGCCTTCAATAATATCAAAGAAATATTTCTGTAGTTTTTTGGTGATCGGGCCTGCCTTTCCCTCGCCAATAGTTATCTTGTCAATGCTTCGTATAGGCGTTACCTCCGCAGCTGAACCAGTAAAGAATACCTCATCAGCAAGATATAAAAATTCTCTGTTTAACATCTCCTGGATAAGTGGTATTCCCAAATCTTTACACAATTGAATAACAGTATCGCGTGTTATCCCGGGAAGTATGCAGGCATGTAGCGGTGGTGTATAGACAATACCATTTTTGATAGCAAATATGTTTTCTCCTGATCCTTCACTCACATAGCCTGTGTTATCAAGCGCAATCCCTTCAACAAAGCCATATGCAATTGCTTCCATTTTTATCAATTGTGAATTCATATAATTGGCACTGCACTTTGCCATTGCCGGAAATGTGTTTGGTGCCATTCTATTCCAGGATGATACCATTACATCTATTCCATTTTCCAGGGCATCTGCCCCGAGGTATTTTCCCCATTGGAGTGTTGCTATGGCAACACTGACCGGACAGGGAAAGGGATTTACTCCTAATTCGTTGTAACCGCGATATGCAATTGGTCTTATATAAGCGGATTTCAGTCCATTTTTCTTGATGAGTTCAATGACAACATTATTTATCTGGTCCCTTGTAAAGGGTATTTCCATACGGTAAATCTTTGCTGAATTAAAAAGACGCTCGGTATGCTCTTTCAAACGAAATATTACCGAACCTTTTTGTGTATCATAACATCTCAAACCTTCAAAAACACCAGTTCCATAATGTATTACATGGGACAAAATATGTATCTTTGCTTCATCCCACTTAACAAAATTTCCATCCATCCAGATATATTCAGATTTAGGCATTGCCATAAATAACCTCCTTAGTGTGTTTTGTAAAAAAAGTTCATTGACACTGACACAGTCTGATTGTTAACTATATTTATTTTTCGGCAAAAGTCAAGACGATTTAGCAAGCAATCTTTCATAAATATCTTTATATTGACCTGCTGAACGATTCCAGGAAAAATCATATCTCATACAGTTTTCTGAAAGCCCGGCAAAAATTTCTTCTTTACAATATACATAATAAGCAGATTTTAGGGTGTCAATCAGGGCAAGGGGAGAATAGGGTTCAAAAAGAAATCCATTACCTGACAATTTATCGGTATTGAATTGTATTACAGTGTCAGCAAGGCCACCAGTTCTATGAACGACTGGCACAGTTCCATACCTCAGGCTTATCATCTGTCCAAGACCACAGGGTTCATATTTTGATGGCATCAAGAAGAAATCACTACCCGCATAGATTCGATGGGCAAGGGTTTCATCAAATTTGATGTTTATGGAAACCTGCCCGGGATAAGAATTTGCAAATTCTCTAAGTTTCTCATAGTAATATTCTTCACCAAAACCCAACAGAACAAGACTATAGTTCATGGAAACAATGTCGTCAAGTATCTTTATCAATATATCAAATCCTTTTTGTCCGGCAATTCTTGAGACCATTCCAATCAAAGGTTTCTTTGAATCCAGCAATAATTCATTTGTCAGTTCCAATTTATTTTTCTTTTTGCCTATAAAATTATTATATGGTTCATAAATTTGAGTGTCTGCTTCTGGATTCCAGATTTCATAATCAATTCCATTCAAGATTCCACATAATTTATGTTTATTCTTCTTTAGAATTCCCTCAAGCCCAAAGCCAAACTCAGGTGTCTGAATCTCTGTTGCATAGGTTGGCGAGACGGTTGTTATCGTATCTGAATACAGAATTCCAGCCTTGAGAAAATTGATATCACCATAGAATTCTATCCCTTCGGGAGTGAAATAATCCCACTCAATGTCCAATAGCGCAAATTTGCCCTTTGGGAATCTACCCTGATAACCAAGATTATGAATAGTGAAGACTGACTTTGAACCAAGAGCATATCGTTGCATAAACAACGGTATCAATCCTGTTTGCCAGTCATGGCAATGAATGATATCAAAATTCTTTTTTTGTAGTAAGGCAATGACGGCCCGGGCAAACAAAGTAAAACGTTCAAAGTTATCAGGATAGTCTCCAGAAGGTGTACCATAGAGTCCTTCACGGTTAAAGTATTCAGGATAATCAACAAAATAGGTGGTTCCATCCTGAAAAACTGATATGTTTTTTCTTCCATTGAATTCTATCCCCAGATCCATCATCTTTTCTGCCTTGATTCCTTTATACTTTGGCATAATGATTGATGTTTCAACGCCAATTTTCCTTAAATACAAAGGCAACGTTCCACAGACATCAGCAAGCCCACCGGTTTTCGCGTATGGAACTGCTTCAGATGTTACAAATGCAACCTTCATTATATGGCTGAATGGTAATTGACTAAATGGTTAAACACTTCTGGCAATTAGCCCTTTAATGAGTATAAAATCATATTACGTTCTTCAGGTAATTTGCTGATTCTTCAGGTGCAGTAGGATTAATATAGAAACCTGTCCCCCATTCAAAACCAGCGATGCGCGTTAACACAGGAATTATTTCTATGTGGTAGTGATAAAATTCTATCCCTTTTAATGTGATTGGAGTGGTGTGGATAACAAAATTGTAAGGTGGAGTGTTTAACGCCTTTTTCAGACGCATAAGGCAGTCTTTCAGAATAATCGCAAGATTACTTAGTTCAGTTTCAGTAGTATCCTCAAAATTTGAAATGTGATGTCGCGGCAGAATCCAGATTTCAAAAGGAAACCGGGGAGCAAAGGGGCATATGGCGATGTAATCATTGTTTTCAGAAACCATTCTTTTACTTGTTCTTGTTTCCTGGGCGATAATGTCACAGAATATACAGCGGTCCCGGTATTCAAAGTATCTTTTTGCACCGTCCATTTCTTCAATTACCCTTTTAGGAATGATCGGCGTAGCAATTAGTTGTGAATGACTATGCTCAAGTGATGCACCGGCAATTGCACCGAAATTTTTAAATATCATTACATAGCGCAATCTTGGGTCTTTTTTCAAATCCAGTATTCTCCGCTGATAGGTTATGATGAGATGTATAAAAGAATCTTCGCGTAGATCTGCAAGGTCGTATTGATGCTCATTTGTTTCGATTATGACTTCGTGAGCACCAATGCCATTCATGCGATCATATATGCCTTCACCACGGCGACTCAGGTCGCCTTCTATTCGTAATGCAGGAAATTTATTAGGAATGACCCTGAGACTCCACCCTGGAGAATTCGGAGGAGTTCCTTCATTTCGTATTGCATAAATTTCTGGCGGTGTTGCATTTTCATTACCGGGGCAAAATGGGCACTCCTGTGGTGTAATCTTCTTTTGCTCAGGTTCAAATCTAAAATCTTTTGGTCTCTTTGCCCGCTCAGTAGAAATGATAACCCAGCGTCCCAGAACCGGGTCTTTTCTTAATTCCGGCATTATTCCTTTTGTTTGTTTTCAGGCTGTTCTAACTCTTCTCCTTTCTGTTCGGGCTCAGTCTTGATAGGTTCTGGGAGCATAATTTTTACATCGGCCTCTTCCCTTATTTTTTTCAGATAATCATCTGCAATCTTGCGTTGTTTTTCCCTTAGCAAATTCATTTCAATTGATGATCTCACTTCTTCTAATGTCCGATATCTAAGAGGTGAATCGTCGGTTTTTGTTACAAATGTCCAGTTTGAATCGCCAACAAGAAATACCTTACTGAGTTCACCAACCTTCAATTTCCATACTACATTTTCAAATTCAACGGGTCTTGTTCCCTTTGTAATTGGTCCAGTATCGCCACCACGGGTTTTTGTGTAGGCAACTGAATTTGCCTTTGCAAGGGAATCAAACATTGAGAAATCCTCTATTTTTGCTTTCTTGCTGAAAAACGGAATAATTGATTTCTTCTCACCATAATATCTGGCAATTTCTTCACGAAGTTTTTGTGCCTGCTCTTTGTTATTGACAACAATTTCACGACACCTTACTGATGCAGGTATTTTCATATCTTCTTTGTGGGCATCATAGTATTGTTTTACTTCTGTTGAATCTACTGAAGCATTCTGCAGAACAATCTTTGTAAATAGACCCTGCTCAAGCGCTCTCTTCACTGCTTCATTGTATTTAGTAACAAAGCCATCATTCAAGTAATATTTGTTTCTTTCTGCAACCTCCAATTTCAATTCTTCTTCAATCAACGATTCAAGGACTTTTTCATATTCTTCTGGCTTAGAGACATCCAAACGGGCAAAAATCGGCTGGGATGCATTTTTCAATTCTACATCTCTAAAAGTTATCGGTCTATCATTTACATATGCTACAATTCTTGTATCGGATCTCTGGTCTGGGTCAGTTATAATACTGTCCTTGAAGATTTTGATTATGGCTCTTGATTTCAGATTTTGTAAGAATTTTTCTTCAATTTTTTGTGTTTTTTCAGCGCGCACTGCCGCTTCCACCTGTGCTTTAACTTCATCAAATGTTCGGAAGCGCTCTGGTTTTCTGTCGTATACCATATACAAGCCAAATTTGTTATCAGATTTTACAATGTCTGAAATAGTATTCAGCTTCACACTGAACAATAAATCTTCTATTTCTTTCGGTTTTGTTCCTGGAATCACAATACCCATTTCGCCTCCACCATGTTTGGTCGGTGCGGTGGAATAGAGTTTAGCGAGTGTATCAAAACTTGTTTGGTCTTTGAGCAGGGAATCGCGGATGAAATAAGCGAGGCTTTCAGACTCTACAACAATTTCCTTCCCCCTTATTTCTTTTGACAACTTGTAATTGTTCTTATTTTTTTGATAATAACTGCGTACTTCTTTATCTGTGGGATCTGCCTTTGCCACTACATTCACTGCCCTGACTTCGTCAAGTAAGATTGTAGTTCTTGATTGCTTAATGATATCCTTGTATTCCTTCATTGCTTTGACATTGCTTTTCAACCCCTGAACAAAAAGCAGTCTTTCCAAAACCATCTGGTCCAATACTGATCTTTCATCCCTTTTTCCAAAAGGCGACTGTTTAGCGATCTGCTCATCAAGTTCTATCCGCGTGATTCTGTAGCCATCAATGAGGGCAACAGTATCCTGGTAGTTTTTCTTGAAACACCTTTCAACACCAGTAAGAGAAAAGGAATCCAAAGGTGGTTTGCGATAACGAGTTGCAACAATTTCATATGCCTTTGCAGCGTCTAAATAGTCTTCAAGTGTCTCAAGCACCAGACCTAAACGATAATATACCCATCCATCCGTCTGGGCGTATTTATCTAAAATCTCCTGATAAACTTGTTTTGCTTTAACTGGTTCATCAAGTTTATCATAATATAGGTCCCCAAGTTCTAAATACCACATATAACCAGGGGCTTCATTGATCATCTTTTTGCAATACTCTGCCGCAGATTCATAATCTTCTCTCATCAGCATATTGATGTAATCCTGCGGCAAAACACCAATTAGAAGCCCTAAAACTATAATCATTTAGCCTCCTTTCAGGTATGGATTATATCCAATTTAAGGCGATAAGTCAACACCTGACTTAACTGCTGGATATACGATGCCCATATCCTTGAAATGTGTTTCAATCCGGTCAAGCACATAGTCCAGGTCAGCACGCGAGTGTTCAATTGACAATATCAATCTCACCCTTTCTTTATTCGCACTTACGATTATCCCGTCATTATATAAGAGTCTTACAAAGGTCTCTGCTTCATTATTGTTGTTAAAAATTACTACCACAATTGGTGTTTCGCTCATTGTGTTCAATCCAATTTGTTTCAAGCGATTTATGAAGAATCTGCTGTTAGTCCAGAGTTTTGAAGATAAAGTGCGATTCCTTGATTCATTTTTCAATAATTCTATTCCTGCGGTGTTCACCGCAAGCATGAATTTGGGCATTGGAACATACACATTGTCTGCTGATTCAACTATTTTATTTATCAGGTATTTTTTAGCACCTATATAAGTTCCATAACCTCCAACATATTTGCTAAAACTTCCAATTTCAATGATGACATCCTCATAGAGATTCATTAAATCAACGAATCCTCTCCCATCTCTTCCCAGCAGACCAAAAGAATTAAGTTCGTTGGCAATAATTGTTGTTTGATTTTCTTTTGCAATGCGCGCGATGTCACCTATTGGACCGGTATAACCCAACCACTCATAAAGTCCATCAATGACAATTGCTTTCTCTGAGTGCATTGTCAAAAGTCGTGCCAGTTGTTGCAGGTCATGATGATTATAAAATTCAACATTCCGATACTGCAATAGTGCGCAGATACTCGCTGAAGTTTCGTAATCAATAAGAAATACTGTGTTTGAATTAAACACCGAGAAAAGGGCATAAACTGCTGAAATTTCGTCCGGAAACGATATAATTGAATCCAATTTTTTGAATGCGGTCATTTGTCTTGCCAATTCAACAGAGAGGTTATCTGGATTTCTGATATCAAGAAGACCACGATTATCAATATTTAACCGTGCAGTTTCACTCAGATATTCGTTGCTATGACGATTGAAACAATCAAACATAGATAAGTTTATATATCTTTTATTGTTGTAAACAAAAACAGGTTCAGACGGTAAGAATATTGGGGCTTTATTTTCTTCACTAAAAAGATTCACTTGGTAGGGTTTCATTCTAAATTCCTTTTCCACAACACTTCTTGTATTTTTTTCCGCTTCCGCAGGGGCAGGGATCATTCCTCCCTATCTTTGCTGATTTCGGAACCGTCGTTGTTGAAACAGGAGATTTTGATTGCTCTGCCCCTCTTCCGTCTATTCCTGGTTTGTATTCCTGGGTCACCAGAGGCCTTCTCTGAACTGGTCTGGGCGTTGCACGAAATACAATTCCTGATACATCTCTTGCGATATCCCTCAGAAGTTCATCAAACATCTTGAATGATTCTTGCTTATACTCAACAAGAGGATCTTTCTGGGCATAGGCACGCAGACTTATTCCTTCACGCAATGCATCCAGGGCATAGAGATGTTCGCGCCAGCGATTATCAATGGTTAACAGGAGAATAGATTTTAGCATTTCATTGTAAGTTTCCTGGTCATAATTCTGTTTTCTCAATCTAAAAGATTCCTTTGCTTTATCAAGGAGTTTTTCAAATAGTTCAGCTTGTTTTATCCTTTCTTTTTCATTCTTATCAATTGAAAAACTTGTTATGAATATCTGATTGAATTCGTTGATTAATTCATCCCAATCCCACTCTTCAGAGGGCTCTTTTTCGCTTGAATACTTCAAGATAATATCTTCAATAGTATCTTCAAAGGTCTTATACAGCAGTTCTTCAAAATTCGTACCCTTAAGAATTTCGTCGCGCATCTTATATATTACCTCACGCTGCCGATTCATAACATCATCATATTCCAGCAGGTGCTTGCGAATTTCAAAATGATTCTCCTCAACCCTTTTCTGGGCATTTGCAATCGCCCTTGTTACAAGAGGATGGGTTAATGGCTTTTGTTCTTCACCACCAAACCTGTCCATTATATCAGCGACCCTGTCTGAACCGAATATCCTCATCAAATCATCTTCCAGTGATAAAAAGAATCTGGATGAACCAGGGTCACCCTGACGTCCACTCCTTCCCCTTAATTGATTATCTATTCTGCGTGATTCGTGTCTCTCTGTTCCTATGATATAAAGCCCGCAGGGCAAATCCTGCAAACATTCCTTTTTCTCTTCGTGGGTACATTCTGAACAGTTGTAATCAAGACAACTTATACAACATTTACTACACTGCACAACACCGGACCCCAATTTAATATCGGTTCCACGACCAGCCATATTGGTCGCAATAGTCACTGCTCCGGGCTGTCCTGCCTGGGACACAATCATTGCTTCACGCTGATGGTGCTTTGCATTGAGCACATTATGAGGGATTCCTTTTCTCTGCAGTAATCTGGAGAGTACTTCAGAAACTTCTACTGATGTTGTACCAACAAGAATTGGTCGTTTCTTGTTGTGCCATTTTACAATCTCTTCAATGATTGCATTATATTTTTCCCGCTTGGACCGGTACACAATATCTTCATAGTCAATGCGGCGGACTGGTTCTTTTGTGGGAATTTCCACAACATCAAGCTTGTATATCTGCCAGAATTCATTCGCCTCAGTTGCAGCAGTTCCAGTCATACCCGCAAGTTTTTGATACATTCTAAAATAATTCTGGATTGTGATGGTAGCAAAGGTCTGGGTTTCTTCCTGAACCCGCACCCTTTCCTTTGCCTCAAGGGCTTGATGCAAACCATCAGAAAATCTTCTTCCAGGCATCAATCTGCCAGTGAACTCGTCAACGATGATAACTTTGCCATCCTGAACAACATATTCTACATCCTTCTCAAACAAAGAATACGCCTTCAGTAATGCCCTCAAATTTGCAAGGATTTCACTCTTTTTTGCGTATTCTTCGTATGCCTTTTCTCGGGCAACGAATTTCTCTTTGGGTGACATATTTTCATCCCGATCTATTCTGCCAATCTTTTCACTCAAGTCAGGTAGCACAAACATTTCAGGATTATTTGGTGATACGAAAATTCTTCCTTTTTCTGTCAAATCAACGATATGAGATTTCTCATCAATGACGAAATACAATTCTTCATCAATTTTGGCAAAATTCTTTTCTCTTAAGAATGTCAATTCTGTATCTTCAATTAATCTCTTAACGCCGGTTTCCTGTTCTAATTTCATTAATTGTTTATTCTTTGGTGCGCCCCTTCGCGCCTGAAGTAGTTTTATACCTGCTTCCTTTTCTTTCCCTTCCTCAAGCAATTTTTTTGCCTCCTGCACCACTCTGTTGACAAAGACTGTCTGAGCAGAGATCAGACGCTGTACCACAGGATTTATTTCATCAAAAGTTTTTGTTTCCCTTTCTACTGGTCCAGAAATGATCAGCGGTGTTCTTGCTTCATCAATCAATATGCTATCCACTTCGTCCACTATTGCATAGTAATGTTCTCTCTGAACCTTATCTTCTAATCGCCAAACCATATTATCTCTCAGATAATCAAACCCAAATTCATTGTTCGTGCCATATGTGATGTCACAGTTATACGCTGCTTTCCTTGGTTCATTCTCCATTCCTTGCTGTAGCACACCAACGGACATACCAAGAGTCTCATAAACCGGTCCCATCCATTCTCTATCTCTTCGGGCAAGATAATCATTGACCGTAACCAGATGGGCACCCTTACCTGCAAGGGCATTTAAGTATAAGGGCATTGTGGCAACCAGTGTCTTTCCTTCACCTGTTTTCATTTCTGCTATTTTGCCCTCATGCAAAACAATTCCCCCGATCAACTGCACATCAAAAGGGATCATATTCCACTCAGTTTCAATCTCAACAACTGCCCATTTTTTACCAATTAGTCTACGACATGCTTCTTTTACAAGGGCAAATGCTTCAGGTAGTAAGTTATCAACTGGTTCGCCTTGTTGGATACGTTTCTTGAAATCTTCAGTTGTTTTTAGCAAGTCGACGCCTTGAAATTTTGGAAATACTTGATTTATTTCATCAACAAGTGGCCAGAGTCTTTTTAACTCCCGCTCTGTCTTTGTGCCAAAGATTTTACCCAATAGTTTCTGAATCATATTATGTTATGATATTATACTGAATATTGAGGGCAATGTCAAGAAATTTATCTTATTTGAGGGATTTCTTAACTAAAACTGGAATTTCGCTGAGAGTTTCTGCAACCATTGCTCCATTATCTTTCAGTGATTGGATCTTACTCTGGGCAGTTCCCATATTTCCCTCAATTATTGCCCCTGCATGGCCCAATCTCTTTCCCTGGGGTGCAGATTTTCCTGTAATATATGCAACCAATGGTTTGGTCATTTTTTTGATATAAGGGGCACACAATTCTTCATAAACACCGCCAATCTCTCCAGCCATTACAATTGCATCGGTCTCAGGATCTTGTTCAAATAGCCTTAATATATCCTCAAAATTTGAACCCAATATCGGGTCACCACCCAGTCCAACTGATGTTGATTCGCCAAGTCCAGCAAGATTCAATGAATTTGCAATATAATATGTTACCGCACCACTACGGGCAACTGTGCCGATTCTCCCGGGCTGAAATGCAATCTTTGGAAGCATACCAACAAGGCATTTGCCGGGCGATATGACACCAGGGGTATTCCCACCAATTACTACAACCCCTTTTTCTTTTGCTTTTTGGCGAACATAGAGCATATCGTGAATTGGAATCCTTTCGGTTATCACAATCACGGTCTTTATTCCTGCATCTATAGCCTCTAATATTGCTTCTTTGGCAAACCTTGCCGGCACCCAGATACTTGATACACTCGCATCAGGATGGGACTGTAGACACTGCGAAACTGTATCATAAACCAGCACACCATCAACCTTCTGCCCACCCTTCCCGGGTGTAACACCTCCTACAATCTTTGTTCCATATTCAAGCATCAATTTCGTATGCAATGCTGCATTTGCACCGGTGATACCCTGAACAATCGCTTTGGTATTGTTATCAATTAATATTGCCATAATTATATATAAATCCGAAATACCAAATCCGAAACAAATTCCAATAACAAAATTCCAAAATTCTAAAAAACACCGTTTGAATCTTCACCGGTTCTCCTTTGCAACTTTGACTGCCTCTTTAATCACTTCCTCAATCGGTGTATCATAGGCATAAACCTTTATATTCTTGAACAGTTCCGGATATTCTTTTTTTGCCTCTTCAAAAATCCTTCTCCCCTGTTCCTCCATATTTCCTGCCATGCGCATAATCATTGGCTTTTTAGGTTTGTTTTCTATGACATATTGAACAACTGCCTTTGCCCAATCATCACATCTTGATATTCCACCGAATCGGGCGCCAAAAATCACTTTGACCTTTGGATTGTCCATCAATAATCCAAGCATCGCCTTCAATTTTTCCTGTGTTGGTGCGCCTCCAGAATCCATAAAATTTGCAGGTCTACCTCCGTAATGGGTGATTAAATCAAGCGCCGCAATACCAAATCCTGCACCCCCTGGAAAAACACCAATATCACCCTCCAAATCTACATCAGCATAAGGAATTCCTGCGGATTTAGCAATCTTTTCTCTCTCAGTCAATTCACCAATCTCATTCCTTGCAACTATTCCCATTTCTCTTAATTCTGGATGTCTGAACATCGCATCCTCATCTAAATCAACCTTGGCATCAAGTGCAAAAATTTTTCGGTCTTTTGTTATAACCAGCGGATTTATCTCAACAAGTTTGCAATCAAGGTTAATAAACAAATTATAAAGATTATAAATTACACCCGCCATTTCAGTAAACAAATTGCCTTCAAAATTTACTTTACCTGCAATCTCTTTTG
The DNA here is from genome assembly GCA_049700315.1 of bacterium. Lineage (GTDB taxonomy): Bacteria > Hydrothermota > Tepidihabitantia > SM23-42 > JAOAFX01 > JAOAFX01. The sequence continues at coordinate 13,717 of JBNAVN010000047.1, forward strand.
CCTTATATTCAGGCAGATTATCCCCTGGACTAAAGTAATACTTTAGTATTGCTTCGGGTTTTGTTTTGGCTATTTCTTCTATATCCATTCCACCTTGTCTGCCTATCATTATGAGTGGCTTATGTTCAATCCTATCAATGAGTGCTGAAATATATAATTCTTGTTCAATCTCAAGTTTTCTTTCAACAAAGACCTTTTCAATGATAAAAGGACCGTGTTTCTTTCCAAGTAATTCATTTATCTTTGCCTCTGCCTCTTCCCTATTCTGAGCAGATTGAACCAAACCCGCCTTTCCCCTGCCACCCAAAAAGGCCTGTGCCTTTATAACCACTGGATAGACGACCTTATCGAGTTCCCTGAATGAATCTTTATCTACAACAACACCATCAGGAACTGGAATCTTATTCCTTCTGAAAAGCATCTTTCCTTCATATTCATAAAGCCGCATAGAAGATTATATAAATTTTTCAAAGAAATTCAAGGGCATTTGCAAATTGGGGGATAGATAAGAGAAGCACCTTAGAAAAATATCATCCTTGAAATACCTGTTATTATAAGATACATCAGGGGGATGGCCCCTGAAACCCCTAACAAATTTGTCAATCGTCGGACGGTTTAGAAAAGCGTTTCATTCATCTTTTTCTCTCAACTTGCTACTTACTACTATTTTACAACAAAACCGTTTCGCATTTCTAAACCAAAAAAAGTCAAACGGTTTTTTTAAGATGTATCTTGTCCAATCTTTTCTATAATGAAAAATTTCATTATTTTTCTTATAGGAATTTTTCAAATTCCTATGCGATAAAATGCATTAGCATTTTTGCATAGAAATTCAAATTGTTTTTATTTTTGCGATTGTTCAATTCATTGGACTGAACTACTACATAATGGGCAGTATATGGAAGCGAGCAAAATAACAATCAAAATAATTTGAGAATGTATGTAATAATATACTCTTTGCCAGGCCAGATTTAATATAACGGTTTCGGTGCATATGAAAAGCCCTGAAAGGGCATTTTTCATTTTACATATGCACCGTGTTAGGCGAGTGTTTTGCTTGGCATTTTTCATTGACTACTCAACCTTAACGATAGACTTCTTTGCGATGAGCAACAGAAACTACCTCTACTTTCTTCTCCTTTTCATTGATTGTGTAAATAATTCGCTAATTGCCTACTCTAATTCTGTATCCTTTCTGCCCAAGAAGTTTTTTCGTCCTACGAGGTCGAGGGTTATCTCTGAGAGAAACAAGCCACTTTACTATTCTATCATGGACTTCTGTAGGTAAGCGGTCTAATTCTTTCTCTGCTGACTTTTTTAAATAAACTACATAGGGCATTAACTTTCTCTATTTTTTCTTTCAGCAAGATAATCTTCTAAAGGGCGTGACGGCTCTTCACGACGTTGTTCAAGGATGGCTATATCAATCAAATCTTCCATAAACTCTGTGTCCTTTAATAGTCTTTCAATAACAGATTGTCTTCCCTTTTTGGGCAAGCCCCTGAAAGCCATCCAAAATACCTCTGCTTTTGTTTCTGTTACGCTCATTTTCAACCTCCTTGTCTGGGTTAGGCGACGCTACATTTTCCAAATGTCTTTCTTTTGCTCCCATTGCATCTTAACTTTCTTGAAATATTCTATTCTATCTTTAACCTTTTCAATCTCTTGCGGATAAAATTCAAACAGCATATCACACAATTCTAACATCCACTTTTTTCTTGAATATCCATGATTCACTATAATATTGTTCGCATTAGCAATTTGTATCTGTCCCCATCCTAATGCACCAATTGTCAAGCATCCCCAGGATAAAAATTCTATGGGGACAAAGTGAACTTTTTTGACCTGAATATGAATTCCCGAGATAATGTTATATGCCACCATTAGTACTACATAATAATTCATGTCATCTTCATAAAATCTAGCTAATCTTTCCACAGAAGTAAGATTAGGCATATTGAATTTCGTTTCCAATCTATGAGTTTTTACATCTTTAATGTAATAAAGATTATTTTGGTCTGTAAAGGCAAGGTCAGCCATGGCTCGCCTCGCAAAACCAGCAGAATATTGTTTTGAGAAACCTCCAATAATGTTTTGAAAATTTTCTTCTAAAATATGCTGAATCGCATCCCCTGTGGCTCTTGTGCTTACGGCAGTATCTTTTCCCAAAAAATCAGGATACTTGTTAAAAAAATCCTTTATTCTGTTTTCAATTCTTTTGTAAATCTGCGTGTAAAAAATTTTGCTTTTCACTTTTATCTCCTCTTGTCCACAAAAAATAAAGGCAGTTCATTACCAGTGTTCACCTTCTTATTATTTCTATTCTTCATATCTTTTAGGGTATTTCTTTCCCAGAAAAAACCATCGGAATAACCTTGAATAGTAGAATCTTTTTCAGCCATCTCTAATCTTTTTTCAGCATAAAGACAATATTCTTCATCTATCTCAACCATAACAAAGTTTCGTTTCAGTTTTTTTGCTACAACACCTGTAGTTCCAACGCCAGCAAAGGGGTCAAATATAACATCGCCCTCATTAGAACTTGCAAGAATGATTTTTGCGAGAAGTTTTTCAGGCTTTTGTGTAGGATGAGGCGTATTTTCAGGCATTGACCAGAAAGGAATGGTAATATCTGTCCATATATTTGACGGATAAGTTAATCTGTATTTTCCATCTTCTTCTTCTTTCCAATCTTTAGGTATTCCTTTTTCACGGTAAGGTGCAATAACCCTCCTTTTTAGTTTCACCGCATCAGCGTTAAAGGTATATTTATTAGATACAGTGCAAAACCAAATATCTTCAGAGTTATTTTTCCAATCTTTCTTTGCTCCTCTGCCTTTTTCTCTTTCAAATGTAATTCTATTTCTGACGATAAAGTATTTTTCACACAGTAAATGGATTGCTGATGAAGATCGCCAATCTCCGCATATATAAATAGAGGCGGTTGGTCTCAATAATCTAACCATCTTTTTCAACCAAGACTCCATCCACTCCATATATTGTGATACTGATACTTGTTTAAAAGATCGGGTGTTAAATGTCTTCGTCAAGTTATATGGGGGGTCGATAAAAAGAAGGTCTACAAACATTGATGGCAGGAAATCTACAACCTCAAAAATATCCTGATTTATCACCTTATTTAGAATCTTATCAAGTGATACATAATTATTTATCTTTAGCAATTTACCTTGATACTTTTCTCTTTCCTTATCTGTCAGAGTTATAGTTCTATTTCGTAGTGCTTTCATTATCTATCTTCTTTATTATTAAAGGTAGTGTCGCCTAACGTTCCGAGCATATACGACGTTGCGACCGAAGGGAGCAATGTCCCGAAGGGTGAGGGCGTGTAAGCCCGCAGCGTATATGCTGTGTTAGGCGATGTGGTGGCTTTCTATAAAATTTCTCCATAGTCTACCTCAATACCATCATCAACTTTCTTGTAATAGATAATTTTAGTCTCTATATGTTCCGGTAATGCGGATTTCGCTTCGTAGGTATGTGGCTTTATAGATACAGGTATGTCGGCAATGTAGCCATCAATTCCTTTTGATTCCTCATCAGGATTGGCAAATCGGTAAGAAGTTCCTTTAATCTCCGCACCTTTCTTCAAGATTGCCTCTTGAAATCTCAACCCTGCAAAAGTTTTTACTATAACCAGATCCCTTACCCACTGTTCTACAGTATCCCTGTCAATCTTATTCATAGCATCTTTGAGTTCTTTCAATTTTTGAAGTATCTTTTCCGTAGCGTTTTTTATTGCATCTGGCTTTTTCTTTAAATACCAATCTTCCCATTCAGATAGTGTCTTCCCCTCAAATTCCTGAATAAGCTCGCTCATCTGACCCACTACTTTAGGTCGTGTTCCCTGTGGATTATTTAAATCTTGAAAAATATTCATCTATTTCTGGCCTCAACTCTATTCCCACTCTTTCAAAAGAATTCAAAAGCTCTTCATAGGCTCCTTCTCCACCAAGAAAGTCCCAAAATTCCCCTGCAACCTTTAATTCATTGTCTAAATCCAGCATTCCTTTCAGTGTCCATCTTTCATAAGGTTTAGGCTCATAAGGATTATAAGGAATGGCAATGTAAGAATGGACATTTGCATCCGGGTATCTTAATAAATAGATTGCTATCCATTCCAATAGTGTTCTCTTAAAATCCTTGAAATTGCTAATATTAGGCTTGGCTGTTTTTAAATCAAATAAATGGACACTCCCGTCATTGCTCTTAACAAATAAATCTATTTTTACAGTTTTTAATTTCCTAGATTTTAGCCCAATTTTCTCACTAGGTCCAGAACTATTGATTTTTC
>JBNAVN010000048.1:0-17650 GCA_049700315.1 bacterium
AAAAGACAGGATATAAACCATCAGATTTCAAATATGCAGTCTTCCATATGCCCAATGGAAAATTCCCGATGACAATCGGCAAAAGGCTTGGATTCACAAAAGAACAGATAGAACCAGGCTGGATTGTTCCATTGATGGGGAATACATATTCAGGTTCATCGCCTACAGGTTTTTCTGCAATCCTTGATGTTGCTCAGCCGGGTGATTTGATATTGCTTGTCTCATTCGGTTCTGGTGCAGGTAGTGATGCATTTGTATTTAAAGTTACAGAGCGGATAAATGAGGTTCGTGATAAGGCAGAGAGGGTTAAGGATATGCTTGAGAATAATCGGATCTATCTCACTTATGGAGAGTATGCAAAACATAGACATAAAATCATAATGGCAGAATGATCAATAAAATCCCGAGACCCAATTTTCAAATGAATCCTAATATTTTGAATTTGGAATTTATGATCTGTTTGGAATTTGGTGCTTGGGATTTGGAATTTTGAGTTAGCGAAGAGGAGGATTTATGCGTGAAGTTTGTGTCATTGGTTGTGGTATGACCAAGTTTGGTGAATTATGGACAAAATCTTTAAGGGATATTTTTGTTGAATCAGCATTAAAGGCGATTGATGAAGCAGGAATAGACCATATTGATTCAATGTATGTGGGGTCAATGACTCCTGGTCTTTTTGTTGGACAGGAGCATATCGGGGCATTAATGGCCGATTATCTCGGCACAGCGCCAATACCGGCATTGCGTGTTGAATCTGCCTGCGCATCAGGTGGATTTGCCTTTAGGCAGGCATTTATTGATGTGGCATCAGGTATGAATGATATTGTGTTTGCCGGTGGTGTTGAAAAGATGACCGATGGTGCAGATGTTACCTATGCACTCTCCACTGCTGCTGACCAGGAGTATGAATGCTATCAGGGTATTACATTCCCTGGACTCTATGCAATGATTGCCAATGCATATTTTCAAAAGTATGGTGCTTCACGGAAGCATCTGGCAATGGTTGCGGTGAAGAATCATAGGAATGGTGCACTCAACCCCAATGCACAATTCCAGAGCGAAATTAAGATAGATGATGTATTAAATGCAACAATGGTTGCAGACCCAATCACAGTTATGGATAGCTCACCGGTTTCAGATGGCTCTGCCTGCGTGATTTTAACGACAGTTGAAATTGCTAAAAAACTTGGAAAGCAATTGGTCAAAGTTATCGGTTCTGGTGCTGCAACAGATACAATCGCCCTGCATCAAAGAAAAGATATCTTGAGTCTTGATGCAGTGAGGATTGCAGGTGAGCGTGCATATAAGATGGCGGGAGTTAAGCCTTCAGATATAAATTTTGCTGAGGTCCATGATTGTTTTACTATTGCTGAACTATGTATAATGGAAGAACTCGGTTTCTGTGAAAGAGGCAAGGCATATCAACTTGTTGAAAAGGGTGAGACAGCACTTGAAGGTAAGATTCCGATAAATCCATCGGGTGGTTTAAAATCAAAAGGGCATCCTGTCGGTGCCACTGGTATTGCTCAAATTGTTGAGGTTGTTGAACAACTCCGTGGGAATGCAGGTAAAAGGCAAATCAAGAATGCGAAAATCGGTTTGACACAGAATATGGGCGGCTCAGGAGCATCATCAGTAGTACACATTCTTACGACTGAAAGGAGGTAATATGCCTTCACCAAGATATACAAGAGAAATGCCGCAGAGGTATAGACTTGAGGCAAATAAGTGCAAAAAATGTGGAAAGATATTTTTCCCACCAAGACTTATCTGTTCAAATTGTAAGTCAAGAGAATTTGAGAGAATAAGACTCTCGGAAAGCGGCAAGATCGTGACCTATACTACAATCAGAGTAGCACCCGAACAATTCAATACACAGGTTCCTTACAATGTGGCAATAATAGAATTGAATGATGGTGTGCGGATAATGGCACAGGTTGTTGACTGCAAACCAGACGATATGGCAATTGGCAAGCCCGTGAAGATTGTCTTCAGAAAAGTTCAGGAAGAAAGTTCAGCCGGGATAATATGTTATGGATATAAGGCAGTATTAGCATAAAATTCCAAATGTCAAATTCCAAAATCCAAATAAATTCCAATTCATTAATCAATCAATTACATAAAAAGTTTGTGCATTGGAATTTAGGATTTGTTTGGGATTTGGTGTTTAGGTATTGGAGTTTAAATTAGTTATGTACAAAATAGAATCCAAGATAAACCCAAATAGTGCTGAATTCAAAGAAAATTATGAAACAATGGAACAGGCGGTTAAAACACTTAAAGAACGATTGGAATTGGTGCGTAAAGGTGGACCAGAATATATGCACAAAAAACATAAGGAGAGGGGTAAACTATTTGTGCGCGATAGATTGAGACTCCTTCTTGACCCTGATACACCATTCTTAGAATTGAGTTCTCTCGCTGCCTGGGATATGTATGATAATGAACATCCAAGTGCTGCAATAATAACGGGCATCGGTGTTGTTCACGGCAGAGAAGTGATGATTGTAGCACACGATGCTACGGTCAAAGGTGGAACTTATATTCCAGAGACAATCAAGAAACATATCCGTGCCCAGGAGATAGCAATTGATAACCATTTGCCCTGTATATATCTTGTTGATTCAGGCGGAATTTTCTTACCCTTACAGGTTGGTACATTTCCTGATAGATTTCATTTTGGCAGGATATTTTATAATCAGGCAATAATGTCAGCGATGAATATTCCACAGATATCTGTGGTGATGGGATTCTGCACCGCAGGTGGTGCATATCAACCAGCGATGAGTGATGAAGTCGTGCATGTCAAGGGTGTTGGAACAATCTATATTGGTGGGCCTCCGCTTGTAAAGGCAGCAACTGGTGAAGTCGTGACTGAAGAAGAACTTGGCGGTGCAGATGTTCATTGCCGGATTTCAGGGGTGAGTGACCATTATGCAGTAAATGATGAACAGGCAATAGAGATTACAAGAAATATTGTAGAAAATCTTGGCAGGCAACCAAAATATCCGCTTGAGAGGAGTAAACCAGAGGATCCTGCATACGACCCTAATGAACTTTACGGCATAATTCCAAAAGACTTGAGAAAGCCATTTGATATGCGTGAGGTGATTGCAAGGATTGTTGATAGAAGCGAATTCCACGAGTTCAAAGAATTATACGGTCCGACCCTTGTCTGTGGTTTTGCACGGATTATGGGCTATCCCGTTGGAATTTTGGCAAATAACGGTGTATTATTTTCTGAATCATCACAAAAAGGTGCACACTTTATTGAATTGTGTTGTGTAAGAAAAATCCCTTTAATATTTTTACAGAACATTACTGGATTTATTGTTGGCAAGCGGTATGAACATCAGGGAATTGCCAAGGACGGTGCAAAATTGGTCCATGCAGTAGCAAATGCCCAGGTGCCGAAATTCACTGTGATTATCGGTGGTTCTTATGGGGCAGGAAATTATGGAATGTGCGGTCGTGCCTATGAGCCAAGGTTATTGTTTATGTGGCCTACAGCAAAGATATGCGTAATGGGTGGAGAACAGGCAGCAGATGTGCTTACAGATATAAAGGTGAAAGCATTGGAAAAGGAAGGGAAAAAACCAACACCAGAAGAGATTGAAGAGATTCGTAAACCAATCTTAGCAAAATATGAATTTGAATCAAGTGCCTATTATTCAACTGCAAGGTTATGGGATGATGGTATTATTGACCCAGTTGATACACGGACTGTACTTGGTCTTGGCATTGCGATGTCCTTAAATGCACCAATCCCTGACCATAAGTTCGGTGTATTCAGGATGTAGACCGCTGAAGGCGGTTTGGGATTCAAGTTCGTGTGAATTCGTTATAATCTGTATGAATCATTTTTAACGGAGGTAAAATGACAAAAATAACATTCAAGGATATTGATAAGAAACTTAAGGAAGCCTGGCAACCGCAGGATGTAGTATATGTCAACGAGACAGCCTTGAGGGTTGCTAAAATTGACGGCGCATACAAATGGCATACCCATATGAATGAAGATGAATTCTTTTATGTATTAAAGGGCAAAGTCTTCATTGATATGGAAAATGAATCTGTGGAATTGAAAGAAGGAGAAGGATTTCTTGTTAAAAGAGGAACAAGACATCGCTCCCGCAGCGAAAAACCCGCTTATGTTTTGCTTGTAGAACCAATAAAGACCAAGTCCAGGGGCGACGAATAAATTGTTTTAATTGTAACGTTCGATTTATCTGGACGAATTATTAAATAGAAGGGCAATAGCTACCCGTTTTATCGGATGAATTCAGTGTTCTTATTTTGTCACTCATTCCGCGTTAAGCGATCCGCGTTGTTGTTATTTCCGGAGTAGAGAATTCATTCTCATGCAATTAATGATTTTAAATTACACATTGATACTCCCTTGTTGGGTGGCAGCTGTAGGGCAATTTAGCCTTGCATTTATGTTCAGGGGCATCAATTCTTCGGCAAAATTTCTAAACAAAATAAGGAAAAATGAATAAAAAAATTCTTCAAGAAATCAGAAAGATGGCAGTATCGTCGGATTGGCAAACCAGAGAGGGGGCAACAGGAGAAATAAAAGAAATAAATGACAATTTTTTCTTAGAGTATTTGCCTGTCTGGAAAAATGGGTAAAGGATACAAATTCTAATAAATGATTTTAAAAATTCTTGCAAGAGATGGCTGCAGATTTGTTTAGCGGGCAGTTGCTTCATCTTTGATCAAATTACTAAGACGATTTCCTGAATACAAAGCGATGGGCGTGGCAATCCAAAAGATGTAGGCACAGCTCTTTATGTTGTTACCTTACTAACTCCATTTTCGTCTTATAATCAAAGGGGGTTCAAATGGAAACACAATGGCTGTCATTTGTAATACCGATTGCTGCAATCGTAATGGGATGCTTAATTGCCGTTGTTGCGATAATTATGGGTTCTTTTGAAAAGAAAAAATATTATGATGCAGCGACGAAGGCAATTGAAGCAGGCAAAAGTGTCCAGGAAATAAAAGAAATTCTGGGCAACCTTAGTGAAAAAAAGTGGCATCATTATCATGAAGGCGAAGGTTATGAAGACCGAGAGTATTTGAAGACAGGAATTATTACGCTTGGAGTTGGTGTGGGAGGTGTGTTGTTCGGGTTAATCCAGACCTCAAGAACTCTGGTGGGCATTGGTATATTCATTGGCATCATAGGATTTTGTTTTCTAATACTCCATTTCTTTCAGATCGGGACGCAAAAGTCATAGCAGATACCTTTGGCTTGTGATATTGTTGAGATTGTTAAGAGCGTCCAAAATGGTGATGAAAGGGCAATGTCCGAGATTGTCACGATGTATAAACAACTCATCTTTACCATTGTCTATCGTTTATTAAAGGATTATGATATGAGTCTTGATGTCTGCCAGGAGGTTTTTATAAAGGCATTTCAAAAAATCCATAAATTAAACAAACCTGAAAAATTCAAATCCTGGCTTTGCAGTATTGCCCGCAACCTATGTTATGACTATCTTAGAAAAAAGAAGTATGTATTACAAAAGTCGGAGTTACCGGAATCTGACCCGGCACCAGAAGTTTATTCCGGAATTAGAAAAAGAATAATTATCCAGAATGCTATTGCAAAACTAAATCCACGCGATAGATTATTGCTGACTTTATACTATTATCAAAATTTTGATATCAAAGAGATAGCAGAAATAGTTAAAATAACTCCGGAAAATGTGAAGGTTTCTTTGGGCCGTGCAAGGATTAGATTAAGGGAAGAACTTAAAGGATATGAAGATGAACTCCTGTCCTGAATTTGAAAGATTGATTGCGTATCGGCTAAATCTTTTAGCCGATGATGAGCGCAGTTTGGTAGAAAATCACCTGGTTGAATGCCAGAAATGTCAGAGAAAGATGGCAATTGAAGATGAAATAGATAAGGAATTGTCTGTAACTTTTGAACCGGGAAGTATTGAAGAAAAAATATTGACCAGATTGAGATTAAGCAGAGAACTTAAATCTAAAAGAAGCCGGTTTTATACAATCCTAACAATCTTAAACACAATTTTGATTGTCGCAATCGTCCTTTGTTTGGGAATTGTAATAAATGAACTTTGGATGAATATCTTACCCGAACTACATCATACAATAGTTCATAAAGATACATTAGGTATCGTAAATGCTGTAGCACTGTTTTTTCTTTTTGCGTGCTTATTCTTTGGTTTCCGCAAAAGTATCCTTAAACTGATATATTGAACCATATAGCTCCTTTACTTCTAATGGAAAGATAGGAGGTTTCTTGGTTTATATATATTCAGGATGCATATTAGTTGTATTGTGTTTAATACTTGATGAAATTCTGCCCAGAATGAAAATTCCTGGTTATTTTAGAAATTTCATCCGACTTTATAGTATTGAAAAATCCATAATTAATCTTCAACATAATCTATCAGACCCAGGTGGTTTAGCAGATACTCTGAAAATGTATATAAGAAATAGATATCAGTTTTTCTCACTCAGTCCAAGGGAGCTTTTCTTTAGAGAATTCCAATTTGATTATTCGGTTTCACGATATTCAGTCTGTCCAATCCACGGCACAATTGAGCTCACTCCCGCACAGAAGGTTAAAATTACTGTCTGCCTGAATCTTACCATTCCTGCTTTTGTAATCTTTATTTGCATGCTACTAATCTTCCGCTTTTCTCAGATAAACACATCACTCATATTGGTTTTCTTTCTTCTGATTGTGGGTATCTGGTATTATATTCTTATAAAAAAACGGGTTGATGTATTAGTTGAGGCAATAACGAGATGGCTGAATACACCACCCAAGAAATAACCATTCAACAATTCCATAATTGTGGAATAATGGAATTATTTAATAGTGTTATGCAGAATAAAGGAGGATTGCCTCAAACAATTTTTTAGGTATTTAGTTGTTTAGGTATTCAGTAATTTTAAGGAGGTATTATGCCTGTTCAAAATTTCAATATAATCAAATTTGTTCTCTCTATTGTTCTGACGCTTTGCGCGGGTTTTATTGGTTCACTTGCGACAAGGCAGTCAGTTTCAACCTGGTTCACAACAATAAACAAACCACCAATAAGTCCGCCAAACTGGTTATTTGGTCCGGTCTGGACTGCTTTATTTATTCTAATAGGAATCGCATTTTATCTTGTCTGGAATAAAGGAATTTCTCAAGAGGGTGTGAAGACCGCCATCATTATTTTCGTGATACAACTTATTCTTAATATTCTCTGGTCGGTTCTGTTTTTTGGCTTGCGTTCGCCGATGTCGGCATTCATTGAAATTATTGTATTATGGATTGCAATCCTGCTTACGATTATCTTTTTCTTCCGCGTTTCTTCTCTTGCTGGTTATCTTTTGATACCATACATACTATGGGTTAGTTTCGCCTCAGTCCTGAATGGATGGATTATGATTTTGAATAAGTAGATTCCAAGAATACTTTGCAATAGGTAAGTCATGTTATCAGGAGATTCGCCAGCACTCGTTGGTATCGTTCCAAGAAAAGAACTCTGGAAAGTTATTAAGGAAGGAAAGTGGTATCATATTCCAGTTAAGTCAATCCCCAAAAATCTGAAACAAATTCGCTATATTGCCTTTTATTTTCCATCAATATTCGGCAAAGGTCTTAGGTTTAAGGTGAGCTATTATGCTTTGGTTCTAAATATTGATACTTAAAAAAGAATAGAAATTTTCCCTGACGAAATTTCACATCCGCGAAGAAATTCTGATTATTATCAATTGCATCTTGGTGAAATAAAAGAATTACCACATCCGATTCCAAGTAAAAGATGGCGAAGGATTGTTCATATTCCAACGACTCTTAAAAGATTATTTCTTGCTGAAGAGATAAATGATTTATACTGGACGAGCGAGTTGGAAGATAAAATGTATAAGGCACTGAAAAAAGTTAATATTTTCCCCGAAAGGCAGTATTTAGTGCGGATTAACAGACAATTCTATTTTTTAGATTTCTGCATATTTTGTAGAAAGGCAAATATTGACCTTGAATGTGATGGTGAACGCTATCACACACTTCCGGAAGCACTTTCAAGGGATAGGGAGCGAAATAATGAATTGACAAGTTTTGGCTGGTCAGTTCTACGTTTCAGTGGTAAGGACATAAGAAAGGATATTAAGAAGTGTTTAAAGACCATAGATAGGACGGCCAAAACATTAAACAGCCTTGTGTAAAACGATGTGTTTACTATGATTTATCGTAATTTCGGCAAGACTGGATTGAAGGTCTCTCAGCTCGGATTTGGATGTATGAGATTTCCACTTCTGGATGAGTACAATTTCAAATCAATAAATAAGAGTGAAGCGAGGAAATTGTTATATTATGCTATTGATAAAGGGATAAATTATCTTGATACTGCATACGGTTATCATTCTGGTGAGAGTGAAGTATTTTTGGGAGAGGTTTTAATACCGGAATATAGAAAGAAGGTCTATCTGGCGACGAAGTTGCCCGTCTATCTAATGAAAGAAAAGGGTGATTCACAAAAATATCTTGATGAGCAACTCAATAGAATGAAAACCGAGACGATAGATATGTATCTACTACATGGTTTGAGCAGGGACTCCTGGCAGACTGTTCAGAAATTTGATTTGTTAAAATTCTCAGATGATTCATTGAAATCAGGAAAGATAAGATACACTGGTTTTTCTTTTCATGATGAGTTTCCACTTTTTGAAGAGATTGTAAATGCATATCCCTGGTCACTATGTTTAATTCATCTAAATTATGTGGATGATGATATTCAGGCAGGAATAAAAGGACTTGAATATGCATATCAAAAAGGGCTTGCAGTAATCATTATGGAACCCTTGCGTGGAGGAAAACTTGCAAGAAATGTGCCTGATGAAGTATTAAAAACTATCTCGCGCTCAAAATTCAGGCAAACCCCAGCAGAATTTGCCTTTAGATTTCTGTATAATCATCCTGAAGTCTCTTGTGTCTTGAGTGGGATGAGTTCAATTGAACAGGTAAAAGATAATATTGAATTTGCATCCCGGGAGCACAGAAATACTCTAACTTATGATGAATTGCAATTGTATAAAGAAGTAAAAGATTTTTATAAATCACGGACAAGGGTTAATTGCACGGGTTGTAACTATTGCTCAGAATGTCCACAGAACATACCGATTTCATTCATTTTTGAGTTGTATAATGATGCCTATATGTATAATGCATTTGAAGAATCAAAATCAATGTATAAAAAATTCATTAAAGATGAACGAAAAGCAGACAAATGCACTGAGTGTGGTCAATGTGAACAAAGATGCCCCCGGGGGATTGAGATTGTCAAAGAATTAAAAAATGTACATAAAAGTTTGTCAAAACCGAGTTAACCAACCTGGTATGATTGATTCTAACCTGTTTCTATTTTTCATCAGTACAGTATGGCCTACTGAACCCATTTCAGCATCTAATATTTTAGGACAAAGCGTTGTCCAATCAAGCGCGAGAAAATTAGGGTTAGTGTTTTGAGAATTACAAAACTGTTACTATAATTGCACAATTGCACATATGTAGATATGTTCATATATTCATATAGATAAATGGTGCAGATTTGTTCTCAGTAAATCTTTCCGAAGGAAAATCAAAGAATTTCGTAATTCATTATGTTTTAATAATTGTTTCAGTTTAGAAATGGTAGATTTTATTTTTGTTGTATCAGATGAACAAATATCAATAGTGCGTGAACTATTCAAAGAATACGCATCTGGGTTGGGATTTGATCTGTGCTTTCAGAATTTTGATAAAGAACTTGCTGAACTCCCTGGTGATTATGCATCGCCAGATGGTCGTTTGATACTTGCTGTCAATGATGGGAAAATAGCTGGGTGCGTGGCTTTGAGAAAACTTGCAGTTAATATTTGTGAAATGAAAAGACTATATGTTAAACCTGAGTTCAGGGGAATGGGAATTGGAAAAAAGTTGGTAAAATTTATCATTGACGAGGCTAAGAAAATTGGTTATTCTTATATGAAGTTGGATACTGTACCAGCAATGAAAGAGGCAATTGCGCTTTATCGCTCAATGGGTTTTTATGAGATTGAGGCATACCGGGAAAATCCAATTGAAGGTGCAAAGTTTATGGAGTTAAAATTGAAGGATTAATATTATAGGAGTGATTATATGGATAAAAAAATTCTTAAGATTAAGTGGCAGAGGTTACTTGTAGATGGTGAGACCTGTCCGAGGTGTAATGAGACTGAACAGGAGATTGATAGTAACTTGCGGGGATTAAAGAAATAGATAAGGGGTTGAATAATTGCTTATATATTGACATTATGGCAAAAATTCATATAATTATTAGGTATAATTTATAAATTTTACCGAATAGGAGTATTATTATAATGAACAAAAATGAGATTATAAGAATCCTTGATGATTGGAATTTCTGGAATAAGGACCAGGAATCAGGAATTGACAGAAATTATTATACTGATAGACTGCATTCTTATCTAAAAACAGACCAGGTTGCTGTTATAACCGGTGTTCGTAGGAGTGGAAAATCATATATTATGAGACAGGTTGCAAAAAAATTAATAAACAGTGGAGTCTCCAGGAATGAGATTCTAGTCATAAACTTTGAAGACCCGAGATTTTCCCAACTTAACGCGAGTTTATTACAGATGATTTATGAGACATATTTAGAATTTTTGAGCCCGAAAGAAAAACCATATATTTTCCTTGACGAGGTTCAGGAAGTTGCAGACTGGGAGAAGTGGGTTAGAACGATGAGAGAATTAAAAAAAGCGAAAATTATAGTATCTGGTTCAAATGCAAAAATGTTAAGCAGGGACTTATCAACTTTACTAACCGGAATACACCTTGATTTAACTGTATATCCCTTATCCTTTAAAGAATTTCTCTTTTTTAATGATTTTCAGGTTAGAAATGATCTTGATATAATTACCCACCAAACTGAGATAAAGAGTTTGTTGAGAAAATATCTTGAATTCGGTTCATTTCCTGAAGTGGTTTTACATAAATCAAAGAAAGAAATTTTACTGAGTTATTATGACGATATAATAAATAAAGATTTAATAAAAAGGTACAATGTTCGTAAAAATGAGAGATTAAGAAATTTAGCAAAATTTTATATGACAAATATTTCTAATTTAATAACCTATAATTCTATAGAAAAATTTATTAATCTATCTGCTGATACGATAGAAAAATTTTCGCAATATTTTGAAGATGTGTATATTTTGTTTTTCCTTAGCCGATTTTCCTATAAGGTAAAAGAACAACAAAAAAGTCCAAAGAAGGTGTATTGTGTTGATACTGGATTGGCAAATACTATCGGCTTTAGATTAAGTGAAAATTTAGGAAAGTCTTTTGAAAATGTAATCTCTTTAGAATTAAAGAAAAAAATGATAATGAATCCAGATTTAGAAGTTTATTATTGGAAAGATTTCCAACACAGAGAAGTAGACTTTGTGACTAAAGAGAAAAATGAAATAAAAGAACTTATTCAGGTGTGCTGGGATATAGAGGAACAAAAAGTTAAGAAAAGGGAAATTAAATCTCTCGTAAAGGCAATGGATGAATTGAAGGTTAGACACTCCATAGTTATTACAGAAGATTTTGCGGGTGAAGACAATATTGGTGGAAAACATATAAAATTTATACCGTTATGGTATTGGTGCTTGAGCATATAATTATCAAATGAATTTCAAAATGTTTTATATGAAAGCGGTAAAAATTGAAATTGTAATGATACAGTTAATTCCTGCTTACATTAAATATTGAGGTGGTATAAATGTCGGAAATTATAATCAAAGATATAACTGAAGAAAATATTATTGACTGGTGCTCTGTCTGTGTTCCATTGGAAAAGAGAGAAGACCCGGATTGGAAAAATGGAATGGAAGAGAAAAGAATCTGGGCTCTTGAAATGCTGCAAAAATGGGGTCCAATCGCGAAAATCGGTTATATTGATAACATACCGGCAGGGATGATACAGTATAAACCATCGCCAGAAGAAGGAGTTGTCGGCATTGATTGCATCTATGTCCATGAAAAAAAATACTGGCGAAAAGGAATTGGCAAAAATTTATTATTCAGTCTGATAGAAGATATGAAAAAGCCACAAAAATGGTTTAATGATAAACCCGCTAATGCCCTTGTTGTTTGGACATTCGCCGGACATTCGGAAGGGCAACTCTCAGCAAGGGAATTTTTTACAGAATATGGATTTAAGAAAGTTGGAGAAAATCCAAATTTTTTGTATTATCCTTTGCAAGAAGGTTTCGTCTATCAACCAGTTTAGCCCAGCTCTCTTGATTAAAATTCTTTTTAGTATATAATTATATTGATGGGAAAGAAAAAAAAGAAAAAATTCTGGTTTCTAAAATTAAAAAAGCCTGATTACAAGAAAGAATTGCAGTTTGAATTAGACTTCCAATCTTCGCTCACAACCCAGCAGAGATTTGAAATGATGTTCAGACAATCTAATATTATGAAGGAGATTTTGATAAGAAATGGATATAGAAAACCTTTTGAGATTATTAAAAGAAAATAAGGAAATTTCCAAAAAATCTTTAGGTATTTAGGTGTTTAGGCATTTAGGTAATTTGTAAGTGGTAAGTTTTTCCCATAAATCAAACATTTGTTTGATCCGCGAGAAACAAAATCGCGGTTAGAAACCGCTCCTACAATTGATATAAATGTAGGAGGCGTTTCCAACGCCGAGTAATGGATTTTCAATCCATTACTGCAAATAAGGAAATTTTCATTATAGAAAATAAAAACCACAAGATATTCATAAAGGACCCCTCACCCTGAAACAAGTTCAGGACAGGCTCTTAATCTCTTCGTCTTATCATTCCATTATTAAATAATTATAAAATAATGGAATAATAGAATTTTGTAATATTGAGATGCTGAAATAAGCCTGGAATAAACCTGTCCTGACGACAGGTCAGGATTCAGTCAATGGTTCAACATGACAAATGAAGAATTTTATATAGGGTAAAAAAGCAGTGAATTCTTAGTGTTGACTTATGGTCTATTTGAGATATAATATAACCTAAATCTTATGGCAATTAAAGAAATGAAATTTGTTAGCAGTAGGTTTTGCAAAAAGAATTTTTTCCGTAATATGCTGAGGAGCAAAAAGAATTTGGGTTGAGGAACGACAAATGTAGTTGCCCAATTCATTGGGCATTTAATAAAAATAATAATAGAGCCTGATAAATCAGGCAACTACATTTGTAAGGAAGACCAAAATAATAATGAAGTTTTTATGAAAGATATGATTACAAAATATATTTTGCCGATTGGAATTATCATTGGTTCAATCATTATTGGGTTTATTGTTCAGGCAATCATTTTTGGCTGGCTCAGAAGGCTGACCAAAAGAACTAAATGGCGTGGCGATGCGATAATTATTCATTCCCTTCAGGGATGGGTGCTTTTCTGGTTCATTATAACTGGATTATCTCTTGCACTGCCTCATATAATTTTTGACCCACAGGCGTTATTGGTTATCAACAAAATCCTATTGGTGCTTGTATTATTTTCCATTACTGTTGTATTGGCAAATATTGCAGTGGGTTTTGTGGATTTATGGAGTGGAAGGATAAAAGAAGCCCTACCCAAGACCACAATCCTTGTAAATATTACAAGGGCTTTTGTTCTGATTATTGGAATCTTAATAATTCTCCATTCTTTGGGTATTTCTATCGCACCAATTCTTGCGGGATTGGGTATTGGTGGATTAGCAGTTGCCCTTGCTTTACAGGATACATTAAGCAATCTTTTTGCCGGTTTGCAGATAATCATAGCCCGACAGTTGAAACCGGGGGATTATGTTCAGTTAAGCAGTGGGGAAGAGGGCTATGTGGTTGATGTTACCTGGCGGAATACAACTATCAGGGAACTATCTAATAATCTGATAATTATTCCAAATGCGAAACTTGCCCAGAGCATCGTCAAAAATTATTATATGCCTGAAAAGGGTATGTCAGTCCTTGTCCAGGTTGGGGTGAGTTATGATAGTGATTTAGAAAGGGTGGAAAAAGTTGTGATAGATGTTGCCAAGGAGACATTGCGCGAAGTTCCCGGTGGTGTAAAAGATTTTGAGCCATTTATTCGTTATCATACATTTGGTGAATTTAGTATAAGCTGTACAGTCATATTACGAGTAGAAGAATTTGCCAATCAGTTTTTACTCAAACACGAATTTATCAAAAGATTGCACAAGCGATTCAAGGAGGAAAATATTTCAATTCCTTTTCCGATAAGGACAGTATATGTTGAAGAAAAAAAGAAAGATGGGCATTAAATCTTTGCATCCGTTTTTTCGCGGTTAGAAACCGGTCCTACGATTTTCTATTTCTTAAGAAGGTGAAAGATCATTTGACTGTAGCGTCCATCTCTGATTTTCACCTGCCGGCCGGCAGGCAGGACGGGTTTCAGATGGACTGGAGAAAAATGAAATGCGGATAAAACAGTTTTATATATTCTCTCTTTTATACTGTATAGTAAATGTCGGCTGTATCAATGAGTCCGATGAATCAATACTCCGTCGTGAATTTTCAGTTCCTTCAACCGCCAAAACAATTTATTATAACGCTTCTCCGGAAAAAAGTGGATTTTTCGGTCGTGAGGGGTTAAAGATTGATGTTACATTCCAGTTTGACGAAAAAGATTTTCAAAAGTATTTTGATAATGCCAAAAGGAGTGGCAATTGGCTTGAGTTACCCATTCCGAAATCATTCCTTATGAAAATGTTAGGTATTGAGACAATAAAGCAAGGGATAATAAGCTCATACAAACAGACAGGCAGGGATGTACCTGAAGAAGGATCAATAAATAATCCGACAATAGAACAATTGTATGAAAAGCATTTGAAAACACTTAATTTACCAGAGACAAAAGGACTGTATCAATGTCGGACTGCGGGTGATGATATAATGCACAAGAAAAAGGAAATAAAGGTGTCGCTGAAAAAAGACCTTATTGATTTCATACTTGCGATACTGGATATAGAAAAGAGACAATTGATAATAAGGGTGAGAACAAAGTATTGATTTTTTGGTAAAATTTAGTAAAATATCTTACGATGAATATTTTTCTTAAAGCATTACTTTACTTGATTATCTTTTCTATATTACATTTCGGCTACGATTTGACTGGTTGGTCTATCCTTACTCCGTTCTGTGGAATTGATGAATCTATCTTTCAACATCTGAAAATGGCATTCTGGGCATACCTATTTACCAGTATAATAGAATACCTTCTGACCAAGAAAAGGGTAGTCAATAAACTTGGTTTCTGGTATGCGCGATTATTATCAACGGTATTTGTGCCCTGGTTTGTATTCCTTATATGGTATCTTGTTCCAGCAATTTTTGGCAAGACCGGTTCAAATTTCATTGAACTGGTATGGGCTATCACGAGTTCTTATCTATCCGGTATTTTTGCCGGTCTAACCGAAAGGTCTGCTGAAAAAATTGAATTTAATGTATCAATTAGAATTGTAATCATTATTTTGATAATATTCTCTGCCTTTTTGTTCATCAGGTTTACTTATTCTTTACCCTGGGTGGATATGTTTGCAAATCCTGAAGCATTATAATGATTCAGGATTTTCTCATACCATTTTTTACGATTGGACTTGCTGAATTGGGTGATAAAACCCAGATTGCAATTCTGTGTCTTGCAACCCAGACAAGAAAACATTTTTTTCTACTTGGCGGTATAGTACTGGCATTTCTTATAACCGATGGGATTGCGGTCATTTTAGGAAATTTTGTTACAAATCTCATACCAGAAAAATATATCAAAATTGTGGGTGGGATAATATTTATTGTATTCGGAGTTATTACACTACTTAATAAAAAAGAAGAAGAAACAAAATGTGAATTGAAAAATCCTTTTTTGACAGGATTCGGTATTATTTTTGTCTCTGAGTTAGGTGACAAGACCCAGATTGCAGCTGGACTATTTGCTACAAAATTCCAGCCGGTGCTTGTACTATTGGGCGTGATTTTTGCACTTGCAATATTGTCTTTAATGGCGATTTACCTTGGAAAATTGATTATGGAAAAAATAAATCGGCGTGTGATATCATATATTGCAGGTGGAGTTTTTATAATAATTGGTATTATCTATTTATTCAAAAATATATGAAAAGTAAATTTGCAGAAGAGGTACTGCTCTTTATTGCTGTTCTTAAATGGGTCGTTCTTGCTACATTCATCGGTTCA
Source organism: bacterium (assembly GCA_049700315.1). Classification (GTDB taxonomy): domain Bacteria; phylum Hydrothermota; class Tepidihabitantia; order SM23-42; family JAOAFX01; genus JAOAFX01. Next base: position 16,237 of record JBNAVN010000048.1, read on the forward strand.
ATCGTCGGGCTATCAACAACTCTATTTTTAAAATCATTGGGATGGGCGACCGAACTAACAAGCAGAAATAATTACTATTATCTTTTTCTACCGGTGGCTTTTCTATTATCTACAATTCTTATTAAATACCTCGCACCAGATGCCGAGGGACACGGAACTGAAAAGGTTATTGAGGCAGTCCATACCCGTGCCGGCAGGATAAATATCCTTGTTGTTCCTGTAAAACTTGTGGCATCTGTTATTACAATTGCATTTGGAGGCTCTGCAGGCAAAGAAGGTCCTTGTGCCCAGATCGGTGCGGGACTGAGTTCATTTCTTGCCGATTTATTCAAATTTGATGATATAGATAGAAAGAGATTTGTGATATGTGGTATAAGTGCAGGTTTTGCTTCGGTCTTCGGCACACCTATTGCCGGTGCAATATTTGGGGTAGAGGTTCTATTTATCGGCGATTTGCTATATGAGGCACTACTTCCATCATTTATTGCGGGAATGACGGCATATCATATTTCATATTCATTGGGCGTAAGATATTTCTATCATCCAATTGAATTTGTGGCGGTTTTCAGTGAGGCTTTTTTTCTGAAGATAGTCATTTCAGGTATATTTTTTGGAATTTGTTCTTTAATACTGATTGAGGTGTTGAGGGGAGCGAAATTTTTTTCGGAAAATTTAAAAATTGGTAAGCCTATAAAAGCGATTATCGGTGGTGTAATTATGATTATTCTTTCCCTAATATTTTCAAAACAATATCTCGGGCTCGGGATTGATACGATTGAAAAATGTCTTAAAGGCGAACAGGTATTCTTGCTTGCATTTCTCCTGAAGATAGTCTTTACTTCAATTACCTTAAATTTTGGGGGTAGCGGTGGGATAATTACACCGGTATTTTTTATTGGGACAACTTCAGGAATGTTGCTGGCAAAATTATTAAACCTTGATATTTCAACATTCTCTGCCATAGGAATGGTGGCGGTTCTGGCCGGTGCTGCAAACACGCCGATTGCAGGTAGTATTATGGCAGTGGAGCTATTTGGGGCAAAGATTGCACCGTATGCCGCAGTTGCCTGCGTGATAAGTTATTTGATGACCGGTCACAGAAGTATTTACCCTTCACAGATTTTGGCAGTAACGAAAAGCCCATCCATAAAAGTTGAGACCGGGAAGGAGATAGAAGAGATTGAGCCTATTGTCTCACCGCGTGAAAAGAGTATAACGGGTGCAGTTTTAAGGACAGTGAAGAAGATGAGAAAGAAAAGATGAATCGGTTATTGGGACAGAACTTCTCTTGGTTGGGTCTAAAATTCGTAGTGTCCATCTTCAGATGGACAAATTTTTCTTAATAAAAAAGGGTTGAAAATGGCTTTTTAAAATTGATTTTGGGTATTGACAAATTTTAAATTTTGAGCATAAT
>JBNAVN010000049.1:0-17493 GCA_049700315.1 bacterium
TGTAGCATAATTTCAAAAATTTTTAGAAGATGAACTGGGATGTGGATAACCTTGAGACGTAAGTGTAAAATAGGAGATATTAAGGGATATCAGGGGGAATTAAAGAGATAAAAAAAGGGCAATTTAGGGCAATTGAAAGCAGAATAAAGACCAAAGGCATATTACAAGATACATCAGTCCGCCACGCAACTTGGCGGGCTGAAGCCCCCGTAATCTATCTGCCTTAAGTTGTGCACCACCTTTAATACTTCAAATAATCACTGATGTATTTTATTCGTTTCTTTTCTATAATGAAAAATTTCTTTATCTGCAGTAATGGCTTGAAAAGTCCATTACTGCAGGGCACATTTTTATATACTACAACTGCTTACTAAATAATCAAAACCGAAGAACCCGAAACCCTTGAATACTTTATATTCATTAATGCCTGGTTTGCATCTTCTAATCTATATTCATTTATCTCGGTCTTAATCTTGAATTCCTTTGCGAGATTCAAAAATTCTTTTACATTCTGTCTTGTAGTATGGGCAACTGAAGTCAGGGTCTTTTCTGGATAGATATAAGAATAATCAAATCCTGGAAGTGGTGTAGTATATATACCTGCTGAGACAACGATTCCACCCTTATCAATCTTTTTCAATGCCTTAACCAGGAGTTCACCGCTCGGTGCAAAGACAATCACCGCATCAAGAAATGTTCCCATATCATCATCTATCTTACCAGTCCATTTTGCCCCGAGTTTTTTTGCAAGTTGCAATTCTTTCTCGGTCCTTGATACAACATAGACTTCAAGTCCAAGATGGATACAGACCTGAAGTAAGATATGAGCGCTTGAACCAAACCCAAATAATCCTATCTTTCCACTATTTTTCAGGCCTGTTGCCTTGAATGCCTGATAACCAATCACACCGGCACAAAGGAGGGGCGCAACTTCTTTGTCGCCATAGTTTTCTGGCAATGAATAGGCAAATTCTTCTTCTACAATAGTATACTCAGCAAAACCACCATCTGCATCATAACCTGTAAACATCGGACTCTCGCAGAGATTTTCTCTTCCTGATTTACAATATTTGCATTTGCCACAGGTCTTATATAACCAGGGAATACCAAGTCTATCACCCTGTTTATATCTATTTGCATATTTACCAAGTTTATCAACCCTGCCCACAATCTGATGACCGATTATTACCGGCATCTTATGCGCAGGTAATTCACCTTCCACAATATGGAGGTCAGTTCTGCACACACCACAGACACTCACCTTCAATCTGATTTCATTCCCTTTTGGTTCAGGAGCAGAGAGTTCTTCTAATTTCAAAGGATGATTATCAATACTTTCCTGTTTTTTTAGAACCATTGCCTTCATTAGAACCTCTTTTTATATACATGACAATGGGGTTGCTGTTTTCTTCTCTCATAATAATCCTGGTGATAATCTTCAGCAGGATAGAATTTACTTACAGGAAGAATTTTTGTGACGACATTATATCCTTTTGATTTTAATATCCCAATCAATTTCTCGGTAATCTTTTTCTCTTCTTCGTCATTGTAGAATATCACTGATTTATACTGCTCACCAATGTCAGGTCCCTGACCATCTTCCTGTGTCGGGTCATGGATTTCAAAGAATAGTTTTGCGAGTTCTTCATAACTGACTTTTTCAGGGTCATAGGTGACCTCTACAGTTTCGTAATGCCCGGTTTTTCCCGACTTTACTTCTTCATAAACTGGACTATGTTTTGTGCCACCCATATATCCTGACATTGCTGATATAACACCAGATTTGTGCTCAAAATGGTATTCCACACCCCAGAAACACCCACCTGCAAAATATGCCTTTCTGATATGGGTATCACCAGTATCTGGAATAAAAAAGAGCGAAATGGAGTTCACACAATGGCGAACATTTTTGGGCGTAAAACCCTCACCTTCAAATAAATGACCTAAATGTGCTCCGCATTTTGCACACTGGATTTCAATCCTGATACCATCCGGGTCAGGGATTCTCTTTACTGCACCCTTTATCTCTTCGTCAAAACTTGGCCAACCACAACCGGATTTGAATTTTGTCTCGGATCGATAAAGTGGTGCATTACACCTTTTGCAATGATAAGTTCCTTTTTTGAAAAAATCATTATATTCACCGCTGAACGGTGGTTCAGTCCCTTTATGTATGATGACCATTTCTTCTTCACGACTTAGTTTCCTATTATTTTTATTAAATTTATCCATATTTTTTACCTCCCGGCAGAAGACAAGCAGGAGAACAAAATAGATAAGAAAATATCTCTTGGCAATTATATTTTTTCCTTTTTTGTTCTTTTTTCCATAACAAGATACAATGTAGGAATGAAGACTAAGGTGAGGAATGTAGAGAAGAGCAGTCCACCAATAACTGACCGTGCCATCGGTGCCCTTATTTCGGCGCCTGAACCAATGCCCAATGCCATTGGAATCAAACCAAAGATTGTCGTTAGTGCAGTCATAAGTATCGGTCTTAATCTCACCCTTCCTGCCTCAATCAATGCATCTAAAACCTTCATACCCTGTTTTCTCCTTAATTGATTTGTATAATCAATATAGACAATTGCATTGTTTACAACGATTCCGGCAAGCAATAATAAACCTAAAAGGCTTTGCATATTGATTGTAGTATTGGTGAAAAAGAGCATCCACAAAACACCGATTATTGCTAAAGGAATGGAAAACATAATAATAAAAGGCTCTCTCAATGATTCAAACTGACCCACCATAATGATATAAACAAGAAAGACCGCAAGGAGTATCACCAATCCAATATCACGGAAAGTTGTCTGCATCTCTTTATATCCACCACCTAATTCAATCTTGAATCCCGGTGGAACAGGAATCCCTTTTAAAACCTTTCGCACATCCCGTGCAACACTATTCTGGTCTCTACCTTCAACATTACCGCTGATTGTAAAGACCCTTTCTGCATTCTCATGGGGAATTGTTATTGGGCCGGTAGTGATTGTATCTTTTAGAAAATTGCGCAATGGAATCTCACCAAGAGGGGTTGTGATCGTAAGACCGGTAATTTTCTGCGGGTTATCACGGAATTCCTTTTTCAAAATGACCCTCATATCATACTCATCACCACCGATGCGATACTGGCTTGCAACAATACCTTCTATTCTGCTGCGCAATGCAGTCCCGATTTGATAGGGGGTCAAACCAAACTGGCTTGCCTTGTATCTATCCACAATAAATTGAATCTCAGGCAACCCCTGATTAAAATCAGATTCTAAGTCTACAAGCCCCTTCACACCCTTTAATCTTTCCAGCAATTCTTTATTCAGGCGGGCAAGTTCACCAAGGTCATAGCCAATCATTTTTATCTCAATCGGTTTTCCGGTTCCAAGAAGCATTGTGGTGCTCTGTGTAGTAAATCTGCAGGAAAGTCCTGGAATGGTATTTATCTTCTGACGCAAGTCATGTTGAATCTGTTTTACACTCCTTTTACGCATCTCCCTGTCCACAAGCCTCATCGTTATTGATGCAGTATGGGAACCCTGGTTTTGACCGCTGAATATAGATGCGATACCGGTTCCTGAGCCGACATTGATTGACATAACCCTCATCTCAGGAACCTCCTCAGAAATTATCTCCGATAGGATGCTAACTGCAGAATCAGTAGTGGCAAGGTTTGTTCCCACGGGCATTTCAGCCTGAATCTGAATCTGGGATTGGTCAGCCTCAGGTGTCAACTCTGCACCAATAAAGAATAACAGAAAGAGGCTTACCACAAATAGTCCGGCAGTACCCAATATTGTTGTCCGACGATGGTTCAATGCCCAGCGAATGATTCTTAAATAAAAATCTTCAACTCTTTTATAAATTCTCTGGACAGAAATTTCAACACCACTCGGTTCCTTTTTCAGTTTCAAGAACTTTGCTGTTAACATCGGCACAATCGTGAGTGCAACAAATAGTGAAGAGACAAGGGCAAAGGTAACGGTCCAGGCGAGTTGATTAAAGAATACTGATGCAAGACCGCGCACAAGTAATAATGGCAAAAATACCGCAATCGTGGTCAGGGTTGAACCAGTTATCGCCATTCCAACCTCTTCTGTTCCTAAGATGGATGCCAGGTCAGGGTTTTCTCCCTTTTCCTTCCTGTGCCGATAGATTGCCTCAAATACTACAATTGCACAGTCAACAACCATTCCGATAGCAATCGTGAGACCACTGAGCGATATCATATTTAGATTCATCTTGAAGATGAACATCATAAACAGGGTAAAGAAGACAGTGATTGGTAGACTTATTGCCACAAATATCGTTGAACGTAGATTACCAAAGAATAGAAAGAGAATCACAACGGCCAGGATTGCACCGATGATTAGGGTATTCGCTGTATTTTTTATTGAACGATTGATGAAATCAGCCTGATTAAATATCAATTCTACAGAAACACCTGGTGGTAGTTCTTTCTTCTGTTCTTCAATCATCTTTAATACACCATTACAAACACTCACAGTATTGGCGTCGGTCCTTTTTTGAACCGTTCCCATGATTGAAGGGATACCATTGGTTTTGGAAATGGAACGCTCTTCCTTTGATAGAAAATGAATCTCAGCAATCTGATTTAAAAGTATCGGCACGCCCTTTTGATTACCAACTACCGTATTTCCAATTTCTTTCAGTTCCTTATATTCACCAACTACCCTGAGATTATAAGACTTTTTCCCGGTCTCAACAAATCCTATCGGGAAATTGAGATTCTGCGCCTTGATGATATTTATCACCTGTTCTATTGAAATGCCTGTGCCACTGAGTTTTGCCGGGTCAAAGATGATCTGAACCTCGGGTGTGGTATTGCTCATTGCATAAGAACCAGCAACCCCATCAACACGCTGGATTTTTTCTGCAAAGTCATCAGCGATTTTGTCAAGTTCCTTGGGATCAATATTACCACTTATGCTATACATTACAACCGGCATCATAGAGATATCAAATTTCATAATCAATGGTTGCTGGGCATTCTCGGGAAGGTATGGAGCGATGAGACCGATTCGGTCACGAACATCATTTGAAATCGCATCAAGATTTGTTCCCCAGGTAAACCTGAGCATAATCATTGAAACATTCTCTGAAGAAGTTGATGTAATCTTATCAAGGTTATTCAAGGTAGCAAGTTCCTTTTCAAGGGGTTTGGAAATCTGGGATTCAATCTCCTGAGGACCTGCACCTGGATAGGTCGTCATCACTGCCATCATCGGTAGTGTGATATTGGGAAATAATTCAATGGACATCTTGTAGATTGAGATTATTCCAAAGACAAACAATCCCAAAAAGACCATTGAAACTGCAAATGGTCTTTTTACAGAGACTTCAGTGATTCTCATTTTTCCCTCACAATTGGAATGACCTTTTCACCGCCCGCAAGTCTTTGCTGACCAAGGACCACAATGAGTTCATTCTCTTTCAATCCGTCAAGGATCTCTATTGTTTCATCTCCGATGAACCCTGTTTTTATTACCCTTTTTTCAACCGTACTATCATTCTTTACGACAAAGACTGACTTATCAATGAGTGCATCCTGAGATATTGCTATGACATTCTTTCTTTCTCCAAGGTTTATAGAGACCCTTGCAGTCATCCCTGGTTTTAGCGCACTACCCTGCCTTTCAAGTGATGCCTTGACCGCAATAGTCTTTGTCATCGCGTCAACGACCGGACTGATTTCGGTTATATAACCGGTGAAATTTTTATCCGGAATGGCATCAACTGATACGGATACTGGCATATTCAATCTGAAACACTGGGCATCGCTTTCCGGGGCATTGAAACTCACTTTTATCTTTGACACATCAACGAGCATCAAAACCGGCATCTGTGGTGCCACAGTAGAACCGATATCAACCAGGATCTTTGCTACTGTTCCACTGATCGGTGCGGTGACATAAGCCTCTTCAAATTCAAAGCCAATGGTTTCGTTTTTCATCGCGATGAGTTTATCTCCTTTATTGACATAGGAACCTTCTTTTATTAGAATCCTTGTGACCCTGCCCATTGTCTCAGGAAAGACCTGGACTGTCTTATCAGCAATCAATGTGCCGATGAGCGAACAGGTTCTCTTCACATCGGTCTTCTTTACCGGCGCTACTTCTACAGAGAGCGCAATTCTTTCAGTTGTTGTCCTGGTCTCTTTCTTAACAAGTGTCAATCTCAAAATAACACCGATTATAACGATAATTATGATTGCTATCAATATTTTTTTCATTCTACCCCCTTTAATCCTTACCCACTGCCTTTATCAAATCTGCCCTGGCACTCAGATAATCCTTCAGGGCATTCAAATAATTTATCTTTGCCTGCATTGTAGCAAGCTGGGCATCAAGATACTCAAGATTTGTAGCAAGGCCATTTTTGTATCTTGTTTCCATTATATTCAATGCCTTTTCTGCCTGGTTTATATTTTCCTTTGCCGCAGCGATTACCTCTTTTGCTGCACTCAAATTAAAATATGCCTGTTTTATTTCAAGGATTATTCCTTTTGTGAGATTTTCTAAGGCAAGGTCAACCTCTTTTAACTGGAGTCGGGATTTATTGAACTCATAAAGCGATTTGTAGCCACTGAATATTGGAAACTGGAAACCAACATTGAAGGTGAGATTTGAACCCCAATCATTACCACCAAAACTAAACGGTTTTTTGCGGTCATAACTAACTCCAGCAAAGATTGTGGGCAGATTAGCCCTTGCCTTTATCGTCTTTGCAATCTTGCTGATTCTTTCTGCTTTTTGTAAATTCTTCAATTCAGCACGATTATTCAACCCTTCCTGTTTAAGAGTCTCAAGGTCAAAATCCTCTTCTATTATTTCAAGCGAATCAGTAAGAAAAAATTCTTTTTCCTGGGGCAATCCCAAAAGCATTTTAAATCCTTCGCGGGCGAGTTTCAAACCATTCTCTGCTTCAATCAATCGTGGTTTCAGATTTGCCACCTGAACCTGGGACCGCAAAAGGTCAAATTGCGAAACAAGCCCTGCATCATACCTTTTCTTTACCGACTCTTCATGCCGCTTCAACTGGTCAAGACTCTCTTTTGTCAATCTTACCATTTCCTGCAGGACCAGAAGTCCATAATATGATTTGACCACCGAACATCTGAGTTCCTGTCTTTTGCGTGTAAAATTTAACTCGGTAATGTCACGATTTAATCCCGCAATCTTATATGCACCATATATCTTGCCCCAGGCAAAAAGCACCTGTTGTAAAGAAACCTGAAAATTATAATTCTCATGCTGACCCATTGGTATGAACATTGAGTCAAGTTGAAAAACAGGTAAATCGCTCAAATAAGCGTAATAACCAGTTATAGAGATTGTTGGATAAAATGCAGAGCGTGCAATCCCGATGTCAGAACTTGCCTTTTCCATTTCAATCGTTAATTGTCTTATTTCAGCATTGTTATCAATGGCAAATGCTATTGCATCATTCAAAGAAAAATTTATTGTATCACCAACACTTAAGAAAATTAGCAGGGCAAATTGTATCATAAAACCCCCTTATCTATTAAATCCCAAATCCCAAACAAATTCCAATTCTGAATCGGGTTCAGGACAAATTCCAAACACAAAATTGTCTTGCATTATGGGAAGAAGAATTTCAAACCGAAACCATTGACAAAGAATTTTTCGTCTTTGTCAAAGTAGCCATACTTGTAGATATTAGAACTCGTCAGATAATGATATTGAATCTGGGAGAATATCGCAAGGTTATCTATGGGTTTGATCTGAAGTTCCAATCCACCTGTAAAACCCAAATCCTTCTCATCCATTTTATCACCTGTGGGAAGGGTAATCACCTGGCCATTGAATAACCCCTGCCACAGATACCATCCAAAACCTGTTTCCAAGTTGAGTTGGATCAGGCCATTTCGCAAAAAGGGTAAGAGGCTATAAGTAATGGTGAGTGTCAATGGCGTATATTTATAGGAATATGGTCCCATCTCAGGTGGTGCATCATAGCGCAATTTTGCGCCGGTAAACTTCATCCCGAGTTTTGGTATAATATTAGAGATTCCTGTCTGGACACCCCATTCCCATATTTCTTTGCTCTCTGTAGTATCCTGGAAAAGAAGATAAGAAGAATAACTCGGTCCAACAAAGAATTGGAACTTATCCGGGCTGGGACTAAAAATCCCGGTAAAGAGTAAAGGAATTAAAATAAAGTTCATATCAACTCCCTTTTTTAATTGCTAATCCATTAAAAAATAATTCAAGGATCTCTTCACAACATTTTATCTTTTCTTTGAAGAAAAGACTGATCAAAAATGGTGTTCTGACAAGGTTTAAAAAACTGATTGCTGCAACCCGCGGATTTATCTTTTGGAATTCACCATTTTTTATCCCTGTATCTATTATCTGCGCGATTTCAGAGACAATCTTGTTTATGATCGGAAATACCCTCTGTTTAATCTTTTTCATCAATTTCAATGCCTGATTTATATTCTCCATTGAAATCATTGGAAATAGTTGATGAAACTCCACTGAATGGGTAAGCCATTCTTCAGCAATTGCCCTTAACTTTTCTGTGCCTGTCAAATCTTTCTCATTAACAGTTGCGAGGTCTTTGAGTGCGGAATTCAATTGCTCTTCCATAATCGCAATATAAATCTCAGACTTGTCCTTAAAATAAAGATAGACCGTTCCTTTGGCAATCTTTGCTGAACAGGCAATATCCTCTACCGTTGTCTCAAAAAAGCCCTTCTGGGCAAAGATTCTCATCGCGGTATAAAGAATCCTCTTTCTCATATCTTTCTTCATAACCAATTTTGACTCCTTTATCTCTCAAAAAGTTTATTCTGACTGACCAGTCAGTCATTATATCCAAAGATATGAATAAGTCAAGAGCATCGGCATTTTACAATAATTGCTTAACGCTGGATCCTGTGATTTAAGGGCTTGACAAACACTGAATTATGCGTATAATTTACAATCTTAAAGAGAGGAGGTGACTAAAATGACCAAGGCACAACTTATTGATGCAATTGCTAAAAAGGCAAAAATAAGTAGAAAAGCAGCCGGGGCAGCAATTGATACCTTTGTGGAATCAGTAACTTCTGCCCTTAAGAAAGGGGATAAAGTAACACTCGTTGGATTCGGTACTTTCTCCGCTGCTAAGAGAAAAGCACGGACCGCGAAAAATCCACAGACTGGTGAATTAATTAAAGTTCCAGCAAAGCGGGTACCTAAATTCAAGGCGGGTCGCGAACTGAAATCAGCGGTTAAATAATACCATACTATTAAATCATTAAGGGGATTGAATTACACCAATCCCCTTTTTTATCCCTGATTAAGACTGGGATAATCTATATCAAATCGCTTTTTATAATAAATCCTCATTCCAATGAGAAGCACAAACAAAAAAGGGATTATGATGGGATAAATAATGCAAGTTATGATTGTAAATACAACGCCAGGCAGTCTGAATGAAACTATTGTCATTGGGCGATTTACTCTTTTTTTCGTTATGTAATATATTGCAGTATGAAAATACAATGGCACAGACATTGCGGATGGGATGAGACAGATTAGGTCTCTGTAGATTATGGAAAAGACAACACCACCCGACATCAGGACCAGTGATACAACATAAGATAATCTTTCACCCAAAAATATGGATGTTGTGAATTCACCTGATTTTTTATCACCTTCAATATCAACTATTGTCGTGTTAATAAATACTGCACTGATGCTCAAAAAGTAAGGCAGGAATCTTAGAAATATCTGCCATTCAAAAGGTTTCTGCATTAACCAACCAGCAGCGAAATTGAGCATTCCATATCCAATGCCATTACTTAGAGTATCAAAGATCGGTTTGCCCTTTAGTTTTACCGGAGGCAGGGAGTAGAGGACGCCAATTATTAGTGAAACGAGAACCAAAATGAAAAAGTGTATACCAAAGAACCGCGTCAACAAAAGAGAAAGAGTCCACAATAATATCATTTCAATATAGGCATTATTCAAAGGCATATGATTTTCTGAAAGAATAAATAGTTTTTTATTCAAACGGTCGGTATTGATATCGTTGATCTGATTTAAGATATAAATCCCGCCCATAAGCATGGTATACAATCCCAATCCGACAAATGATTTTATTGCAAGTCTATTTTCCGGGTATGCCAGGTAGTTACCGATGAGAAAGAAATCCCATACCGGAATTAGTATTAAAGGCCTGAGAACAAAAAAATAATCAAAAACTCCCAAAAACCTATTCTTTCCCACCAATGATATAGTTATTCAAGAAAAATCAACAACGTCATTATTCCAATCCCACAGATCATTGATATGAGTTGAAAAAAAGATGCGGATGCAGTTTCACATCCCTGCAATTCAGGGATAAGGTCTGAACCGGCGATGTAAATAAAACCACCGGCAGTAAGGGGCAAGAGTGTGGCTGAATAGTCCTTCACAAAAGGTCCTGCTAACAAAGAGATAATTCCTCCTAAAATTGCGGTCAACGCAGATAAAAAGTTAAGAAACAATGCTTTTTCAATGGTGAGTCCGCCATGAATAAATACACCAAAATCACCAATCTCCTGAGGGATTTCATGCATTACTACTGCAAAAGTTGTTGCGACTCCAATGGGAATGCTGATTGAGTAACTTGCACCAATGATCATTCCATCAATAAGGTTATGAACAAGATCACCAATGAGATTCATTGTGACCATTGGATGGGGATGTTCCTTAGATGTTGGTATATGACAGTGGCGCCAGCGCACAAATTTCTCCAGTACAAAAAATATTAAGACTCCTGTAATTATCAATAAAGATACCTTAAGGCCATTTCCGATTTTCTCAAAGGCTTCTGGTATGAGATGAATGAATGCATCTCCAAATAGAGTACCGGCGGCAAAACTCACCATAAATAGAAGAAATCTGGATAATTTCTGAGAATTTATTTTGATGAACAGAATACCAATGAGTGAAATTAAACTTACAATGACAACACTTGTAATGGTGTAAATGGAAATTATCATTAATCAGTTAAAATATTTTATGCCTTGGTAATCTTCCCTGCGCTTAAACAAGCAGTACATACCAGAACGCGCTTAATTTTGCCATCTATTCTTATTCTTACTCTTTGTAAATTTACATTGAATCTTCTCTTTGACACATTATGGGCATGGCTAACCTTTGACCCGACTTGCGCCTCTTTTCCACATATTGAACATTTCCTTGCCATGATTTCTCCTTTCGCAGATAATTATAAAGAAATTGGCGTGTTTGTCAACAATCGCTGTACTTTTTGTCGTGATTCACAAATGCAATTTTCCCTTTACAAGTATAAATTTATGTATATAATATTTCAATGGCAAGGGTGGTTGTTTTGATACTTGATGGCGTGGGCGCAGGTGAATTACCTGATGCATATAAATACAATGATCAGGGAAGCAATACCCTGGGTAATCTATCAAGGGCAGTCGGTGGATTGAATTTACCTTTTCTTGGAAGTCTTGGCTTGGGGAATATTATTGAAATAGAAGGTGTAAGGAAAGTTGATAGTCCCCTTGCCCATTTTGGTAAAATGGCTGAGATCTCTCCTGGCAAGGATTCGACAACCGGTCATTGGGAACTAATGGGTGTGATCCTTAAAGATCCATTTCCAACCTATCCCCAGGGTTTTCCACCAGATGTTATAAGCGAATTTGAAAAGAAAATTGGTCATAGAACCTTAGGAAATTATCCAGCATCAGGAACTGAAATACTTAAAGAATTGGGCAAAGAGCACCTTGAAAAGAAAATGCCCATTGTTTATACTTCTGCAGATAGTGTATTCCAGATTGCTTGCCATATTGAGGTATTTAGTGTTAATGAATTATACAGATTCTGTGAAATTGCCCGCGAATTACTGCAAGGAAAACATGGTGTTGCCCGGGTGATTGCCCGACCATTTGCTGGTAGCCCGCCGGATTTTTATCGCACAAAAGACCGAAAAGATTTTTCATTAAAACCACCAGAACCAACTCTTCTTGATTATGCAAAAAACGCCGGCTACGAAGTGATTGCCATTGGTAAAGTTGATGATATTTTTGCCCATCAGGGGTATACCAGATCTTTTCATTCGGTTGATAATCTGAAATGTGTTGAGTATGTGTTAGAAGCACTTAGACAAATAGATAAAGGATTAATTGTTGCAAACTTTGTTCAATTTGATATGGACTGGGGACACCGCAACGATGTGGCAAGCTTTGCAAAAGGTCTTGAACAAATAGATCCAGAGATAGAAAAAATCATCAAGAATTTGAATAAAAATGATTTACTGTTCATAACTGCAGACCATGGTAATGACCCAACAACAGAGTCAACTGATCACTCTCGGGAATATGTACCTTTGCTGGTTTTTTTTCAGGGCAACAAAGGTGTAAATATTGGCATAAGAAAGACTTTCAGTGATATGGCAAAGACGATCGCCTGTTATCTTGACATAGAAGGGATAAAAAATGGGAGTGATTTTATTGATTATATTGTAGCATAGGAATTTATGAAAGGAAAATATTGAAGATTACCAAATTTCTAATAAAAAAGGTCAAAGAAGCAGTAGAATGTTCCTATTCACCATATTCAAAGATTAAGGTGGGAGCAGTTCTCTACTGTAAGGATGGAAGGGTGTATACCGGCACAAATATTGAGAATATCTCATACTCCCTGACCATGTGTGCAGAAAGGGTCGCGATATATAAGGCACTTTCAGAAGGAATTAAAGATTTCTCATTATTGTTAATCTACTCACCTCAATACGATTTCATTATGCCCTGCGGTGCCTGCCTACAAGTATTGAGTGAGTTTGCTCCTGATTTGGTGATTGCGACAATGAGCAAAGACGAAGAGTTCAAATTTCTTCCTTTGCCGACTTTGTTAAAAATGCCTTTTAGAATATAAAATTTAACGGAGAGCGACTATGCCTTATTATATTGGGATAATGGTTAGAGATTTGAAAATGAAGCAGTTTCATAGTTTAATAGAAAGTTTGAAAAGATTTGGCTCAAAAATTGAGCAGGCAGAAAGGCATCTGATTATTGTCTCTAACGATGACCTCAATATCATTAATTGTCTTTACAAGCTGAAAGAACTATATCCCGAAATTAGATTTGGATTATCTCAGTACATTGGTATTGCAAAAGGTCTGGCAAGAATTGCTCACATTGGAGAGATACTAATTTCTGCGGAAATTGAATCTGCAGTAATAGAAAATTTTGATATCACATCGCTGGGAATGCTTACGATTGAAGGTATGAAGACAGAGATTTTGGTATGTCGAATTGATGGGCCAAAAGGCAAGGTAAAGTTTCCAGAATTGAAGAAATATTCAGAAACAATTCCCAGGACGATTATGGTTGACGCATTCAAGAATCTGCTAAATGTTACAAAATCTGCACTCATCTTTGCCCCTGATGGTACCGGGAAAACAATGTTTGTTGACCAACTTGTAGAGGAATGGATGAGCGACAAGGAAGTCTTGAGAACCAATGCTCCATCCTATCTTTCAAATGTTACCTTGAAACCAGTTTATGACTTGATGAACCAGTTATTTAGAATTGAGCCAAAATTAGGTCTGGAAGAAAAGCAGAAAATTATTGAACGAAAACTGAAAGAGATTGGAATTCGGGATATCGGTACAAGTTATCTTGCAGTCCTTGATTTTATGGGGATTGGTGAGGAAGAAACAATCTTGAGGAAAATGGATATTAAAGTGCGCAAGGAACTAATTATCAATACAATCTGTAATGTGCTTACCAATCTATCACATTTAAAACCAGTTGTCATAATAGTAGAAGATATAGAAAATCTGGAACCAGCATCAACGAATTTTATCCAGCATTTTATCACCAATCTTGCTGATGAAGATGTAAAATTTATCTTTACTGCAAACCGTTCCCAGATCAATCTAACCGGGCTAAAGGAATTTGAGTTATTGGAGATTGATCGGACACAGGTAGAAGAATACTTGTACAACTATACTAACGAGAAAGTCAGCCTGCCTGTGACTACGATATTCAATGTTAACCAGTATATTAATCTTTTTAAAGAAGAACAAGTGGGGTATTTTTATAATCTTTATAACGGTGAAAATCCATTGATAAATTTCACCTTACCATTCAGCGATTATAAGACAATCATTAAGCGTAGATTAGAATTACTTGAGGAAAATAAGGAATTGTTATACGCCTTTGCAGTCTTGGGTTTTGAGATTGACCCGCAAGATTTGCCTATTACTGAGAATATACAGGAACATCTTGAATATTTTTTAGAACACAATTTCCTCAAAAAGATAAATGAAAGATACTTTTTCGCATCACCGCTGCTGCAGGAAGAGATCTATAATCTTATTCCTGATAAGCCTCAACGACACGCGCGTCTCGCAGATTATTATCGCCGACGTGAAGGATATGAAGAATATGCATTGTTCCATTATTTGAAAGCAGAGAATTACAAAAGGGCTATGGAATACTTGTTAAGGTCATCCAAAATTGCGATCAAAAAAGGTGGATATGAAGCAGCAATCAATTACTACATTCAGGCTCTTGAACTATGCCGCAGAGAAAAGGATGTTGCAGATTTGGAGACTTTGATTGCGATAAATGAAGGACTGGCAGATATTTATCGGTCCCTGGGCGATGAGGAACAGGCAATGAAATATTATAAAGTTGTGCTTGATAGTTATAAAGAAATACTAAAAGAATAGTATACGGGTTAGAGTTTGGACGCTTATAATAGAATTTCAGTAAGATTTTGCTCCTCATGATTTTTTTTCTTTTCATTCAGATAAACAATGATACACTACCAGCGGAAAGTCTGAATGTGGTCAACTATTCAGCGAAGATGATTACTTATGATCTTGATAGTTCAATTGTGATTTTAAATGATTCTGCCTACATATCATATAGGGATATTCAGCTATTTTCTGATAGTGCATATTATTTTATGGATAAGAAAACTCTTGAAGCATTTGGTCTGTGTCATCTACACCAGGTGAATGATTCTATCAAGGGCACGCATTTGAGGTATAACCTTGAGACAAAAAAAGCAATGATGGATACAGGGAAGACCCAGATAGAAAAGGGATTTATTGAAGGCAAGAAGATCTACTGGGTTGAAGAAAAGGTTGTTAATGTTTATGACGGTAAATATACTACCTGCAGTGATTCACCGCCCCATTACTATTTTTATGCACCGAGAATGAAGGTTTATTTGGGTGATATGGTGATTGCGCGTCCAATATATCTTTACATTTATGATATACCGGTAATTGCAGCACCATTCTGGTTTGTGCCAATCTCTTCTAAAAGAAAATCTGGATTATTGCCCTTCCGGGCAGGTAATTCCCGTATCTATGGAAAATTCATCAGGGGATTTGCTTATTATTATGTAATCTCGGACTATGCGGACGTGACCCTGCAAATTGATGCCATGGAGAAGAAAGGTATAATGCCCCATCTTGAAGGTGTCTGGGATTACAGTCCATACTCCGCAGGAAATTTTCACATAAATTATATAAAAGAACTTGATACCAGACTGACAAGATACAGCATAGAAGCGAGAAATAGTTCGCCTTATTTTTTGTTAGGTTCAGATTTTAACTGCGACATTAAATATATGAGTGATAATCAATATCGTTCAGATTATGCAGAGACCACCATTATCTGGGTAGATAAAGAAATTACCTCGCAGGCAACAATAAATCGTGATTTTGGCAAGATAAAAAATACTCTTACCCTGGAACGAAAAGTGGATTTTGGCGATACTACAAGCTTTGAAAAGATTCCATACTATACGGTTACAACACCTTCAATGCAATTATTCTCATTAATAACCTATTCATTTTCCGGACATATAGTTTATGATCGGCAATCTAAGGCAGAAGCAAAGACTGAAGCTGGTGGCGCAAATATTCATACAAGTCCTGGATTCAAGCAGAATATCCTTGACCTCTTTTCAATCTCACCCGGATTAGACCTTGACCTTGCGGTATTTAATAAGGACACGCTTGGTAACAAATATCCGGCACGTTTTGGCTATTCATTCATTACCAGTGCAGGAACAAATCTTTATCGTGTTTTCAGTATGGAAATTTTAGGCATAAAAGGGATTCTTCATAAGGTTATGCCGAGCGTCTCTTATCGCTACACCCCGGATTTTAATTTTGGAAAGTTTCCTTCGGTATATGGTATCCCGGGTTATTCAAAGACAAGCAGTGTTGGTGTTACTTTGAATCAGGAATTTGAGGCAAAGGTTGGTGAAAATAACGAAAAGAAAAATTTTGCTCAAATCTCCCTGGGCAGTGGATACAATTTGCTCAATGATACAATTTCACCAATAAATTTTTCTATAAATTTGCCCTTAAATCCTTTTCCCAAGCCCATTACTAATTTTAACACGCGGTTTGGCGGTAACTACAACATTTATACAGAGGAATATACATATACAATTGATCAGGGGACCGGGCTCCAAACAGAGAATTTCAAAATAAATATCACCCAGAATTATATTTATACAAAACAGGAAACGAAATATCAAATCTGGTTCAATGGTGAGGTAAATCCAACCAGAAACTGGGCAATCAATTATAGTGCACGGTATGACTATAAACTGAAGAAAATTGTTGATTACAATATTTCCTTAACGAGAAATCTTCATTGCTGGGAAGGTGTATTCAGTTTTGCCCAATTAGGAGATAACTGGCGCTATGATTTCAAGGTAAGAATAAAGGAAATTCCTGAAGTGGCAATTGGCAGAGGATTGCTTGGATATTTGATAGAGTAAAAAATAGATTTTTTACACATTATTTTATCAGTTTGTTTCAATATTTAGCCCAAACATATAATATCTTGAATACTTGGGTAGTAAGTTAGATAGGATATAGAATGGTTATTAATCAGTAGGGAGTAGCCAGTAGTTAGCACCTAATAGTGAATATTTATGATGTCTCAGGAGGAATTGTAAAGTTTTTTACTGACTAACGTCTACCGGGTACTATTAGCCGGTATGGTGACGATGATACAGTCGCAAACTGCCCTAGGGTGTATATTTTGTCCGTTTAGAAGCCGAAGGTTATTTTAAGATTGAAGAAGTCATTCTGATAAGATAAAAAAGCAATTTCAAGATTTCAAAATTTTGAAATCTTCAAACATTAAATTTCTGGTGTTTAGGCATGAGTCTTTTATGAAACTGTGGGGTCCGGTTTCAACTGGACGGGGTTAAAACCTTCACTTTAGTAAATTCTACTTCAGCCCTGTTTTTTTTGCAAACCTGAAGGTTTGCCCTACGACCAGCCGAATTAATGAATGGAGATCAATTTCTCAATTTGACAATTTTCAAATCGTGGAATTGATTACTACAATCAAACGAAAATCTTTTTTATCTCCTGAAGAGTGGTCATTTTTTATGAAAAAACGTGGATTTTTACGAGACTTAAGTCAAGGCAAAATTCAAAAATACTACAAAATTTATCAAAAAATAG
>JBNAVN010000050.1:0-17303 GCA_049700315.1 bacterium
ACATACCAGATGGGCACAACCAAGACCACTGCCAAGGTGGTGATGGTGAGATGATAACAGATGGTTTGAAGTTGTTGGGCAAGGATCATCGTATGGTAATTGTGGATGGTTATCTGTTTCTGGTTTGTGAGATTAAAATAGCGGTTGTCTTTCTACTTGTGAGTTCGTTTATATGTTGCAGTGCAGTAATGCACAAAGGAATTTGATAAAAGACCTAAATAGACTACGATAGTCTCAGATATTTATGCACTTGAGGAATAATGCGTACATCCCTTAGTCTCTCAAGTGCCTTTTTCTGAATATCAAGTAGGTTTGGAATTTTGCTTCCAAAGACGGGTTGAATTACAAGTGGAATATCTCTATTTATCCTCTCAATTATGGAAACGGCTTGTTCCAGTTCCCGGGGTATAAGATTTTCATTTATTGTCATCTTCACAAAAACATCTTTCTTACTTGCCAGGCGCAACATCTCTTCATGTTTTTTCCACATACCAGGTCGACCGGTTGCAGTAGGAATTTTAAAATCAAGGGCAATAATATCAATGTGTTTTGAAACCATTTCAAAGGCACCGGGTAGTGTACCATTTGTTTCCAGATAAATTACTTTACCGATTTTCTTAGCCTCTTCACAAATTTCCAGCAGAAATAATGGCTGTAGTAATGGCTCACCACCAGTCAGTGAAACAATATTTTCGGAAATCTTGTTAACAACAGATTTGGCCTCAACCGGATTATTATACCTCTTCTTGTTGTAATAAAATGGACCTTCAAATTTCTGACACTCAGGCACATCACAGTAATCGCAGGAAAGATTGCAACCTAAAAATCTTACAAAAGACATCCTCTGCCCCACCCTTATTCCCTCGCCCTGGGCTGAAGTAAAAATCTCCCTGATGTAACCAGCCATCTATAACCTCACTATTGTTCGGCTAAATTTCAATTATCAATAGCTATATTTTGGCATTTTAATCAATCTGGATTTTGAAATTTGACATTTGGCATTTATAATTTTTATTGCACCCACCTCACCTTGCACTTTGCAGTGCCTATTTTCTCAATCTCCTTAGTGTAGCGGTCCATTATCAAATTGGCAAACTCATTCGGCTCAATATCATAATCTTTCAGACCCTTGGCCTTCACCGGCGTATTTGCAGATGTGATATTAATTCCAAAATGGATTAAAGAAGAAAGTGGCGAAACAGTCGCCACTGAGATAGAGAGCTTCGCATCGTCTTCATACAAATCTGAGTTCACCCTTTTGACAAGCACTTTCCCTTTTATTTCATTTATTGCATCACGAACAATACAGGTGAGGATCAATTGTCTGAGAATAATCTTTTCAATGTCGGTATCATAATGCTCCACAATGAAATGGAGCATATATTCAGAATAGATTGCCTTGCCGGCCTTCAAGTCTTCAATGTCAACCATTTCTTTCAGTTTGACATCACAGGGACCACAAAAGGCAATTATTGAATCGCCAACGATACCAAATGTAGTATATGCGAAGTTACTTCTCAATTGCTCACCGGTATAGGCAATCTCATCTTTTATAAGACGGTATCTCATTTGTTTCCCCCCTTATCTTTTATTCCCAATTTTTTTCTTAAATAAGGAATTAAACCACCTTCATCAAGTATATTCAGAATAAAAGAAGGCAAAGGAATCACTTCAATCCTTTCATTAGTTCTCATATTTTTTATTATACCTTTTTTCAAATCAATTTCAAGGGTGTCATTATGTTCAACTTTTTTTGTTATGCCCGGTGCAATCAATATCGGCAATCCAAGATTTATTGCATTACGATAAAATATCCGGGCAAAAGATTCAGCAATCACCAAACTTATCCCAAAATACTTCAGACAGGTTGCTGCCTGTTCCCGGGATGAGCCACAACCAAAATTCTTTCCTGCAACGATGATATTGCCAGGTTTTGCAGATTTCAGAAAATCAGGATAGGCAAGTTCAAAACAGTGTTTCGCCATCTCCTGCCGGTCAGTCGTGATAGAAAGATACCGACCAGGATATATATCATCAGTGTTTATATCATCGCCAAATTTATATACACGACCTTCAATCATAACGGCTCCGTAATTTCACCTTTGATCGCTGATATTGCTGCTATGGCTGGTGATGCCAGATATATAAAAGATTCCGGGCTTCCCATCCTACCTTTGAAATTGCGATTCGTGGTAGAAACACAAACCTCTCCAGATGCAAGCAATCCCTGGTGTGCACCCAAACAGGGACCACAACCAGGATTTAAGACAAGCGCCCCTGACTTCAAAAATATTTCAATGTATCCTGCCTTCAATGCCTCAAGATAGACCTGGCGCGATGCAGGAATGACTAAAAGTCGCACATCAGGATAGACTTTTTTGCCTTCAAGTATCTCTGCAGCAATCTTTAAATCCTCAAGCCTGCCATTGGTACAGGAGCCAATCAAAACCTGATGGATTTTTAACCCTGCCACATCCTTTACTGGCTTAACATTATCTACTGAATGGGGACAGGCAATCTGTGGTCTTAAATCAGTAACATCATATTCAAAGGTCTTAACATAATCAGCATCTTCATCCGGGAGAACAACCTCAAATGGCTTATCTGTCCTGCTTCTGACAAATTCTATCGTTTTTTCATCCGGTAATACAAAGGCATTCTTTGCACCCATCTCCATTGAAAGATTTGTTATAACCATCCTTGATGAAATTGACATATCTGAGATTGTCGGACCACAGAATTCAACTGATTTATAATCAGCACCGTCTGCCTTTAATTGTCCTATTATATAAAGAATCAAATCCTTTGCTGAAACATATTTACGGAATTTACCGCTTACTACAATTTTGAAAGACTCAGGTACCTTTAGCCAGAGCTCTCCAGTTGCCCAGACACCCGCCATTTCTGTTCCACCAATCCCTGTTGCAAATGTGCCAAATGCACCATGGGTTGTAGTATGTGAATCGGTTCCAACAAGAACCTCACCTGGCCGACAATGACCAAATTCAGGTAAAATCTGATGGCAGATTCCTTCTTTCAAATCATAGAAATTTTTAATCCCCTGTTCCTTTACAAATTCTCTTATTCGCTTATGGGTCGTCGCAGTCTTTTCTGATTCAGCAGGGATTCTGTGGTCAAAAAGAATGACTATTTTTTCAGGATCCCATACCTTCTTGACGCCAATTTCTTGAAAGGATTTTAACACCACATCAGCATTCTCATGGGACATCGCCACATCAACCCTTGCCATCACAATCTCATTGGGGACTACTTTATTCTTGCCACTTGCCTTTGCCAGAATTTTTTCCGCGATTGTCATTTTATTTATTTTGAATTATTGGGATTCAGAATTCAATGGAAGGTCTCTTTCCCATGGTCCATCATACTCAACTTCCTGTTCGCACATCCGCCTCATCGGTTTCTCACGCATCATCTCTTCATAGGCATGGGCAATTAGTCCTGCACATCTGCCAAGCAAAAAGAATGCCTTTCCCAGACGCCAATCAAAATCCATATCCGAAATGATCGCAGCAATGGCACCATCAACATTTACTGGCAGAGGTTTTGTTTTGGCGAATTCATTCTCAATTGCCTTTGTCAAACCAATGTGGTCACCTGCAATATCAAGCTCTTCTGCAAGTTCAAACAGTCTTTTTGTGCGCGGATCCTGGGTATGAACTCGGTGCCCAAAACCTGGCATATACTTGCCCGCTGACTTCATTGTATTTAATAAATCCTGAGCAGTCTGCTCGTAATTCCAATTTTCTTTTTTCAATTTCCGCACCCAATCCTGCAAAATCCTTGCAGCATCTTCAATTGCTCCCCCATGCACATCACCTACTGCGAGAATGCCCGCGGCCACTGCTGTAGGTAAGGGTACCCCGGCAGACGCAACAATGCGTGCAGCGTGCGTAGTTGGTGGTGTGGTGCCATGATCAATTGAAGCAGTGATTATGGCATCTATCATCCTTGCCTCTCGGTCATTGGGCAATCTGCCTCTTATCAGCAAAAAAAATGCTGATGCAAAAGGAACATTACCAATCAAATCCTCCTGACGATAGCCCCTCGTCACAATATGATTTGGTTCAATTTTTGTTATTCCACTCTTCCAGATCAAAATTACCTCCTTCACTCCTTACTAAAAAAATCTTTCATGAGGTCAACCATTGAATACAAACCTGCACTTTTTCTGACGATAAATCTAACCGCCTCAATTGTTCCGGATGCAAAGCATTGCCTGTTTGTAGCATAGTGTCTAAGTTCAAGAAATTCTCCCTGTCCAAGAAACAATACCCGATGTTCGCCCACAATATCTCCACCCCTTACTGCATTGATACATACTTCTTTTTTACTTCTTTCATCGCCAGTCCCGTGCCGACCAAAGACAATTTTGATATCAGATCTAACTTCCATTATTTTGCTTGCGATTGATAGGGCAGTCCCTGAAGGTGCATCTTTTTTTGCCCGGTGGTGGGTTTCAATAATTTCAATATCATAATCAGAAAGAATCTGCGTTGTCTGTTTGACAAGGTTCAGAAGATGATTTACACCCAGGGACATATTCGGACTTAAAAAAATTGGAAAAGATCTGGAAAAATCTTTGATCTCTGAAAGTTCATCATCCAAAAATGCGGTTGTGCCGATGCAATAGGGTTTTTTGAATTCCGCTGATTTCCTTAGATTTTCCATTGTCGCCTTATGGCTGGTGAATTCCACAATACAATCTGCTTGTTCAATTACTTTGAGAACATCATCGTAGATTGGAATATCTTCCACATTCTTACCGACAAAAGAATTGCCTTTTTCTTCAATGCCCGCAATTATTTCTATATCTTTGCTTCTTTGAACAGCGGTAATGATCTCCCTGCCCATTCTACCTGCAGCACCACAGAGAATAATCTTTAACATACCTTAACTCCGTACTCAATAAGCCTCTTACGAAGGATTGCAGTATTTTCTTCACTCATTGGCACCAGAGGAAGTCTGGGAACACCCGCAGGAAATCCCATCAGTTCCATTGCCTTCTTAACTGGGATAGGATTTGCCTCAATGAATAGTGCCTTTACCACAGGAAACATCTTTATATGCAATCTCTTTGCTTCTTCAAATTTGCCATTTATGAAAAAGTGACACATATCAGCAACATCCTTCGGAAAGATATTTGCAATTACCGAGATCACACCCTTAGCCCCAATCGCCAGCATCGGCAGAGTCAACGAATCGTCACCGGAAAGGATATCAAATCCATCACCCAGGAGGCTTACAAGTTCTGAAACCTGGTCAAGATTACCGCTCGCTTCTTTTATCGCGACAATATTTCTGCAATCATTTGCGAGTTTTGCTACAGTCTGGGGTAGAATATTCACACCGGTTCTTCCCGGGACATTGTAAATAATAATGGGCAGGTCAGTTTCACTACCCACCGTCTTGTAGTGCTGATACAAACCCTGCTGGGTCGGCTTGTTATAATAAGGTGTTACAATCAATAAACCATTGACCCCCAATTTTTGTGCACGACGGACATTCTTTATTGTTTTTGTTGTGGAATTTGTGCCTGCTCCAGCGATCACTGGTATCTTGCCGCCTGTCTGCTCAAGACAAATTTTTATCACGCGCTCATATTCTTCATCGCTGAGATTCGGACTTTCACCGGTTGTCGCACAGGCAACAATTCCATTAGAACCATTTTCAGTAAGAAACCTCAGATTCTTCACTAACCCCATTTCATCCAGTTTATCATCTTTGAAAGGGGTAACTATTGCAACATAAGAACCCTTATACATGCAATGACCTCCTTTTTTTAAACTCTGCTCTGTACTGAGTTCATCTTTCAATTCCTTCTTGTCTTTCGCAGGAGTTCATAAATACGGTTAAAATCCTCCAGACTTAAACAATAGATAGTTATTGAACCCTTGTTTCTTTTCCACTCCACTGCAACTTTGGTTCTCAATATCTTTGAAAGTTCATCCTCAAGCATCAATAGATTCGGTTCTTTTTCTTTACCAGGTCTGATCTTTGGTATCTTTGCCCATCTTTTGATTAGTTTTTCTGCCTCCCGTACTGAAAGATTTTTCTCTACTATCCTATCGGCAGCCTGAAGCATTTTTATTTCGCTATCCAGAGAGAGAATTGCACGGGCATGCCCTTCCTGGATCCGTCCCTTCTTCAAGTATCCCCTAATTTTTTCCGGCAGTGTCAAAAGTCGCAAGACATTTGTAATCGTAGAGCGATCTTTTCCAACAAGCTGTGCAATCTGCTCATGGGTCAAATTGAATTTCTTATTAAGTTGTTCATAAGCAAGTGCCTCTTCAACTGGGTTCAAATCTTCGCGGTGGAGATTTTCAATCAGTCCGATCTCCAATAATTCCTGTTCAGAAAGGTCCTTGATAATTGCGGGTATCTCAGTCAATCCGGCGATCTGCGCTGCACGGAATCTTCTTTCACCTGCTGCCAGGATATATTGATTGTTCCATCTCTTCACAATAATCGGTTCAATAACCCCTTTCTCTCTTATTGAATTTACTAAATCTCTAATACTCTCTTCAGTTATCTTTTCTCTTGGCTGATATGGATTGGGCTTTATGTCTGTTACAGGAATCATTCTGAACCCTTCCTGGAGCACGCTTTTTTGTTCCTGTGAAATAAGTGCTTCAATTCCTTTGCCAAGCGATCGCTTACGCATGGTTCAAAATCTCCTTTGTCAAATGCAGATATGCCTGGGCACCAGAAGAAGAAATATTATAATGAATAACTGATTTGCCAAATGATGGTGCCTCAGCGATACGAACTGAACGGGGAATAATTGTATCAAATACCGAATTGGTAAAATGCTTTCTAATTTCCTCAACCACATCCTTTGAAAGATTTAATCGCGCATCAAACATTGTCAAAAGTATGCCTTCAATCTTCAAATCAGGATTTAGATTTTCTTTCACGGTTTTCAATGTTCCTAATAATTTTTCAAGTCCCTCAAGGGCATAGTATTCGCACTGAATCGGTACAATGACACTGTCACAGGAAACCAGCGCATTCAAAGTCAGTAGTCCCAGAGAAGGCGGGCAATCAATTATTGCAAAATCATATTCTGTTTCAATATTACTAAGGGCGATTTTCAATTTTTGCTCCCGATTGTTTTCCGAAACAAGTTCAACTTCAGCGCCCACCAAATCCGGTATTGAAGGTAGCGCCGAGAGAAATAACCATTTGGTCTTGATAATAGCGTCCTTTATTAGTGTTGGTTCAAAAAGACAGTCATAGACCGAGACCTCAAGATTTTTGTAATCAATGCCAATACCACTTGTAGCATTTGCCTGAGGGTCAAAATCAACAAGCAATGTTCTCCGCTCTGCAAGAGAAAGACCAGCCGACAAATTTACTGCAGTTGCTGTCTTACCCACGCCACCTTTCTGATTGCAGATTGCTATCTTCCGCATAATGTATTTTAACAAAATTTCTTCTGAAGTCAATAATCATATTTGTGATGTAATCATTTCAAATTGAAAATCCATGTCTGTTCCATTGACATAGCCCTGCGCCTGGATAAAATATAAACCATGGAAGAACTTGTTGAACGGATAAAGGGCGATGAACACATCAGACAGATTACTGCGCTAAAACGAAGGCAGAAACTCTACCTTGTCGGAGGCACAATCAGAGACATATTGCTGGACATACAACCGAATGATTACGATTTCGCTGTGGCAGGCTCAGGCATTCGGTTTGGACGACGGGTTGCGAAAGCCATAAAGGGGGCTTTTGTTCTTCTGAGCAAAGACGATGATGAAGCAAGGGTCGTGAAAGACAATGTCATCTATGATTTTATTGGCTATAAGGAAACGATCACAAAGGATCTGCTGCGGCGTGACTTTACAGTAAATGCAATGGCAGTAGATCTGGATTCATTCATTTTTTTTGACCCGCTCAATGGTATAAAGGACCTCAAAAATAAGACCATTCGCTTAACAACAGAAAATTCACTCAAAGATGATCCATTAAGAGTATTACGGGCATTCAGGTTTGCCCTGGAATTGAATTTCAAAATTGAAAAGGAATTTTACAAACAGGCAAAATGTGTTAACCTTAAGAAAATTGCAGGCGAAAGGATAGGTTATGAATTCCTCCGAATTATTTCAGTATCAAATTCATACAGAACAATTTCAAAGATGAATGACCTGGGATTGTTTCAACAAATATTTCCTGAAGCAAAAAAGATAATTGAAGATGCTTTCTTATGGGGCCACTCTCTGAATACATATAATGCACTTGAAGAATTGATGAAAAAAGGATTTTTCAAAAATTTAGAACCTGAATTCTCCAATTACTTTGCCGTTAGCAAAAGAAAAGCACTGCTTAAACTTGCTGGCTTGTTCCATGATGTCGCCAAACCAGATACGTTTCTGTTGAAGGAAGGCGATGTTCACTTTTATGGTCACGATACAAAAGGAGCAAAAATTGTTGAAACAATAGGATACAAAAGATTAAAACTCTCACGCAATGATATTCAGGTAATTAAGAAATTGGTCAAGGAACATATGAGGCCTCACCTTCTTTCAACAAATGACGAATTGACCGACAGGGCAATAAGAAGGTTCTTCCGGGACCTTGGTGAAGACTATTTTGGTGCAATGATGCTCGCCTGGGCAGACGGTTATGCTACAGGCGGACGAACAAAGCATCTGGAAGAGAAATTTTTACGAATGATTGCTTTAAAAAGGGCTGATGAAGCAAAACCAAAGATTGAAAGGTTGGTAAATGGCTATGACTTGATTGCCCTTGGATTAAAACCAGGTCCAGTCTTCAAGATAATCCTGCAGGAACTATTGGATTTGCAGATTGAAGGTAAAATTACTACAAAAGAGCAGGGATTAGAATTGGCAAAGGAGATATATGAAAAATACAAAAATTCTTCAACCCGTAAAGATAACAAAACCAACACCAATTGAAGAGATAAAAGACATCCACCAAAGGACAAAAATATATTTAAAGCGTGATGACCTTAATGGACTTTTGATCTCAGGCAACAAAGCACGAAAACTTGAATATTTAGTTGCTGATGCAAGAAACAAAAAATGTGATACGATAATTACCTGTGGTCCGGCACAATCAAATCACTGCCGGACAACTGCTGCTTTCTGTAAAATATTTGGATTTGATTGCCACTTATTGTTGAGGACAAAAGGAAAAACGATTTATACCGGAAATCTTTTGATTGATGAGCTCCTCGGTGCAAATATAAAATTTATTACACCGGAAGAATACGACCATAGAATGGAAATTATGCAGAATTATGCAAGAAAACTCCGGGGCAAAAGTGCCTATGTAATTCCTGAAGGTGGCTCAAATGAAGTTGGTGCACTTGGCTATGTTGATTGTATGAAAGAAATGGTAAGATTCATCAAAGAGGAAAAGATTGATGCAATTTACTGTGCGGTCGGCTCGGGTGGGACCTATGCAGGACTCCTGATGGGGAAAAAATTGGCGAGACTCAGTGTTGACCTGAATGGCATAATAATCTGTGATACAGTTGAATATTTTACAAATAAGATAATGGATATCTGTGAAGAAGCAATTGATAGATTTAATCTGAAAATTAAAGTCCAATCAAAAGACATCAATCTCATAAATGGATTTGTAGGCAAAGGATATGGCATTCCCTATCCTGAAGAAATTGAAACAATAAAAATACTTGCAAAAAAGGGAGTCGTGCTTGAACCTGTCTATACAGGTAAGGCATTCTACGGAATGCTAAAGGAATTAGAGAGAAAAAAATACAGAAAAGTGATTTTTATTCACACCGGTGGCATCTTCAGCATTTTTGCCTATGATAAACAACTTAGTGGAAAAGTATAATAACTACAGAAGAAAATGCTATTTCTGAATTCTGGATAGAGCGGTTTTCAATATTTCAAATATCAGTTCATCATAACTCAAACCAATCGCCCTTGCCTCAAGGGGCAGGTTTGACTCAGGCAGTAACCCCGGAATGGTGTTAACCTCAAGGACATAGGGATTGTGTTCACTGTCATAAACAAAATCCACCCGGGAGAATCCGTAAGCCCCGATTGATTGATGTGCTGAAAGTGCGAAACTCTGGGTTTTCTTATACTGTTCCTCAGGCAAACGCGCAGGGATAATATATTCAGTCATTCCTTTAGTATATTTGGATTTATAATCATAGAATTTTCTCTTTTTGGGAGCAATCTCAAGAACCGGTAGTGGAATTTCATTTAGAATACCACAGGTTGCCATAATCCCGGGAATATATTTTTCAAAAAATAAATCAGGATACTTTTTTGTGATTGATTTGATCTTTTTTAGCATATCCTCACGATTTTCCACAATAAACACACCAACACTTGAACCCTCAGCCCGAGGTTTGATTACCAACGGCAATCCAAGCTTTTCAATGATTTTATCAACATCAATTTCTTTCTCATAATAGAATTCTGGTGTAGGAATTCCCCGGGACTCAAAAATATACTTGGATATTATCTTGTCCATACCTATCGCCGAACCAACAACACCGGAGCCGGTATATGGAATCCCCAAAAATTCTAAAATTCCCTGCACTGTGCCATCCTCACCAGGTTTACCATGCAAGGCAATGAAAGCAATATCAATTCCACGAAGTTTCCTTATGAAATTCTTATCAACATCAATGCCTTTTACCTGGAATCCCTGTTTTTGAAGGGATTCAACAACCGTCATACCCGACCCCACGGAAATTTCCCTCTCCGAAGACCAACCACCATACAACACACCAATTATCTTCTTCATCAAGAATTCTCGTTCGCTCACCATATATCTATGATAACTAAAAAGAATGCACTGTCAAGTAGTGCTTGAAGGCTTAAGTATATGCATCACCTCATATTCCCTATTGACAAACCTTCTCCTTTGAGTAAAATTCTGTGTATGAAAAAGACAATTATTGTAATATTCACTTGCGCAATTATTGCAAGTGCAATAACGCCAGATGCACTAAATCATAATCCTGATAATATTTTCTATGCAAATCCCTGGATGGGTGAGATAAAATTAAGAGCGAACAAAGGTTCGATCCTTGAAGCATATGTATTACATGCAGATAAAAGAACAAAAATGAACCTCAGCTTTCAGGAAAATAAATATGATTACTTTACTGCGGACATCGGTCGGTTTGATTCAAATCTTGTGTACCAGATTCTTGTGCGGGATGCAAATGACTCCCTGATCCTACCACAGAATGGTAAATTCAGGTGTATACAACCTATTTTCTCGGTTCCTGAATGGACATATGGAAAAATTTACTATAGTATATTTCCCGACGGCTTTTTCAATTCCCGCAAAACAAACGACCCTGACGGAGTCGTTACCTGGGGCAGGACTGCAGATAAAGAGTACTTTTACGGCGGTGACTTAGCTGGAATCATTGAGAAACTTCCCTATCTTGATTCCTTAGATTTTGATGTATTATTCCTGCAACCGATCATCTCTGCAAATTCAAACCATAAATACAATCCAGGTGACTATGCTATGCTTGACCCGGGTTTTGGCGACACCACAGAACTAAAAACTTTAATAAGTGAAATCCACAAGGCGAAAAAACGTATTGTATTGAAATTTATTGCTACCCACACTGGATATAATTTTCCTGCTTTTTCAGACATTGTGAAAAATGGTACAACCTCCAAATACTACAGTTGGTATCTTATCAACACCCTGCCAATAAAAACATCTCCTCCAACCTATGAATGTTGGCTTGAGGATGGTCGTTTTCCCAGACTGAATCTGAAGGATATGTTACTGAGGGCATATTTGATCGGTTATATTGATTACTGGTTGCACTTTGGATTTGATGGTGTCTACATTGGCGAAGATCCAAAGATTGAAGCGGATTTTGTGCGTGATTTGAAAAACACCTTAAGGAAAAAATACCCGGGCATGATCGTCTCAGGCTGTTCTGACAATGTTGGTGTAAATGGATTTGATGCAACGGTAAACAGAAAGATTTCAGAATTAGTAGTAAAATATTTTGTCAAGAATACCATAGCAACAAGCGATTTTGATATTGAATTGAGAAGAATACTTTTCTACACTCCAGCACAGGTCAATCTGGCAAATTTAATTGACTTGAGCGACTTTGAGAAAAGGATAACAAGTCTGACAGATATGAATAATCTCTTGCTTATCTATGCGTTCATCTTCACTTTCTGCGGTTCACCAGTAATCACCTACGGTGATGAAATTGGAATGACCGAAGGTAGACTCTTCAATATGGGAAGCTTTCCATGGGAAGCACAGAAACAAAATAGAAATTTGCTTGAAGAAATTAAGAAACTCATAATTATCCGCAAGACAAATCCTTTGCTCAACAACAAATACTTTTATACATTGTATGTTAACGACATCAATCAGGTTTATGCCTATGACCGCGGTGGCATCATCACAATAATCAACAGCGGTATCAATCAGACCTATACTGTATTACCCGTCTGGAACGGCACATATACTGATTTAACAACGGGAGACAAAATTATTATTACTACTCAACAACTGAGATTATCAATCCCGGGCAAGACATTCAAGATAATCAGGCGTGAATTTTAGACTGGTATCAAATTTCCGACCTGCTGGAGACCAGCCTGAGGCAATTGAAGAATTAGTCCAGGGAATTAAATCAGGATACAGATTCCAAACCTTGCTCGGAGTTACTGGTTCAGGCAAGACATTTACCATTGCCAATGTAATTGAACGTATCCAGAGGCCTACTCTGGTTATCTCCCACAATAAATCCCTCGCTGCCCAGTTATATAGTGAATTCAAATCATTTTTTCCAGAAAATGCAGTTGAATATTTTATTTCCTATTATGATTATTATCAGCCTGAAGCATATGTTCCAGCAAGTGACCTGTACATTGAAAAAGACGCCTCAATAAATGAAGAAATTGAACGGCTCAGGCTGAAAGCAACCTCTTCCCTTCTCACCAGAGACGATGTCATAATTGTCGCATCGGTTTCCTGTATCTACAACATTGGCTCGCCTGACGAAGTCAAAGAACTTGTTGTTTTCTTAAAAAGGGGTGTTGAAAAGGACAGAGAATCATTGATGAATCAACTGGTTGAAATTCAGTATAAGCGCAACGACATTCAATTTACTCAGGGGACATTCCGGGTTCGTGGTGATACCGTTGATATATTTCCCGCTGATGAAAAAAATAGCATAAAAGTAGAGTTTTATAACGATTTCATTGAAAAAATTCAGATTTTTGATCCCTTGACCGGGCATATCCTTGATCAACTTGACGAAGTGATAATTTTTCCGGCAAAACACTTCATTACCACAAAACCAAGGATTGAAGAAGCAATTAAGAACATAAAGATTGAACTTGAACAAAGGGTGGCTGAATTTGAAAAACAGGGCAAACTCCTTGAGGCACAGCGTTTGCTCCAGCGTACATTATTTGATTGCGAAATGCTGTTGGAACTTGGCTATTGTCCGGGTATAGAGAATTACTCAATGCACCTTTCCGGAAGAAAACCGGGTGAAAGACCTTTCTGTTTGATAGATTATTTTCCCGAAGATTTTTTGATGGTGATTGATGAGTCCCATGTAACAATCCCCCAGATTCAGGGAATGTATGAAGGTGATCATTCAAGAAAAACAACCCTCGTAGAATACGGATTCAGATTACCATCAGCATTGGAAAATAGACCATTAAAATTTGAAGAATTTGAAGCTTTGATAACCCAAGCAATCTGTATCTCTGCAACACCCGCAGAATGGGAGATAAAGAAATCTAATAACCGTATCATAGAGCAAATTGTCAGGCCTACAGGAATAATTGACCCAGAGGTTACAGTAAAACCTGCCAACAATCAGGTGGATGACCTGATAAATGAAATCCAGAAAAGGGTGGCAACAAATGAACGCGTACTGGTAACAACACTTACCAAAAAAATGGCA
Source organism: bacterium (assembly GCA_049700315.1). Taxonomy (GTDB): domain Bacteria; phylum Hydrothermota; class Tepidihabitantia; order SM23-42; family JAOAFX01; genus JAOAFX01. Next base: position 13,946 of record JBNAVN010000050.1, read on the forward strand.
GAAGACCTTGCCCAGTATCTGAATGAAATTGGAATAAGGGTTCGTTATATGCATTCTGAAATTGATGCTATTCAGAGAGTAGAAATTTTGCGCAGTCTCAGGCTCGGTGAGTTTGATGTTCTTGTTGGCATAAATCTATTAAGAGAAGGGCTTGATTTACCTGAAGTTGCACTTGTCGCAATCCTGGATGCTGACCGGGAAGGATTTTTGAGAAGTGAGCGATCTTTGATTCAAACTGCGGGCAGGGCTGCAAGAAATGTACGTAGTGAGGTAATCCTGTATGCCGACGAAATGACCGACTCAATTAGAAGAGCACTCGCTGAAATGGAGCGGCGGAGGAATAAACAAATGGAATACAACAAAATTCACAATATCGTTCCTCAGAGTATTGTAAAAACAAAAGAAGAAATTTTAAGGGCAACATCCGTTGCTGACCGTTTGACATCTGACAACAAAGAAGAAATCACCTTTGATGAGATAGAAAAAATGTATAAAGAAATGGCAGATGCAGTATCTTTAATGGAATTTGAAAGGGCAGCAGAATTAAGAGACAGAATAAAGGAAATCAAGAAAAAAATGGAGAGAAATAATAAAAGATATTCTAAGAAGAATAGAACTGGTTTCTAACCGCAAAGAAAGGAGGTAATATCAAGAACTTTGAAAATAAAATAAGAAGAATTGTAAGAAATGCGTTAAGAGAAGATCTCGGTAAAGGCGATATTACAACCGATTCAATCGTTCCTCCTGATGCACAGACGCTTGGCATAATCTTTCCCAAGGAAGATGGTGTTCTCTGCGGGATAAACATCGCAAAGATAGTCTTTGAAGAAATTGACAGAAATATAAACATTGAGGCGAAAATGGAAGATGGAGCAGAATTCAATCCTGGTATGACAATCGCAACCATAATTGGACCAGCAGCAAGTTGTCTGAAAGCAGAGCGAACCGCATTGAATTTCCTTCAAAGACTCAGCGGTATAGCCACACTCACGCACAAATTTGTAAAGACTGTTGGCGAACGTATCAAAATCCTGGATACACGCAAAACTACACCTGGTCTGAGATTGGTTGAAAAATATGCAGTCAAGACCGGTGGCGGTTACAACCACAGATTTGGCTTATACGATATGGTCCTGATAAAAGACAATCACATTGAAATCGCTGGCAGTATCACAAATGCGGTAAATGCAGTAAGAAAAAATAGTAAGAAGAAAAGACTTTTTATTGAAGTTGAGGTAAAAACCATTGATGAACTAATTGAGGCAATCGGGCTCGGTGTCAATCGCGTAATGCTTGATAATATGAATCTTGAACAGATTGACCAGGCAACAAAACTCGTGCGTAATAATAGTAAAAAGATTGAAATTGAAGTGAGTGGGGGAATTAATCTTGATAATATTATAAATTATGCAGAACTTGATATTGATTTCATCTCAATTGGTGCTTTGACCCACTCCGCACCGGCTATTGATATTGCCTTGAAAATGAAACCAATAGGAGGAAATTAGCGCCTTTTTGTCACATCGGTAACCATTACAACAAGCAACTCAATATTTCCTTCTTCATTTTTAATTGGTCTTGCGTCAACTTCGCCAACATAAGTTGTTCCATCCTTTGCAACAAATTCAAGTTCATACGGCTGAACAAATTTTCCTGACAGTCGCTGAACAAATTTTCGCATTGCCACTATTTTTCCAGACTTTGTAAGAAAAGGATACATTATGTGGTCTTTTCCAATCATTTCTTCACGTTTATATCCCAGCCATTCGCATATCTTCTTGTTGACATCAGTTATCCGACCGTCAGCGTCAAGAATTATGAGCCCCTGAGGTGACTGTTCAAATATTCCGCGATATTTCCCCTCGCTTTGCTCCAATGCTTTTTCAACATCTACCTGTTGTGTAATATCGTGTATCAAAATGGATGCACCGCTTGTATTCCCGTAAGAATCCAGGAGTCGTGCTATCCGGGCACTGAACCATAACATTTTCTTATGCGCCACAAGAGGATAATCAATTTGTTGTATCTGTCCTGTCTTCAGGCAGTATAGTATGGTTTTTTCCATTTCAGTCGCAATTGCCCTGGGGAAAAAATTCTTTATGGATTTACCAACATATCCTTTTAGAGAAACAAATACAATGTTTTCCTGGGCGGCTAAAGATTCGTAATATTCAATAAGATGTAAATCTTCATCAACAATCAGAACAATATCTTCCATTGATGATACAATAGAACGTAGTTTCTCTTTTTCCACCTTTAGTTTTGCATCCGCCTCTATGTGTTTGGTAATATCACGCAAAATTACTATAACACCCTCAATGTCCTCTCCGCTCCCAACGAGTTTCATACTCAGTTCCATACAGAGATTGTTGCCACTTTTTGTATTAAACTTTATTTCCAGTAAATCTTTGCCAACACCTTTTTTTATCGCAACATCAAATCTTTCCAGCAGTCGCGGTATCTCTTCTTCTGAAACCACTCCTGCCTTGGCAAAATGTTTGCCCACCAGATCATCAGGGTCATAACCAAGAATATCTTTCACGCTCTTGTTGATATCAACAATGGTCCCATATCTGTTTATAAAAATGATAATATCTCTACTGCCATCAAAGATTTTCTTTAGCCTCTTTGCCATAAGTTCTGTCTGACGGTTTGAATCCCTCAATTCGCTTATGTTGGTTTTTAATTTTCGGATCATTTTGTTGAAAGCCCGAGCAATTGCATTTAGATCTGGGTCATCAGTTTGCAAGATGAGTTCTGTTGTCAAATCGCCATTTGCAACTCTTGTTAGTGCATCAATAATCTTCTGGTAATCATTACTGGTGATTCCCATATAAAATTATATGGAAAAATCTACAGGATGTCAATAAAAATGGTTTGTCGTCATACGGTTTCGCTGCCGTTTCATTATACGGTTTTGTTAATCGTAAGTTTTTTTGTTTTATCCGTTTCACGTTCCACGCTTCACCTTTCACCCGAATTCCTTAGGAGCGGTTTCCTAACCGCGATAATAATCCTTGAAAAAATCGTTTATCGTTATACGGTTTCGTCTGACGGTGAGATCCGAAATCCGCAGTCCGAAGTTCCCTTCTGGGTTCATAGCCTTCTCGCCTTCTTCCCCTCTTGCCTTTTAGCCTTCTTGAGCCCCTTTAAGCCCTCTTTAGCCTTTTTTATAAGAATCGTCTTTCGTTGTGCGGTTGCGAAGCCCGCTCGTCATCGGTGGATCGGAGCCTCGGTGCCCCGGAGAATCGGAGGCAATGTAATCCAATGAATACGGGACTGAATTCCCTACTACAAGAAATCAATGCAAACCTAAAGGTTTGCCCTACATTAATTTTCTTTCGTACTTGTTTATAGT
>JBNAVN010000051.1:0-16853 GCA_049700315.1 bacterium
TTGAATGATAATTGGGCAAATGGCTAAATCAGAAAGGAATAAGGATAAATAATGAGAGTCATCATTACTCTTGCTTGTACGAGTTGTAACAATAGAAATTATACAACGACAAAGGACAAGAAAAAACAGGCGCGTCTTGAGATTAAAAAATATTGCCGATTCTGCCGAAAACATACGGTTCATAAGGAAGTAAAATGATTATGGAAAATTCCGGCAGTTTTAAATACCTGAAAGCCAAATTGATTAGATTTTTAGGCGTTTAGGTATTTGGGACTTTTAGGTATTAGCAATGATTAGGCCTGTAGCTCTAACGGCAGAGCATCCGGCTCCAAACCGGAGGGGTGGGGGTTCAAATCCCTCCAGGCCTGTTTTTGTGAAAAAGTGTTGAATAAAATTCTGGAATATATAAAAAATATTTTTCTTGAAATGAAAAGGGTTACCTGGCCAACAAAGAATGAACTTGTTAATTCAACAATCATTGTTATTGTCATTTCTATTTTTGTTGCGGCGTTGATATTTGTCCTTGACCGAATTTTTACAGGGCTGTTAGGTATTGTCATTAGGTAATAATGAACTGGTTTGTTGTTCACACTCTGACCGGACACGAGCAGAAAGTAAAAAAAATATTGGAGAAAGTTATCAAAGAAAATGCTATGACTGACTGTTTTGGCAGGATTGTGATCCCGGTTGAAAATCTTGTTAAGATTAAGAAAGGAAAGAAAATAACAGAAGAGAGAAGACTGTATCCTGGTTATATTGTGATTGAAATGGAACCAACAAACGATGCATTGAAACTTGTCAATTCGGTGCCTGGCGTAACACACTTTCTTGGTTCTAAGAACAAACCAGTACCGTTAAGTGCTGATGAAGTGGAGGCATTGTTATCACAGGTTGAGGAGTCAAAAAAGAAGACCGTGACCAAGATACCCTTTGCTAAAGGGGAAAGGGTCACTGTTACTGATGGACCATTTACGGATTTTATTGGTACTATAGAAGAAATTTATCCGGAAAGAGAAAAGGTAAAGGTGATGGTCGTAATTTTTGGTCGACCCACACCGATAGAACTTGGTTTTCATCAACTGAAGAGTTTCTGAAAGGAGCCTTATGGCAAAAAAAGTCATTGCAGTCGTTAAATTGCAAATTCCCGGTGGCAGTGCTACTCCTGCACCACCTGTTGGTCCGGCACTTGGGCAACATGGTGTAAATATTATGGAATTTTGCAAAGCGTTCAATGCTGAAACAAAGAATCTATCTGGTTTGATTATTCCAGCTGTAGTTACAATCTATAATGACCGTTCCTTTACCTATGTATTGAAAAGCCCGCCTGCCTCGGTACTTTTGAAACAGGCAGCAGGCATTGCCAAAGGTTCAGCTGTACCCAATCGCGAAAAAGTGGGAAAAATTACAAAGAAACAAATTGAAGAAATTGCCCAGCGCAAATTGAAGGATTTGAATTGTGATAGTCTGGAAAAAGCGATTAAAATAATTGAAGGTACAGCGCGCAATATGGGCATCACAGTGGAGCAGGAATGAAAAGATCAAAACGTTATAAAGAAGCATTTGCCAAAATTGACAAAAACAAAAAATACTCTTTGAAAGAGGCGATTGAAACCCTTAAAAATATAGCCAGTGCCAAGTACAATGAATCAGTTGATGTTGCTGTAAGATTGAATATCAATGTCAAAAAGCAAGACCAGCAGATTCGTGGGACTACGGACCTGCCACACGGAACTGGTAAGACAAAAAAAATCTTAGTATTGACCAAAGGTGAAAAAGAAAAAGAAGCACAGGAAGCAGGTGCAGATTATGTTGGATTTGAAGAATATATTGAAAAAATAAAGGCTGGCTGGCTGGATTTTGACTGTATTATTGCAACGCCTGATACGATGTCTGAAGTCGGTAAACTCGGCAAAATTCTCGGTCCCAAAGGTCTGATGCCTTCTCCGAAAACCGGCACAGTAACATTTGAAGTAGGCACTCAGGTTAAGGCGCTAAAAAAGGGAAAAATTGAATTCAAATCTGATAAAGGTGGATGTGTACACGCACCAGTGGGCAGGGTTTCATTTCCAGTTGAACATCTGGAAGAAAACATCTTGACTCTTATGCAGGACCTTACTGCAGCCAAACCCGCGACTATCAAAGGGCAATTCATTAAATCGGTAACCATTTCTTCCACAATCGGTCCGGGGATAAAGTTAAACGAGAAAGATTTTTTGAAAAGCAAATAGCAGAGGAATAAGAGAAGGAGGTACAAATGCCATCTCAAAAAAATGTTGAAACCCTGAAAAAGAGCACAGAGATATTGAAGAATGGAAAGGCATTTTATTTCACGGAATTTACAGGACTAAATGTTCAACAGATGGAAAACCTGCGAAAGGAATTGAAGAAAAATCAATGCAATTACCTTGTGATCAAGAATACTCTTGGCTTGCTTGCATTCAAAGAACTTGGATACGAAATTGATGCAATAAAGAGCAAATTTTTCGGACCGCTTGGCGTTGCCATTGCTTATGATGACCCACTTGGACCAACCAAAATTCTGCGGGATACTCAAGGATTGAAAATAAAAGGTGCATTCATTGAGGGTACAGTTTTTGACGCCAGAGGAGTTGACGAACTGGCAAAGATACCCTCAAAAAATGTACTTTTGCAATCACTCGTTGGTTCATTGAATATCATTGGCAATCTGGTTAACACATTGAACAGCGTTTTACAAAATTTTGTCTATACAATTGATGCATTAAAAAACAAAAATACGAATTAAATAGTCAGAAGGGGGTAAAATGACAACAAAAACCAAAAGAAGTGTTGCTGAATTAGTTGATGATATCAGCAATTTAACTGTCCTTGAACTCTCTGAACTGGTTAAATCACTTCAGGAAAAATTCGGCGTCTCTGCCACAGCACCAGTTCAGGTCGTTGCACAACAATTGGGCGGAACAGAAACTACGAAAACTGCTGCCGAAGAAAAAAGTGAGTTCAATATTACATTGACTGCCAGTGGTGATAAAAAAATTCAGGTATTGAAGGTCTTGCGAGAACTTACTGGATTGGGTCTTAAAGAGGCAAAAGATATCGTAGATAATCCTCCCAAGGTAATAAAGGAAGGAGCCACAAAGGAAGAAGCCCAGAGTTTCAAAACAAAGCTTGAAGAAGTAGGGGCAACGGTTGAAGTAAAGTGAAAATAGTCATTAGGTTAGGGTTGAGAGATTGGATTTCCAGCATCCCAACCCCCTGACTGTAATAGTGATGTAGGAGGCATATGAATAAAGTCATTGATTTTTCAAAGAGCAAAACTAATTTTGATATGCCCCATCTTTTGGAAATTCAAACCGATTCTTATAAGAAATTCAAGGACACTTCATTGAAGCACATCTTTTCCGATTCTTTCCCGGTGTCCGGAATTCATAATAAGTACGAACTCAGATATGTCTCTCATAAGCTTGGTGCCGCAAAATACTCTATGCAGGAGGCAATTGAAAAGGGTGTTAATTATTCAGCTCCTCTAAGGGTGAATTTTCAGCTTTTGTGCAAAGAAGGCAACAACGAACTTCGTTCTGTTATTGAACAGGAGATCTATCTCTGTGACCTGCCTCTGATGACGCACCGTGGCACATTTATCATCAACGGGGTGGAAAGGGTAATCGTTAACCAAATTCATCGTTCACCGGGCGTATATTTCAGTACTGAAAATGATATCCATTCTGCTATGGTAATCCCTTATCATGGGCAATGGATTGAATTCATTGTTGACCAACAAAAGGTTTTTTGGGCAATTCTTGATCGTAAAAGGAGAATATTAGGAACAACATTTTTGAAGAGTCTGGGTTATGTCAGGGATGAAGACATAATTAACATGTTTTTTCCAACAAAGGTTATTGACCTGGCTGAGGCGAAGAATTATTTTCTTGCTGAAAGTTTCACTTTTGGAGAGGTCAAAGTGGGGATTGGCGATTTAATTGACGATTCCAATTATGACGCTTTGAGCCACAATGGAATTAAGAAAGTGCGCATCATCAATTCCCATGACATAGGTGTTACAATCATAACCAATACCCTGAAAAAAGACCCCGGGAATATAGCTACTGTTGAGGACGCAGCAAGAAGAATCTATTCAACATTGAGATCAATACCACCACCAACCCCAGAATATGCAGTACAATATGTAAATGACCTTCTTTTTGACCTTGCTCATTTTGATCTTGGAGAGGTGGGGCGATTTAAATTGAATCAAAGATTTGGCATTAAGAAGGATGTAACCAACACAAGATTCACCAAGGAAGACTTGATAAGAATCCTTCAAGAGTTATTACATTTTGTCAATGAGGAATTTGAACCTGATGATATTGACCATCTTGGAAACAGAAGGGTCCGACGCGTTGGAGAGTTACTTGAGGCACAATTTAAGTTAGCAATTGCCCAGCTCATTCAGAATATTAAAGAAAGGTCTTCACTCATGGATGAAAAAGACCTTTCACCCCAGGATCTTATCAATCCTCATCTTGTTTCTAACATAATAATGAAGTTTTTTACGACATCGCAACTCTCCCAATTTATGGAACAAACAAATCCAATTTCTGAAATGACACACAAGCGTCGTATTTCATCCTTAGGGCTCGGAGGTCTCACCCGTCAAACTGCGGGTTTTGAAGTTAGAGATGTACACTATTCTCACTATGGTCGTATCTGTCCTATTGAAACCCCTGAAGGACCTAATATCGGTTTGATTTCAAGTCTCTCAAGTTATGCCCGCATTGATGATTACGGATTCATTGTATCACCCTACTGGGAAGTAAAAGATGGCGTGGTGAAAAATAAGTTTGTCTTTCTCAGAGCCGATGAAGAAGATCAGTATACCATAGCACAGGCAAATACACCGATTGACAAACAGGGCAAAATTATGACCGATAGAGTATTATGCAGACGAAAAGGAGAGTTCCCTCTGGTTTTGCCTGCCGAAGTTCACTATATGGATGTATCTCCAGAGCAAGTATTCAGTCCCACTGCCGCACTCATTCCCTTCTTAGAACACGATGATGCGGATCGTGCCTTGATGGGTTCAAATATGCAGCGACAGGCAGTACCCTTGATAAACCCTGATATTCCCTATGTCCAGACCGGTATGGAAAAAAGAATTGCCTTTGATTCAGGAACATTGTTGATTGCCGAAGAGGATGGCGTTGTTGAATACGTAGATGCAAACAAAATTATAGTCAGAAACAGTAGAGGTAAAAAAACAAAGTATCAACTTGCAAAATTCCTGCGATCAAATCAGAATACCTGCATCCACCAGCGTCCATTGGTCAACATTGATGACCATGTAAAGAAAGGCGAAGTGCTGGCTGATGGGTATTCAACAAAAGAAGGAATCCTTGCACTTGGCAAGAATGTACTTGTTGCATTTCTGCCTTATTTGGGTTATAATTTTGAAGATGCTATTGTTGTGAGTGAACGATTGCTTAAAGAAGATATCTTCACTTCAATTCACATACTTGAGTTCGACTGTGAAGTCAGAGAAACAAAGCTTGGACCTGAAGAGATAACTCGGGATATTCCGGGCGTACCGGAATTTCTATGTAAAGACCTTGATGAATTCGGAATTGTTCGTATTGGTGCGGAAGTGGGCTCGGATGATATTCTTGTTGGAAAGATTACACCCAAGGGAGAAACCGAACTGACGCCCGAAGAACGATTGATGAGGGCAATATTTGTGGATAAAGCGACCAACGTGCGTGATACATCCCTCCGGGTAGAGCCAGGAGTTGATGGCGTGGTGATTGATGTCCGGGTTCTTACCCGCCGTACTACAGATCCGCTTGCCAAGGCAGTCATGGATGAACGTGAGAAGAAAATTAAACAGGAATTCGCTCAATTACAGAATGAAACCATAGCATCACGCAATGAATTATTGAAATCCTTACTATTAGGATTGACCGCGGCTTCTACAATTAGAGATGAAAAAGATCGGGTAATTCTGAAAAAAAACCAGACTTTTGACGAGGAATTCTTCAACAACATTACCGCTGAGAGAATAACTGCTGATGAACAATTTACCGATAATCAGAAAGTCAATGAGAAAGTTGTTAAGTATATCCAGGAGTGCGAAGAACAATTACAAAAGATTAAGGCTGATAAGAAAATGGAAGAAGACAAACTTCTCAGAGGAGATGAATTACCTTATGGGGTTCTAAAAACAGTAAAGATCTACATTGCTCAGAAGAGAAAAATTGCAGTTGGTGACAAGATGGCTGGACGACATGGTAACAAGGGCGTCGTAGCCAAAATAGTGCCTGAAGAAGATATGCCGTATCTTGCAGATGGAACACCTATTGATATTGTATTAAACCCTCTGGGTGTGCCCTCACGTATGAATGTAGGGCAAATCCTGGAGACCCATCTTGGTTGGGCTGCTGAAAAAATGAAATTTTATGCACTTTCGCCAGTATTTAATGGTGCCAATATAGCTGATATCAAGGAAAAATTAAAAGAGGCTGGTTTGCCTGAAGACGGACAGGTAACACTCTATGATGGACGTACAGGTATGAAATTTGACTCTAAGATTACGGTCGGCAATATGTATATGCTCAAACTTATCCATATGGTCGATGAGAAAATGCATGCCCGTTCCAGCGGACCTTACTCACTCATCACCCAGCAACCATTAGGGGGTAAGGCACAATTCGGTGGACAGAGACTCGGAGAAATGGAAGTCTGGGCATTGGAGGCATATGGGGCGGCATATACTCTTCAGGAAATGCTTACAGTAAAATCTGATGATGTTGACGGCAGGGCAGCAATGTATGAAGCGTTGATTAGAGGTAAAAATCCTCCAAGACCACGAGCACCGGCATCTTTTAATGTTCTACTGAAGGAATTACAAGGACTGTGTTTGAATGTGAATTTTGAAAAAAGTGAGGAAACTGATGAAGCATAACTTGCACGAATCAACTGATCTTTCAGACTTTACAGGCATAAAATTGAGTCTTGTATCGCCGGACACAATTCTATCCTGGTCAAAGGGAGAAGTAACAAGAGCAGATACAATAAATTACCGAACCCAAAGACCAGAAAAAGACGGTTTGTTCTGCGAAAAAATCTTTGGTCCGGTTAAGGACTATGAATGTGCTTGTGGAAAATACAAAAAGGCAAAATATCGGGGAACGATATGCGACCGATGTGGCGTTGAGGTTTTGCCAGCCTCGGTCCGGCGAGAAAGAATGGGACATATTGATCTTTCCGTTCCAGTTGCCCACATATTCTTTTACAAGATTCCACCCAGCAAAATTGGCTTATTATTAGATTTGACTATTAACAGTTTAGAAGCAATTCTAAATTACGAGGCATATATCGTGGTTGAATCCGGCACTTCCCCCTGGCCAAAAGGAAAAGTGCTTACTGAAGAAGAATATCAATCAACCCGAGATAAGAACTACGAAGGATTCAGGGCTGACAGTGGTGGACAACCAATTTATGACCTTCTAAAGGAAATTGATCTGGAAAATCTTTCTTCGGATTTAAGAATAAGATTGGAAAAAGAAACTCTTGAAGCAAGAAGAATAAAGCTGCTCAACAAATTGAAGCTCGTTGAAGCATTGAGACTTTCAGAAAATCGTCCAGAATGGATGATGCTTACGAGAATTCCGGTCATTCCGCCAGATTTGAGACCGCTTGTTGCCTTGGAAGGAGGAAGGTATGCAACCAGTGATTTGAATGATCTATATAAGCGCGTGATTACAAGGAATAATCGAGTAAAACAGCTTACTTCAGGAATAAAAACTCCCGAAGTGATTGTCAGGAATGAAAAGAGAATGCTCCAGGATGCGGTTGATGCGCTCCTTGACAATTCAAGGCGAACAAGACCAATAAAAGGAAGGGGAAACAGACCATTAAAGTCACTCGCTGATGCTTTAAAAGGAAAGCAGGGACGTTTTAGAAGAAACCTGCTCGGTAAAAGGGTGGATTACTCTGGTCGTTCCGTGATTGTAGTTGACCCAACATTGAAATTATATGAATGCGGCATTCCAAAGGAAATGGCTCTTGAACTGTTCAAACCAATGATCATCCGAAAATTAGAAGAGAGAGGAGTTGTGGATTCAGAAAGGAGTGCACGCAGACTGGTACGCTCGCGCTCTGCTGAGGTGTATGAAATCCTGGAAGAAGTCATCAAGGAACATCCTGTTCTTCTAAATCGCGCCCCTACCTTGCATCGTGTATCAATCCAGGCATTTTTGCCGGTTTTGAAAGAAGGACGCGCAATTGCCATTCATCCGCTCGTGTGTGTACCATATAATGCAGACTTTGATGGCGACACCATGAGTGTTCACATTCCACTTTCTCCAGAAGCAATAATGGAATCCTATTTGCTTTTGCTCTCCATACATAATGTCCGAAGTCCAGCGAATGGAAAGGCACTGATGACTCCCACTCAGGATATTGTAATTGGTTTGCATTATCTAACAAAATTGAAGGACAGGCCAGGTACACTAAAACCTTTTGATAACATTGATGAAATATATTATGCAGTAGGCAATGGATTTTTAACATTGCACGAACCAATAAGATTCAGATTTAAGGACAAGTTAATAGAAAAGACTACTGCCGGCAGGGTAATCTTCAATCAGTTATTACCTGAAGAAATGCGTTTCAAAAACGAAACATTAACCAAGAAAAAAATCGCATTAATTGTTGATGAGTGTCTCAATACCTTCGGAACCGCAAGGACCGTTGAACTCCTTGATAATTTAAAGAAGGCAGGTTTTGAATATGCTACTAAATCAGGATTGACCATTGGTATTGATGATATGAAAAGTCCCAAAAACAAAGATAAAATATGGAGTGATGGGTTAAAAGAGGTAACACAAATCAATCAAGCCCATCGGGCAGGATTGATTTCTGAAACTGAAAGATATAACAAGGTGATTGATACATGGACAAAAGTTGCTATGGAAATTGAAGGAGAGTTGATAAGTGAACTGGGGCAGGATCAAAATGGTTTTAATCCGTTATACATGATGGTTGAATCCGGCGCCCGTGGCTCAAGAAATCAGGCAAATCAGATATGCGGATTGCGGGGATTAATGTCCAAACCCCAGCGCAAAGTAAGCGCTGTACAGATTATTGAAACACCAATTAAATCTTCTTGTAAAGAAGGTTTATCAGTCCTTGAATATTTTATTTCTACCCATGGGGCGCGCAAAGGACTGGCAGACACAGCGCTGAAAACCGCTGATGCAGGATATCTGACAAGAAGACTTGTTGATGTTGCCCAGAATGTCACAATCACAATTGACGATTGTGCAACCATTATGGGTCAGGAAATCAGTGCTTTGAAAGAAGGCGAAAAAATTGTAGAACCACTGAGTGAAAGAATCGCGGGTCGCGTTGCCCTGATTGATATCATTGATCCGATCACCAATCAAATTTTGATTCAAGCAGGGAATGAAATCACTGATGATATTGCTGAAAAAATAGAGAAAAGCGGCGTTGAAAAAGTTAAGGTCCGCTCAATTCTAACCTGCGAAGCACCTGTGGGACTCTGTGCTAAATGCTACGGTAGGAATCTGGCTACTGGTAGGATGGTTGAAATTGGTGAAGCAGTAGGAATCATGGCAGCACAATCAATAGGTGAACCAGGTACCCAGCTTACCCTGAGGACATTCCATGGCGGAGGTGCAGCCTTGAGAATTGCTGAAAGCACGAAAAGACAGGCTGATTTCTCTGGTGAAATAGTTTTTGATAGAATCTCTGCAGTTCAAAAAGCAGATGGAACATTTGTGAGTCTTAATGACAAAGGTCGGATCATCATCAAGGATAAAAACAGAAAATTCACTTACAACATCCCTATTGGGGCAACTATCTATGTAAAAGAAAAACAAAGTGTACAAAAAGATGACATATTATTTGAATGGGATCCTTATTCAATACCCATAGTCGCGCAAGTCGGTGGCAAGGTCAAATATGTGGACATAATTATGGGAATAACACTTCAGGAAAATTGGGTTGATGAAAGATCAGGCGGAAAGCAATCAGTGATTGTTGAAGACCGTCTCCGCAAGCATCACCCCAAGGTGCTCATCTGCGATTCTAAATCGGGCAAGGAAATTAAGAATTTTTCAATTCCAGCAGGTGCCTATCTTCTCGTAAAGAATGGAGATGAAATAACGCCAGGGACATTGATCGCTCGGATTCCAAAAGAAATTGGCAAAAGCAAAGATATTACAGGTGGACTCCCCAGAGTTGAAGAACTCTTTGAAGCGAAATATGTAAAAGATGCGGCAGTGGTTTCAGAGATTGATGGCGAAGTTGATATTGAAGAAGAAAAAGGTACCTGGGTTGTAACGGTTACTCCTGAAGTTGGCGACAAAAAAGTATATAAGATCGCAACCTCAAGATATCTTAAAGTTCATTCAGGCGAACAGATAAGGGCAGGAGACGCATTATGCGAAGGACCTATTGATCCGCACGATATTTTACGTATAAAAGGTCCTATGGAGACCCAGCGATTCTTGGTCAACGAAATATTAGAAGTCTACAGAATTCAAGATGTAAAAATTGATGATAAACACATTGAAGTAATCGTTCGCCAGATGCTTCAGAAAGTCAAAATTGAAGACCCAGGTTCAACGCCTTTTGTCAGTGGTGAAATCGTTGATAAACGACGGGTAATAGAAGTGAATCAGAAGATTATGACCCTTGCTGAAGATGAACATGCAAAACCTGCAACTTATCGACCTATTCTTTTGGGTATAACCCGTGCTGCTCTTTCCAGTGAATCATTCTTTTCTGCTGCTTCATTCCAGGAAACAGCCAAGGTCCTTGCTGACGCATCAGTTGAAGGAAAGGTAGACAATCTTGAAGGATTGAAAGAAAATGTTATTGTAGGAAGAATCATTCCTGCAGGAACAGGATTTAGAAAGTTTCAGAAAATAGAATTGCTACCTGAAAAAACTGCTGAAGCAGAAGCAGGATAAAGATTTATAAATTAAGATTGAAAAAATGGTTTAGAAACTCGCGCAGGAAAATTACAACTGGTACAGCCAGAACCAATCCCCAGAATCCTGCAATTGCGCCACCCAAGATAAGAGCCAGGAGCACAACTGCTGGATTTAAGCGTGCTGCCCTACCAATGATTACCGGTCCCAAGAAGAAATTCTCCAATAACTGTTCACCTAAATAAACCACCAATATTTTTAATATTGTAAGCAGTGGTGGCGGTGTAAAAAAGCCTAAAATAATAGCAATAATCAAGCTCAACACAAAACCGACATTGGGAATCAAATTACAGATACCCGCGACAATCCCTAAAAACACATAATATCTTACTCCTAATAGCCATAGCATAAAACCGACGAGGAAACCGACGATAACCATCAAAATGAATTGTCCGCGAAAATAGCGTGAAAAACTAACATTCAATCGCTCAATGAAACTGTTGAATTTCTCCTGTTCACCGCCGGACAATAGATTCTTGAACCATAAACCAATGTTTTCACGATCAGCAAGAAATATATAAGCAATGACCGGAATGAGAATGAGATTGTAAACTAGCAAAATGATGCCCCTGACCCCTTGACCTACCTGCCCTATCGTCTGCATAATGCTACTTATAATGGTTCCAAGATAATTACTTATTGTATTCAAAACGAGCTCCTGATCCACATAGATACCCACTGCATCTAACCGCTGCGATACAACATCAATCAACAATTTGCTACGGTTAACAAATTCTGGAATTTTTCCAACAAGAAATTTCAATTCATTAATAAGGTTGATTGTCAACAAGAATAAGACCAAGGGAATGATTGCAATTAAGGGCAAAAGAATTATCAAAATTGCTGGTGTCCGTGGGATTCTCTTCCTTTCCAGCAAATCAACCAGAGGACCAATGATATAAGCAATCCCTGTACCCATAATAAAGGGTATCAATACTGGAAAATAGCGAATAGCAATATAGAAACATAATAGAAAAATTGAAATAAGAAATAATGGGCGAACCTCACCTGTTCTGCGGTATGGCCATAAAATAAACACAGCCAGCAACAATAACCACAAGGGGGAGAAAATTTTTGATAAAATGAGAAAAACGAGCAGGGTGATTATTGTGATATAGAGAATTATCCGGTCCATTCTTTAGTATATATAGTTATTGTACAAAATCAAGGAACAATACCTGTGATTACATAAAGTGATCAACCATTCTTCTTTTCAAGATAGTGATAGGCACTGATTGCAGCCTGAGCACCTTCACTACATGCCACAACTACCTGTCGGATTTTTTTTACCCTGATATCACCGGCAGCAAAGATGCCAGGAACTGAAGTCTCAAAGGTCTCACCTGTAAAAATGAAACCATTTTCATCGGTCTTCAAATAATTTCTCACAAAATCAGAATTTGGAACCAGACCGACATAGATAAATATACCACCAACACTAATGACTTTTTCTGTATTGGTCTTCCTTTCTTTTACATTGATTGATTCCACCTTTTCTTTACCATTAATGCTAACCACCTCATGTTCCAAGAGAAAATTTACCCTTTTTTCATTCGTGAAATAACCATACAGAATCTTGTCCGCAGTGACATAAGGCAGAAATTCAACAAAAGTGATGCTCTTGACGAATTTCAGAAGAAATCTTCCTTCCTGAAGTCCTGAGTTTCCACATCCAATTATTGCTATATCCTGATTCTTGAAAAAAGGACCATCACAGGTCGCACAGTAACTGACTCCTCTACCTAAAAATTGTTTTTCACCAGGGATATTCAATCTGCGTGGTGATGAACCAGTGGCAATGATCAAGCTCCTTGATAAATATTCACTGCTTGTGGTTTGTGTAAGGAAAATGTTTTTTTCAGAAATCACTTTCTTTACTTCCTTGTTATGTATTTCTACTCCAAAACGAAGACAATGTTTCGTCATTAAATCAGCCAGTTGATTTCCGGATATGCCTTCAGGAAATGCCGGATAGTTTTCAATCAAGTCAGTCACTGTTATTGTCCCACCCGGGATTCCCTTCTCCAAAATGGCAGTATTCAGGCCAGCCCGGGCGCCGTATATGCCCGCACTCAAACCTGCTGGCCCAGCGCCGATAATCAATAAATCATATATTCTATTCATAAGAAACCTTTTGCCTCAAGACATACACTCTCAATGTCCTGATGCATCATTATCTTACATCAAGGTTCAAAACGCTCAGTCCACCTGCCTTCTCAAAAAAGTTGGCACCTCAAGATCATTGGAGTTATAGGCCTTCTCTTTGGTTTCATTCTTTATCTGTTTTCTCTTAAAGGTCGGAAAATCGATATTTTCATTACGTGCATTAATATCAATCTTTGCCTCAGGAATGTCCTCGGTTATACCGGTCGCGACAACTGTAATCTGTACTTTATTACCTAAATTTTCATCCACCACCAATCCAATCTTAGCATTTATATCTTCATTATTAACTTCATTCATTATCAAGTTTGCAGCTTCATGCATTTCTTTCATTTTGACATCGGACCCGCTTATATTTATGAGAATTCCACGTGCGCTTCTAATTGAAATATTATCAAGAAGCGGTGAAGAAATTGCAGATTGTGCTGCCTGAACTGCGCGGTTATCACCTTCACTTATCCCGAGTCCTAAAATCGCCTTTCCCCTTTCAGTCATCACTGCCCGCACATCTGCAAAATCAAGATTCATTATTCCTGGTTTTGTAATCAACTCTGCAATACCCTTTATAGCATTAAAAAGTACGACATTGCCGGCCTTTAGCGCATCAACTGCATTCTGATCCTGAGGAAAAACCATAGATATTTTGTCGTTCGGGATGCAAATCAAAGTGTCAACCACCTCACCAAGCTCTTCAATACCTCTCTGAGCAATCCTCAATTTTCTTGGCAGTTCCTGACTCCAGGGTTTAGTGACCACAGCAACAACCAGTGCGTTAGCATTTTTTGCCTCCTGGGCAATGACCGGTGATGCACCTGTTCCTGTCCCACCACCTTCTCCACAGGCAATAAATACCATATCTGCATCTTTTATCACATTCTTTATTTCTTCTCGTGATTCTTCCGCTGCTTTGCGACCAATCTCTGGATCTCCGCCCGCTCCAAGTCCTCTGGTAAGATTAATACCAATCTGAATCTTCTCGGACGCCTGACAATAGTATTGTAAATGTTGGGCATCGGTATTGACCGCTATCAATTCAACACCCTCAATCCCAAACGTCTGGGCAAAACTTACTGTATTACAGCCTGCGCCACCGACGCCAATGAGTTTTATTTTTGCACAAAATTTTGGTTCCTGAACTAATCCCAACATATTGCCTCCTTTCAAAAATATTTACTAAATAGTTCTTCGAACCGTTTCTTCAATGAATCTATGATACTCATTCCCTTTTCTCGGGGAATAAGTGACACATTTTTCTTTTCAAATCCGTAGAGAATCAACCCCACACCAGTTGCGTAAATCGGGTCAAGAACGATATCAGTCAGTCCACCAATCTTTTTGGGAATACCAAGTTTTACAGGTAGATTGAATATTTCTTCAGCAAAACGGTCAAGATTGCCAAGTCTTGCTGTACCACCTGTGATTACAACGCCCGCACCGAGCACATCAGAATATCCGCTTTTCTTTATCTCACGGTTGGCGATCATCAGTATCTCTTCAACCCTGGGACTGACAATGTTATAAAGAGTTTCTCTGGTTATTACCCGATCCTCCCTGCCACCAATGCCGGGAACTTTTATTTCTTCGGTCTTATCTTCTTCTTTTAGACTGAGTGTTGCATATTTCTTTTTTATGGTTTCAGCCTGATTGTGAGGGGTTCGGATACCAATAGCAATATCATTTGTAATGTATTCACCGCCCAGAGGAATCACCTGTGAATAACGAATTGAACCATCATAGAATATGGCAAGGTCTGTTGTTCCACCACCAATATCAAGCAGACATACACCGAGGTCCAATTCATCCGGCTGCAGAACCGCATAGGAAGAAGCCAGTGGTTGCAAGACGAGATCTTTCACCTTCAGCCCAGCACGGTGTAAGGCGCTATAGATGTTCTGTGCAGAAGCAATCGCTGCAGTGACAATATGAACTTCGGCTTCCAACTTTACACCACTCATTCCAATGGGATCTTTTATTCCACGTTCATTGTCAACAATATATTCAATGGGAATTGCGTGTATTATTTCTCGGTCCATTGGCAGAATAATCGCCTTTGCCTGCTCAATGACCCGTTCAATATCACGCTTGGTGATTATCCCTCCTGTCCTTGAGGTTGCAATCATTGCATGGGCATTGATGCTTTCAATATGTGACCCAGAAATCCCTGCGTAGCATGAATCAACTTTTACGCCTGCCATTTTAGATGCCTCTTCAACAGCCCTTTTTATTGAAGTAATTGCCTTTTCCAGATTTACAATCACACCCCTTTTAAGACCATAGGAAGGTGTTGAACCTACGCCTACAATCTTCAGTTCATTGTCCTCAACTTCGGCAATGATTGCTGCTACCTTTGTTGTGCCCAAATCAATACCAACGATTCTATCTTTTTTTGCCATGTACACCTCCCGTTATCCAAAAAACGAAAAACCAACCGCCATTCAAGAAAGCAACTAAACTAATTTTTCTCAAATTCATTTTTCCTCACTATTACCTGTTTCTTAAAACGGAGGTCTATTTCTGTAAAATCCTTCAATTCATCAAGATGCAAATATTTTATCACATCTTTCTTCCTTTTATAATCGGCCTGTCCCAAGATGAATTTTTTACCTTCATGTTCAATTATACCCTCAAATTCAGAAACAATTGGCGCATCAGGAATTACTTCCTTTATGGTAATATACTGATCCTTATTTCTAACTGACAGAAACAGAATAAACTGTATAACAAAAATAATCAGAACGATAATAAGAATAATTATCATCACATACTTCACAATCATAGTATCCTCACTTCTGGTTCAAGATCGATACCTTTCATCTTCTTAACCTTTCTTCTGATAACCTGCATAAGTCTTATTACATCCTTTGCCTTTGCATTGTCATAGTTCATAATGAAATTTGCATGTTTCTTGCTCACAAGTGCTCCGCCAACGCGCATTCCTTTTAATCCACATTCCTCAATCAACTTTCCAGCACTCAAGGGCAATGGATTTTTGAAAAAAGAACCCGCAGAAAATCCCCTGGGCTGTCTTTCCCAGCGTGCTCTCAAGTAGTATCTTATCTTTCTTTCAATTATCTTTCTTGAAGATTTTTTCAAATGGATTTCAATGGCAGTAATTATTGCCTTTTCAGGAATATTAGAATGACGGTATTTGAACATCAGTCTATTTTGTTGTATTACTTTTTCCTTCAAATTTGAATCAAGAATTACAACCCGCTTTACTACTTCTGAGACCGAATGACCAAACGCTCCAGCATTGCCCTTCACAGCCCCACCAAGAGAGCCAGGAATTCCAGCAAGAAACTCAACACCACCGTATCCGGATCTCATTGCCTTGTCTATAAATTCTTTGATCAATACCCCTGCCCCACAAACAAACCTATTTTTGCAATTTATCACCCTCCTGAAGTCACCCATCAATTTCAGAACCACGCCATTGAATCCCTGGTCGCGGAAAAGAATGTTGGTTCCCGCGCCAATTATCAAATATTTCAATCTGTGTCTTCTAATAATCTCCATTACCTTTAATAGCGCATTCTGATCATAAATTTTTATAAAATACTTTGCCTCGCCTCCGATCCTGAAAGAGGTGTATTTTTTCAATGATTCATTAGTCAAGACCTTGATGCCATTTATCGCTTTGAAAATATTCTTCATGTTAATTCCTCAAACAATCTGGGCACAATCTTATTAATATCACCA
>JBNAVN010000052.1:0-16271 GCA_049700315.1 bacterium
CCATTGTCTGGGCAGATAACATACCTGCCACGAGTACAAGCAAAAAAACAAAACGACTCATAGTACCCCCTTGTCTATCAAAAATTATAATAATAAATTAGAAAAAATCAAGGGGCAATTTTACTATTGGTATTCGTTGACATATAGCCAATAATGGCTATAATCTATGATATGTCTGATTCTAAGGCATGCAATTCAATCAACTGGTGCATCTTGAACAAGAAAATTTACAAAAAAATATGTATTTGTCAAATGTTCAACTAAAGGAGGACGATAATGAAGAAATTTGAATTGAAACCTGAACAATTGAGATGGCAATGCAAATCAGAATTTTTGAAATTCAAGACCAGTGATGAACTTGCCCTTTGCGAAGGAATAATTGGGCAACCAAGGGCAATTGAGGCGATAAAACTTGGATTGAATGTGAAATATCCAGGTTATAATATTTTTATTACCGGACCAGTAGGAACAGGGAGAACCACCGCAATAACAAAATTACTTGAAGAACTAAAAACAAAAAAAGACCAGTTAAAGGATTTGTTGTATGTAAATAATTTCAAAAATCCTGATTTGCCAAGATTAATTATCATTGACTCAGGAAAAGGAAAGCAGTTCAAAGAGGATATGGAACGATTGATATACCAGTTAAGAACGAATATTCCCCAGATATTTGCAAGTGAAGAATACCAAAGAAGGAAACAGAAGATTGTCAATAAATATGAAATGGAACAGCAGCACTTAATAAGCGAATTTGAAAAAAAGGTTGAACAGAGAGGATTCAAATTGGTACAGGTGCAGATGGGACCGTTTGTGCGCCCTGCGATTTTGCCAATTATTGAAGACAAGCCAAGAAACCTTGAAGAACTTGAGCAGTTAATAAATGAAGGGAAATTAGAACCTCAAAAATTTGAAAAGATAAAAGAAGAAATCCAGAAATTGGAACAGGAAATGGGAGTGATCTACACGAAGACAAAGGAAAATCAGGATGCGCTTAATGATGAACTCGCAAAACTTAATGAATGGATAGTCAAACCAATGGTAAGCCATTTAATTGATGAGATGAGAAAAAAATTCAACCATAAAAAGATTGAAGAATATCTTGATGAAGTCCTGGCTGAAATCCTGACAAATATTGAGCGATTTTTGAAAAAAGAAACAAGGCAGGATGAATTCAGACCTTTTGATGTGAATCTTCTGGTTGATAATTCAGAAACAAAAAGTGTTCCAATTATTTTTGAAACTGCACCAACTTTCAAAAATCTATTTGGAACTATTGAGAGATATTCACCTGCACCAGGTGTATTCACAAGTGATTTTCTCAATATTAAGGCTGGCTCTTTTCTACGCGCAAATGGCGGTTATTTAGTAATCAATGCCTTTGATACATTGATTGAGCCCGCTGTCTGGCAAACACTAAAACGAGCACTACGCAACGGAGTGGTTGATATTCAGGTGTTTGACCCTTTCTATCTTTTTTCAACTTCTGCCCTCAAGCCAGAACCAATATCAATTGATCTGAAGGTGGTGATGATCGGGAATGAGTGGCTTTACTATCTTCTTTATTATAATGATGAAGATTTCAAGACAATCTTCAAAGTCAAGGCAGACTTTGATACAGAAATGGATAAGGATATCAGAAACATAAATAATTACGCCTCATTTATAAAATCAATATGTCAATCCGAGAAATTGCTACCTTTTGGCAAGGAGGCGATTGCGGACATAATAGAATATGGAGTCAGGCTCGCAGGTAGAAAAGACAAGATTTCAACAAGATTTCACATAATTGCGGACATAATCAGAGAGGCAGATTACTGGGCAAGGCAGAGCAAGAAGAATAATATTGATGCCGAGGATGTGGAAAGGGCAATTATAGGCTGGCGCAACAGAGTTAATATGTATGAAGACAAAATTCAGGAATTGATCAAGAAGGATATCCTGATGATCCAAACAAAAGGGAAGGTAGTTGGTCAGGTGAATGGACTTTCCGTATACCAACTCGGTGATTATACATTTGGCAGACCCACAAAAATTACAGCAAAAACATCAGTAGGCAGAACTGGTATAATCAACATTGAAAGAGAAGCAAATCTTGCAGGCAGAACTTTTAACAAAGGGGTTCTTATTATTTCTGGGTTTTTGCGCTCACGCTATGCCCAGGAAATGCCCCTATCAATGGATGCAACCCTGGGATTTGAGCAATCATACAGTGAAATTGACGGTGATTCTGCATCAAGTGCGGAAGTGTATGTAATATTATCAGCACTATCAAATGTGCCATTGAATCAAGGAATTGCAGTGACTGGTTCGGTAAACCAGAATGGTGAAATCCAGCCCATCGGCGGCGTCAATGAAAAGATTGAGGGCTTTTATGAAGTCTGCAAGGCAAAGGGATTGACCGGCAGTCAAGGTGTAATAATTCCCCAGAAGAATGTGAATGACCTAATGTTAAAACAGGAAGTGGTTGAAGCAGTAAAAAGAAAGAAATTTCATATTTACGCAATCAAAACAATAGACCAGGGCATTGAAATCCTAACCGGGAAAAAAGCAGGAAATCGCACCAGAACTACCTTTGAAAAAAATAGCATCAATTATCTCGTAGAAAAAAAACTGAGAGACTATGCTGAAAAAATGAAAGGACAGGAGAAAGAACAACCCAAACAAAACGGAAACAGAAATAGAAAGAAATAAAAAAGGGGCGGCTCTGCCGCCCCTTTTTCTTACTTAAGTTTGAAAGTAGCTGGTTTTGTTTTCTTGAAGATTTTGGGGTTCCGCTTGATTGTGATATAAACCGAACGCTCAGGCTCTTTGCGATGGAATTTATAACCCCGCGCCTTCAATCTCTTGGTTATCTCACGATAGTGCAATGGTTTCTTGCTTTTCTTCAAAATATCAATCATCAACATCTTAATCGTGAGTCTTTTCTTTTTTGCTACCTTCTTCTTTTTTGGTCTCTTCATATTTTCCTCCTTATAATTTTTTTACTGCACCCGATGAATCCTTAGATGACAACATTAATCAATTTTCCGGGCACATAGATTATTTTTCTTATTTGTTTATTATCGGTATGGCGCCTTACCCGCTCGTCCGCAAGAGCAAGGGATTTAATTTTTTCTTCATCAGCATCTTTAGAGATATCAATATGACCCCGTACCTTGCCATTTACCTGCAGAACAATCACAATGCGATCGTCGCTCAAATATTGCCGGTCATAATCAAGCCACTGCTCTGTCATCAGACTATTCACATTTCCAATTCTGGACCAGAGTTCTTCAGCAAGGTGGGGTGTAAATGGTGAGAGCAGGTTAATCATCACATAAAGACCATATCCAAAGAAAGCATCCCTTTTCTTATACTGATACAGTTCGTTTAGTAATTCCCAGAGTGCCGCAATTGCTGTATTGAATTTGAAATTCTCAAGGTCATTTGAAACACGGGCAACGGTTTGATTGATTTTGATATAAAGTCTTTTCTGCGTTCCATTCTCAGGTTGAGCAGAATGCTCTTTGGTTACCAGGTCTCTATTCTCCATGACAAGTCTGTAAACCCGCTCAATAAACCTCTGAGCACCAGTTACTCCTTCATCACTCCATTCCATATCCCGCTCTGGGGGCGCTGCGAATAATATCGTAAGTCGGGCAACATCTGCGCCGTTTTTCTCTACAAAGGGGCCAACCGGAACAGCATTACCCTTGGATTTTGACATCACTTCACCATCTCTCAGCACCATACCCTGGGTGAATAGATTCATTGCCGGTTCGTCAACTGGCACATAGCCGGCATCGTACAAAACCTTTGTGAAAAAGCGAAAATAGATGAGATGCCCTGTTGCATGTTCTATCCCACCAATATACTGATCAATGGGCAACCATTTTCTGGCGTTTTCCAGTGAACAAAATTCCTTTTTGTTACGGGGATCCAAATAGCGCAGAAAATACCAGGAAGAACAAACAAATGTATCCATTGTATCAGGATCCCGTTTTGCTGGTCCAGAACACTGGGGACAGATTGTATTAATAAATTCATCAACTCCCGCAAGCGGCGATTTTCCCTTTGGTATATAATCCTTGATATTCTCAGGTAGTAAAACAGGTAAATCCTTTTCAGGGACTGGCACAATACCACATTTTTCACAGTAGATTATGGGAATTGGTGCACCCCAGTATCGCTGTCGGGAAATAAGCCAATCTTTTATCTTGTAGTTCACTGCCCTGGCACCCAACCTTTTTTTCTGAAGAAATTCTGTTACCGCTTCTATCCCCTGTTCTGAAGTCATGCCATTGAATTCACCTGAATTCATCATAATGCCATAATCAACAAAGGCATCGTCTATTTTTTCTGAATCAATCCCTCCTGACTTTGGCTTTATTACCGCCTTTATAGGAAGGTCATATTTGCGAGCAAATTCAAAGTCCCTTGAATCATGCGCAGGCACACCCATTACTACACCGCTACCATATTCAACAAGCACATAATCAGCAACGAATATTGGAATTTCACTCCCATTAATCGGATTTATTGCATAGATACCAGTAAAAACACCATCTTTTTCTTTTTCCGCACGTTCCACAACACTCTTATGTGACGCATCGCTGATATATGCACGCACCGCATCTTCATTTGGCGAACCTTTTATCAGATGTTCAAGCACTGGATTTTCTGGTGCAATAGAAATAAAAGTCACTCCAAATATGGTATCCGCACGAGTTGTGAAAACTTCAAGTTTGATCTCAGAATTTTTTACAAGAAAAACAATATTTGTCCCCTCACTCTTACCGATCCAGTTTTTCTGCATCTGTTTGACCCGTTCAGGCCAGCCGGTCAATTTTTCCAGGTCCTTCAATAATCTCTCAGCATAATCAGTAATTTTAAAGAACCACTGGTTCAACTTCCTGCGTTCAATTGGCGATCTGCAATTTGAACGATAACAGTGTCCATCAATGACCTGCTCATTAGCAAGTACAGTCTGACAACCAGGACACCAATTAACATATGCTTCTTTCTTATAAGCAAGTCCCCTCCTGTACATCAATAAAAACATCCACTGAGTCCATTTATAATAATCAGGTAGGCAGGTAACGATTTCGCGCTCCCAGTCATAACTAATACCGAGCAATTTGAGTGATTCATCCGAGACCGTAATGTTATTAAGTGTCCATTCGCGTGGATGCACTCCAATTTCAATCGCCCGGTTCTCCGCAGGTAAACCAAATGCATCCCAGCCAAAAGGGTGCAAAACATCAAATCCTGTGCGCCTTTTGTAGCGTGCAATTACATCACCGATCACATAGTTTTTACAATGTCCCATATGGATATCGCCTGAAGGGTAAGCGAACATTACCAAGTCATAATACTTTTTCTTTGGATTGTTGTTAGTAGTAAAGAGTCCCTTTTCCAGCCAGTATTTTTGCCACTTCTTTTCTACTGTCTGATGGTCGTACTGCATTTATTTGTTTGAAACCATTTAGATCGCTATCAACTTCCAGTCAGAATTTCAGCACCACACTTTTCGCAATACCACGAGTCAGGTGGATTTACATAACCACATTTAGGGCAGGCAATACCTTCTTCTTTTTTCTTTTCTTTTGTGCCCTTTTCCTCAACAGATTTCTCTTCTGATTCAAGTAGATTACTCGTTTCTACAAGTAACTCGTCAAGTTTTTTGACTTCTTCTGGTAACTTTTCCTCAAGAATATGTTCATCAATTGTTAATTCTTCCACTTTCTGTTCAACTGCTGGTTCTATAACTGACTCTTCTTCTTTCACCTCCAGTTTTTCTTCCTCTTTTTCTTCAACACCGACCAACCCTTCACACCAATTTATTCGTTCCTCCAAATTCTTTATCTTTTCAGAGACATCTGTGAAATCCTCTCTGGCTTCTTTTTCCAATTCCGTATACTTATCTTCACTATACTCACCAATTGAATAACGAAGTTCAATCTCCTCCAATTGCAATTTCAAATCCTTGTGCTTTTGTGATAAATCCTGAATCTCTTCTTTGAGCCGTTCCATTTCTATTTTGACAAGTTCGCGATTCTGTGCAATACTTTCATCCAGTTTCTTCAGTTTGGTCTCATAGTCACGCTTGACTTTTACATAAACCTCGTGGCTCACATTCATCTTTTTCTCTTCAATCTTTTTCAACTTGTTGAGCAGATCGTTCCGCTCTACCTCAATCGCCTTCAGTTTTTCAATATTGTTTTCCATAAATTACTCCTTTACCTAATACGCCCAAATTTTTTACAAGAAAAATTTCCAACATAGTATCAGTAAAATCTGAACCACTTTTCAATCGACCGTCAATTCGTAGCAATTCTGCTGCCAAATAACGAAATGACCTGTCATCAGACTTCACGGCGTGATTGCGCAAAACGCGACCCAGTGCATCAATTACAATAGCTGGACTTCTAATGTATGGTTTTAATTCAATAAACTCTTCAACCGTTTCAGACCGATGCTGAAAAAAATCATTTGCCATACGATAAGCATCATAATCAGTCAGACCCCGGGATATCTCTTTTACCTCACCCAATCCCAGTTGTTTTGCCTGACAAAGATAATTCTCAATTTTCTGAATTTCATTTTTCATACCCGTAATATCATCAGAAAACTCCTCTTTGAGATAATTGATTATCTCTGAACACCCTTTAAGTCCGAGTGACTCCATTTTTTTTGCTATCCATTTATAAATTGTTGTTTCATCAGGCGCAAGTGTCACAAAGCGTGCGTCAGGGAAAAGTTCAAGGATTTTCTTATAATCTTCACCTCCGCGATTTTGCCTTCCTTTCCTGTCTATTTGATAAACCATCACCAAACAAGTTGACGGAGGAACACGACCAAGCATAGTAGCAAATTCTTTCAAATTGCTATAATTTTCCTTTTCAATATTCTTCAACACGACCATCCTCTTTGACGATGCAAAGGGTGCGGTAATAATCTTGTTGATAATGTCTGGATATTCGTGTTCCTGGATTGAACAACTTTCAAAATCAAATGACTCATCAATATTTAGTGCCCGTTTCAAATCATTGATAGTATTATTGATCAGCAAAGGTTCTTCACTCAAAAGAAAGTAGTGATTATATAGAAGATTCTTATTTATCTGCTCTCTAAATTCTTTCTCAATCATATTACTATTTTACACAAAATTCATAAACTGTCAAGTGAAAAGTAACACTCGTTAGGGTGTTGACTTTTCACAATTAACGGATAAAATATGCTATGGTTGGAATTGGGTATGATATTCACAGACTTGTAGAAAACCGACCGCTGTACATAGGCGGAGTAAAAATAGATTATCGTTCAGGATTATTAGGGCACTCTGATGGCGATGTATTATTGCATGCTATATGTGATGCGCTACTGGGTGCTGCAAATTTAGGTGATATTGGTACCCATTTTCCACCAGACGATAAAAAATACAAAGACATTTCAAGTCTAATACTATTGAAAAAAGTGGGCGAGTTTCTGAAGAGCTCAGGATTTTACACTAAAAACATAGATGCAGTTGTCATTGCTGAAAGACCCAGGATATTGCCCTATGTGCCAGAAATGAAGAATCAAATATCCCGTGTATTATTAACAAATAAAGAACACATTTCAATAAAAGGAAAGACAAACGAAGGAATCGGTGAGATCGGCGAAGGTAAGGCAATAGCAGCAATCGCAATATGCGAGATAGGACGAATTTATGATACCCTTGAAAGATGAATTAAAATCGTATACAAAACCGATCATCACCTTTATTATACTCGGCATAAATATCATTGTCTATATTTATGAATTATCCCTGGGAACCGTTAAAGAGAACTTCATTTATCAATTTGGCACAATTCCCTATGACTTATTCAATCCAGTCGGAATGCACCCCTATTTAAAGATATTTACAAGTATGTTTATCCATGCAAATCTTATGCATATCCTCGGCAATATGCTGTTTCTATGGGTCTTCTCTGATAATGTTGAAGACCGATTAGGACACGCGAAATTTGTACTATTCTATCTTATCTGTGGTGTTGCTGCAGTATTTCTCCATAGCATAATCACGCCAACCTCAAGGGTTCCAATGGTTGGGGCAAGCGGTGCGATATCCGGTATACTGGGTGCCTATATTTTGTTTTTCCCACGCGCCCGAATATTATCTTTGATCCCTCTGGGTTTTTTTATGCGTGTCGCCTATCTGCCCTCAGTTTTTTTTATCGGTATCTGGTTTCTGTATCAGTTTTTTCTGGGACTTGTTTCAATGAATGTTAAGGGCGGCGGTGTTGCCTATTTTGCCCATATTGGCGGATTTGTTGCTGGTCTCCTATTTGCCCTGCCTTTCAGGAAATCCCGTAGGAAAAATCTTGATTATGAAATATTCTAAAATTTCCTATTATTTTATAATTTGTTTTTTGTCCGCAGACCATCACAACCACATATCTTTTTGTGTTCTCAGGGGGTAATATGCTACAAATTCTAATAATTTTTAGCGGCCTATTCAGTTATCGCGAATCAACCGATAACAAAATAGACCCGAGGTGTTTTGAAAAAGAAAATGTTCGTGCCTGGGTATTTTTCACAGACAAAGGCATAACTATTGATAGATATGATGAAGCCTTGCGCGCGTCAGAAAAGAAAATGAATCCAAATGCTATTATGCGCAGGAAGTTGAGAAATGGTATTATTGATTATGCAGATATTCCTTTAAGAGAAGAGTATATTGAAGAAATTGAAAAGCTTGGTGCAATTCTCTTGTATCGGTCAAAATGGCTAAATGGCGCAAGTTTCCTGATAAATCGCAATGACCTTGAAAAAATTGCACGATTGACATTCGTCCACAAGATTCTTCCGGTAGCCCAATATGCCAGCAATATCATAGAAAATGAAACAGCACTTCAGGAAACTACCAGTGTCTATACTGCTCGACAATTACACATGTTCAACATTGATTCCCTTCACAAAATTGGAGTCTATGGATCAAAAATTAAAGTTGGATTTCTTGATACAGGGCTGAGAAGAACTCATATCGCATTAGACAGCGTAAAGGTCATAGCAGAGTATGATTTTCTGGGTGGTGACCAGGTTTTCCTGGATAACATTGTAGTAACACCACGCAATGGTATATATAGCGATATGTTATTTCACAAAAGGTCTGATAGAGATGAATTATTTCTTGTTGGTGATACTAATTATGTTTATATGCCAGTACGGGATATTTTGTGGACCTATTCACTGGATGATGGCAACACCTGGACAGAATTCAAAAAATTGACTAACAACTCCAATAATAACTGGGTAACTGAAATTGACCTGTGCGGGCAGGATACAACATTCCTGTTCTTTCGGAATCGTAGTGGATTAAATTATCTTGTATTAGATACTACAATTATCACAGGACCAATAACAATAGTGGGTGGAACCTATGAAAATCCCCGGGCGGTAAAATATGAAGATACGGTCTATTTCTTTTACCGCGATAAAAATAACATTTTCCTGAGAAAAGGGAATATTGGTGGTTTCCCTGGCCAGATGTTAGTAGTATCAAGCCCATCAAATGTCAAACTATCTGGAGCATTCTCCGGACAATCAAAGTTGGGTATCTTCTACTATCAATTTCCTGATGATTCACTGTTCTTTGCCTGGTCCACAATCCCGGCTGATACATTTTATCTTAGATATACTGGATTTATGGGCAAGGATCCAAAAGTAGTATGCTCAGGTGATACTATTTTCGCACTCTTCAAAGACGCTTCCAATTCTCCTTTTTTCAGGATTGCCTTTTTCCGTTCAGACGATTTTGGCAGTAGTATAAACCCGCCAGTTTATCTTTCAGATAACCTGATCTCTGCAGGTAAAATCTCTATCTGTCGTCAGGCAAACATAATTACCACTACCTGGGAGAGCAGCGGTAAAATATACTTTCGCACTTCTTATGACAATGGAGAGAGTTTCTCACCACTTGATTCGCTGAATAAAGAATTTGTATATTTGCCAACTTTGAGCGTGATATCTTCAGAACCAAAAAAATTCTATTGCCAGCGTGGAGATGACAACACGGACGGATATAATACAAGTGACCCAGATTACTTCCACCCCAGGCATGGTACAGAAATGCTCGGACTGGTTGGCGGATATGCCACAAACAATTACATTGGTGTTGCGCCCGGCGCCCAATTTATTGTTGCCAAGACTGAAAATCCCGATTCTTTGTATGAATTTCCAGTAGAAGAAGATGCCTACATTGCCGGACTTGAATGGGCTGAATCCCAGGGTGCAGACATTGTCTCAAGTTCTCTCGGTTATACAAACTGGTACAACTGGCCTTATGATTATGATGGCAGAACTTCTCCGGCATCTGTCGCTGTCTATGAAGCAACAAAGCGGGGTGTCATTGTAGTAACTGCTGCAGGCAATGTGGCAGTTCCCCAACTTGTTGTACCGGGTGATGCAATAAATGCAATTACTGTCGGCGGCATTGATACTACATTCCAGCGATGGCAATACTCTGGCATGGGCCCCACCTATGATGGCAGATTAAAGCCTGAAGTTGTGTGTTTATCTGCTGCACCAGTTGTGATAAACCCAGATGAGAAAAACTCATATCTTTATTCTTTTGGCACATCAGGAGCAACTGCGATGGTAACAGGAATCTGCGCATTATTACTTGAAGGACATCCAAGATGGAATGTTGATTCACTCAGGAATGCATTATTTAAAACAGCAAGCTTTGCCCAATCACCCAGTGATAGTATTGGTTATGGTTGGCCCGATGCAGTAAGAGCATTCTATTATACAACACCTGATATTCAGCCTGAAACAGGCTGCAAGTTCCTGAACCCATTTCCCAATCCCTTTACTATTTCAAGCCACACCAACATATATCTCCCCTTTGTGCTTAATGCAAAACCATACAACCTTGAATTGAGGATATATTCAATCACGGGCCGACTTATTAAGAAAATTCAGCCTAATAAACCATTTGTTCCGGGGCGATATACAGATACTGATCCCCTGTCACCAAATGCTGCATTTATCTGGGATGGTAAGGACGAAAACGGTAATTATGTAAGTAGTGGTATATATTACTGTCTGCTCAATACATTCGGTTCTGGAACTGATGTTACAAAAATTGTAATAGTGAGATAGATTACAGGTATAAGCACAAAATAGTAAGTAAAACAAGAATAGCGGATTTTGGGATATGAAGATGAGAAAAAGATAGTAAGTAGTCGGTAGTAAAACAAGGGGGTTTTATGATTGAGAGAATTTTTAAACTAAAAGAAAACAATACTAATATAAGGATAGAAATCCTTGCCGGTATAACAACCTTTATGACCATGGCATATATAATTGCGGCAAATCCATTGATTCTACAAGCTGCAGGTATGGACAAAGGTGCAGTGACTTTAGCAACCTGTCTTGTGGCAGGGCTTATAAGCATTGCAATGGGTCTATTATCAAATTATCCAATTGCCCTGGCACCGGGTATGGGCCTTAATGCGTTCTTTGCCTATTCAATATGCATTGGCATGGGCATAGATTGGCGCGTTGGTCTGGGCTTTTTCTTTATTGAAGGTGTCATTATTGTAATGATCACCCTGACAAAACTCAGGGAAATCATAATTGATTCTATCCCATTTACACTGAAGTGCGCGGTGAGCGTAGGCATCGGACTATTCCTTGCTTTTATTGGCTTTGAACAAGCAGGGCTTATTACCAAAGACCCTGTGACCTTTATCAAAATTTCTCCACTCGCCCATCCAGATATATATCCAAAAATAATTCTCGCTGGTATTGTACTCCTGATTACAACCGTGCTCCTGGTAAGGAAGTTTAAGGGCGCAATACTCATTGGGATCCTCTTAGGCACGATTTTGAGTTTTATACCTTTTTTCCGAACAAAAGGTGAGATACTACAATTATTAAGTCCAACATTAGCACCAACATTTCTTAAATTGAACATAATCGGCGCCTTACAGTGGTCTTTCATCACCTTAATATTTACCCTATTATTTGTTGATTTCTTTGATACAGCAGGAACGGTTATTGGTCTTGCAGTAAAGGCAAAATTCATAGATGAAAAAGGACACATACCGCGGATTGGTAGAGTCCTCTTTGCTGATTCCCTGGGACCAGTGCTTGGTGCACTTGTAGGCACCTCCACAGTTACTTCTTATATTGAGAGCGCTGCTGGTATTGAAGAAGGAGGTAGGACCGGTCTGACAGCAGTTACGACTGGAATACTTTTTCTGATTGCGATGGTCGCTGCCCCGCTTGTTGGATTCATACCTTCGGTTGCTATTGCTCCAGCATTGATAATCGTGGGTATTATGATGATGGAATCAGTATTAAAGATTGATTTCTCTGATTATTCTGAAGCAGTGCCAGCATTCATTACAATTGCCAGTATGCCTTTCACCTATAGCATTTCAAACGGTATATCACTTGGTTTTCTATCCTATGTTCTGATAAAACTCTTCAGCGGCAAAGGAAAAGAAGTCTCTGTCATTATGTATATTCTTGCAATATTCTTTTTGATATTCTTCATCGCAAGTCCGGTTTTCAAACAATGAATACTGATAAGAAAACACTAACCCCAATTGCCTTGATTGCCCCGCCCAGTGGCAGGGAACTTGCCCAACTCGTTGACAGAGAACTTGTGAAAAGGCGTTACGGCAATCAAAAAAATAGGTCATTTGTCAAACCCTGCGAATGTCCAAGATTTGCCAATGGTGAAGCAAAGGCAGTCCTTTACGAATCTGTTCGTGGCTGCGATGTGTATATAATTGCGGATATTGGCAACTATGGATGCAGATTTACAATCCAGGGGATAGAATCACCGATGAGTCCAGATGACCACTTCCAGGATATTAAAAGAGTGGTCTCAGCAATCGGTGGTAAGGCAAATCGGATTAATGTGATTATGCCATTGCTATATCAAAGCCGACAACACAAAAGAACTGCAAGGGAATCCCTTGATTGTGCGCTGGCTTTGCAGGAACTGCAAAATCTGGGTGTAAAGAATTTGGTTACCTTTGATGCTCATAATTCTCATGTTATGAATGCTGTTCCACTTATGGGATTTGAAAATCTCCATGCGAGTTATCAGATAATCCGTGCACTTCTTGAAAACGAAAAAGATATTATTGTGAAAAAAGAAAAGTTGATGGTTGTGAGCCCTGATGAGGGTGCGGTTGATCGCTGTCTTTATTATGCCAATAGCCTTGAAGTAGAACTTGGTCTATTTTACAAGAGACGCGACACAACAAGGATTGTACACGGCAAAAATCCAATAGTTAAACATGAATTTCTGGGCACAAGCATTGAAGGAAGAGATATTCTTATTGTCGACGATATGCTCGCATCAGGACAGTCAATGCTTTTATCTGCAAACGAACTTAAAAAATGTGGTGCAAGAAACATATATATTATCGTCACCTTTGCCCTGCTCACTGATGAAGGTATAAAAAGGTTTGATTCCGCCTGCAAACAACGTTTAATAAAAAGGGTTTATGCTACAAATCTCACCTACCGTAATCCCAGATTGACAAAAACATCCTGGTTCAGAGAAGTTGATGTATCAGAGTTTATTGCCTATTTTATTGACCGATTCAATCGTGATGAATCTATCAGCACCCTGTTAGATACATCTGACAAAATTTCCAGGTTTTTGAAAATTCGCTAAATAATGCGGTGATCATTTGGAAAAGCGGAATTCCTTTTCTCTGAATAATTTTACACAGATATCAACAATATCGACATCAAATAAAATTCCTTTGCCTTTACTGATATCTCCAAGTGCCTGGTCAAGACCCAATGCCTCACGATACGGACGGTGGGACATCATTGCCTCAACGATGTCTGCCACGGACAAGATTTTTGCCTCAATCATAATCTCGTTCCCTTTCAATCCATTTGGATAGCCAGAGCCATCATTTTTTTCGTGGTGTTGAAGCACAATCTGTGCTATGGGCCAGGGAAAATTCACAGGGAGAAGAATCTCATAACCGACCTGACAGTGTGTCTTTATTATCTCAAACTCTGCTGGCGTCAATTTGGCAGGCTTGGCGAGAATTTCTGCGGGCACATATATTTTGCCAACATCGTGGAGCAGGGCAGCAATGCGGAGATAATCTATCATATCCTTTGAAACTCCTAATTCTTTCGCAATTGCACAGGTCAGTTCGGCAACACGACGTTGATGACCAGCAGTATAAGGGTCACGCTTTTCAACGGCCGAAGCAAGGGCAGTCACTGCACCTTCAAGGAGTCTGTCCAGCTGTTCGTAACTCTTTCTCAATTCCTGGTGTGCATAATATGTATCACTCACATCCCTTGCCACGCCAAGGATTCCAGTCGGTTTACCTTCTTTGTCTCTTAGGAATTTAAATGTCGTCTCTGCCCAGATTATTGATTTATCTTTTTTCCTTACCTGGAGGGTGAATGCGCGGAATCTTTCTTTATTTGATTCAGGTGATTTTTCAATCTCAAGTTCTTCTCTTAACACCTTCATAGCATCTGCGTAAGATTCCGCAGTCAGGAGTTTTTCAATCCCCTTCTGCAGCAACTCCCGGATATCATAGCCGAGTATCTTTATAGAAGGACTTACAAATGTAAATCTCAAATTCATATCAATGATGAAAATAATCTCATTTATGCTATCGGTTATCAATTGCAACCGCTCCTGGCTCTTCATTAATTCCTGTTTAATAACCTCTTGCTCAGTAATGTCACGGGCAATGCCGCAGAGCCCCCAGACTTCACCTCTTTCATTATGGAGAGGGACTTTTATAGTATGGAATTTGAATCTCTTCCCCCTTATAGTTTTTTCAGGAAAACTTTCAAGCACTTCACCATTTAAAACCCTCTGGTCTTCAGAGACAACCTTTTGTGCATCTTCAGGACCAAAGAGGTCTGTATCTGTCTTACCAATTATCTCATTACATTCCATTCCAAATAGATTTGCAGTACATTTATTTGCCATTATATATTTCAATGCCTTATTCTTTATAAATATGCAATCCCTTGCAGATTCAAAGATTGTGCGGAAGAGTTCTTCACTCTGTCTTAATTGTTCCTGCGCATATTTTTTCTCGGTTACATCCCTTACAAGGGCAAGTAGATATCCACCATCAGGCAACTCAAACCTTCTCAAACTCACTTCAGTATCAAATAATTTTCCATCAAGTTTCTTATGTCTCCATTCAAAAAATACAGACTTACCTTTGAGTGCTTCATCCATCATTGCAATTGCCTTTTCTTTTGATGCCCTGCCATCAGACTGGAATTCAGGTGATAGTTCATATGGGTATCTTCCAATTATGTCCTTCCCATCGCAACCGAACATCTCCATCGTTCGCTTATTACACTCTACAAATTTGTAATCATTAATTAGCATAATACCATCACCCGCGCTATCAAAGAGCGTCTGATACTTTGTTGTTATTCCGACAAACTTTTGTAAAAAATGTCTACTGTAATTTTGTAGAACTAATTTGTCTATTTCTAAGGAAGGGATTTTTGATTTTATCAAACCCGTGTTTATATTTTCAATAAGGTCGTTAAGTTTTGTAGCAAATTCACTCTCTGGTATGGTATTATCTATAACTCCATCAGCCCCAAGATGTTGTAGATATTCTAAATCTGTAGCATCAAAAGCACCAGAAGTACAGATTATCACCGGGATGTTTTGAGTCTTCTCAGCAGTTTTCACGCGGTAACAAAATTGCAGACCATCCAAAACCGGCTGGAGAATTCCGCTCACTATGAGTTCAAAACCATTATCAAGCAATAATCTGAAGGCATCAACGCAATTGCTCACTTCAACAACATCGTGCTCCTTGCCCTTTAGAGCATGACATAATATTTCCCGGCTTGCCGAATTATCATCCACAACCAACACTTTCATAAAAAACCTCCTTCAGGGGCCGTTCGCATTTTACTTATACATATATTATAGACAGATTGATGAGAATGTCAAGCGAAATGTGCCTCGTCTTTAGGAAGAGTAACCCAGTATAGAATAAAGCCCCAATTTCCTGATGTTAATGCGTCTATGGTTTAAAGATTTGGGTAGCATCCACGCCAATTAACCAATAGCCATTTCTGTAGGAGCGGTTTCCAAACCGCGACAATAATCCTTTCACCCCAATTCCGTAGGAGCGGTTTCCAAACCGCGACAATAATCCTTGAAAAATCATCTGGCGTTCTACGGTTGCGAAATGCGTTTCGTCATACGGTTTCGTCTAACGGCTAAATCCGAAATACAAATAATGTAAACTTGTTTATAG
>JBNAVN010000053.1:0-15882 GCA_049700315.1 bacterium
TATTCTTCATGTTAATTCCTCAAACAATCTGGGCACAATCTTATTAATATCACCAGCACCTTGAACAATAACAACATCATTCGGTCGCATGGTTTTTTTCAAAAATTTAACTATTTCTGAAAATGACTTGATATAAAATACATTATCCTGTTCCTTTCTAATTCTCCGGCTCAAAGCCTCGCCATTTATGCCTGGGATAGGAATCTCGTGGGCAGGATAGATTTCTGTTACAATGACTATATTTGCAAATATGAATGATCTGCTAAATTCATCAAAAAGATGATATGTTCTCGTATATCTATGTGGTTGAAACACTGATATTATTCTTTTATCAGGAAAATACTCTTTTATGGTCTGCAAAGTAACACTAATTTCTGTTGGGTGATGTCCGTAATCCTCAAAAATCATTACGCCATCAATTTTTCCATGATATTCTATTCTCCGATGAACACCTTTGAATTCCTGCAATGCTGTTTTTATCATTTTTGTCGGAACCCCCAGTTCCAGTCCCACACCAATCGCTGCCAGGCTATTGGTAACATTGTGCCTACCCGGAATATTTATCTCAAATTTCCCGAGTGTCTTATTATTCCAGGAAACATAATATGTTGAACCAAAATTTTTACGCTTTATATCGTATGCCCTCAATTGTGCACATTCATTCAACCCATAGGTTATTATTCTCTTCCTGATACAATTCCTTATATTCAAATTACTCAATGATTCAGTACCAAGGAATACACATCCCCAAAAAGGAACATGATTCGCAAAATGCACGAAATTCTCTTCAATTTCTTTCAGATCTTTGTAGTATTCCAGGTGTTCGGGTTCGATATTAGTAATAACCGCATACGATGGCAAAAGTCTCAAAAAGGATTTATCTGATTCATCTGCCTCACATACCAAATAATCACCCTTACCATACCTTGCCTGGCTACCACCTTTTATTACTATACCACCAACTATTGTCATTGGCTCCAGCCTGCCTCTATGTAGGACCTCACCTACCATCCATGAAGTCGTGGTTTTACCATGTGTTCCAGAAATGCATATTGAATTCTTTATGCGTGTCAATTCCGCCAGTAATTCACTCCGATGAATCACCGGTATGCCAAGCCTTTTTGCTTCCGCAATCTCACAATTGTCATCCTTTACTGCTGTTGAATAGACAACCACATCCTTGCCAATTACATTTTCTTTCCTGTGTGCATATCTTATCGTTATTCCTGCTTTCTTCAAATTATCAGTAATCGCTGAACGCTTTAGATCTGAACCAGATATCTTGAAACCCAGATTCTTAAAGACCAACGCTAATCCACTCATACCAATTCCACCGATGCCAACAAAGTGGATATTGACAGTTCGCCCGAGTAGTCTTTTCATATTGACTCCGTGATTACAGTTTTAACTATTATTTTTTCAGCATTTGTAATCACCTGTTGAGTTGTTGATCTCGCAATTTCATTAGCATTAATCAATCCCATAATTTTCTCAAAAAGAAGAGTTTCATTCAGGTTTTGTTCAAGTTCCATCTTCACATTGGGCATCTGCGTAAAGTATAGTGCATTGTAGTATTGATGATTGTCCACAGCGTAAGGGAAAGGAACAAACAAAACCGGTTTCTGCATTATAAGAAGTTCGTAGCCACTCAATGCACCAGCGCGCGAAATGACAATGTCCGCTTCAGCAATAAGTTTCCAGGGTTCTGTGGTAAACGGGATAACCTCTGTGCGATTGTCTTTTTCTCTACTCACCCATGCAAAATCTCTTTTGCCGCTAATTATTATCATGCTGTAATCATAGGGCAGAATTTTTTGCAGTTTGATTGCCAGCTCATTCAATTTTTTGGCACCTTGACTACCACCGGAAATCAGTATAGTCTTCGTCTTCCTGTCAGATTTGATTCTTCTATTTATTTTGAATTCCTCTCTTACTGGAATACCTGTAACCATTGTATTACCCTTTATTTCTACGCCACAGGGCATACCAAGAAAAATCTTCCGGGCACGACGAGAAAATAGTTTTGTTGTTCTACCAGGGATACGATTCGGTTCAAAAAGATAAAATGGCCTTCGGTTTATCATACAGGATATGATTAAAGGCAATGAACCGAAACCCCCGAATGAAATACCAATACAATTCTTGGTTATCGTGTTCAATCTCAGAACTGATTGTACTACCTTTAGCAAGGCCATAATTTTTATAATAAAAGATTTGCCATAGTAGGGTTTAGGATTTATTGCAAATGTCTTCAGTTGATATTTTTTTGCAATTTCTTCTTCTGGAAATCCATGGCGCACCAGAAAAATAGTTTCATAATTGGATTTGGCAAATTCTCGCGCAACAACAACCGCTGGAAAATAATGGCCACCCGTGCCAATACCTGAGATTATTATCAGAAATCTACCCATTTCTACCTCAGCCTTGAAATTTGTAGTACAACTCCAATTGCAAGTAGATTAGCACAGAGCGACCATCCACCATACGATATGAATGGTAGGGGTATTCCTGTGGGTGGTAGAAGTCCAATACTTACACCAATGTGAATCAAGAAGATTACAAATATTGTCATATTCAAACCCAGGACAATCAGCCGCGCAAATTCATCACTGACTGCTTGAGCAATGGATAATCCACGTAGAAAAATCTCCCAATATAATACAAAGACTATAAGACTACCAATAAAGCCTGTTTCTTCAGCAATATGAGCAAAAATAAAATCATTGTGAATACGTGGTAGAAAGAGAAATTTCTGAACACCTGCACCAAGCCCTCTACCAAATGGACCACCGCCGCCGATTGCAATAAGTGATTGCTGAACTTGATAGGTAGGATGGGTAATGAAACTGAATAAGCGCATACGCACATGAGGGAAAAATGCCACCGCAATGATAAAGAGTAATATGCCTAAAGCAAATACTGGAGTAAGAACCCTTAATTTTACCTCACTGTAGAGAAACATACTCAGTAATGCAACAAATGAAATGATCGCAACTGAAATTGAAGGTTGTACCGCTACCAGAATGATTAGTGTAAGCGGCAGCAGGGTCGCAATAGTCACACCTGCCTTGCTGCCGGCAGTATCTGGATGATTGACAAAGAAGTTAGCCAGGAAAAAAATAATCCATATCCGCACAAACTCCGAAATTTGAACGCCAAACGATGAAATCAGCAGACTTCTTCTTGCACCATACTGCATTCTTCCCAAAATAAGAGTAAAGACCAGCATAATGAGCAATAAGAAGAATGTCGGTAAGATTAATTTTCTCATCGTCTCAACCGGTACAAAGAGACCAATGAAGAAAAAAATGAGTGCAATAGCCACTCTCTTTATGTGACCTAACAGATAGTATAATGAGTTTTCACCTTCACGCATTGCCTGATAATAAGATGAAGAAAAAACAAAGACTGAACCAAGTATCAATAAAATGAAAACCACTATGACAAGTGTCCTATCAATGCTTGAGTACACCATTCCTGAACGTATCTCCTCTTTCTTGAAAATCCCGAAATTTGCCGAACGAGGCGAATCCTGGATTTAGCATGATGATATCCCCGATCTCGGCAAATTTCCTCGCCGCTGCTATTGCTTCATTCATATCCTGGGCAACAACATAATTATCGTATTGGTTTTTCTGCAGAAACATAACAATTTGGTTTGCATTTTCACCAAGAATCACAATCCCCTTTGCTTCCTTGACCAATAATCTAAGATAATTTTCACAGTGGTCACCCTTTTCCCGCCCGCCGATAATGACGATCTTGTTACCGGGCAAAGCCTGGAATGAAGCAATCGCAGACGCCTCATTTGTGCTCATTGAATTGTTGATATATTGAATACCATCAATAATTCCAATATTTTCCAGACGATGAGGCAGAGATTTAAAATTTTTAATACCACTTTTTATATACTGATTAGAAATCTGCAGTATCTTTGTGACGGCAATTGCAGCAAGAGCATTCAGTTGATTGTGATAACCAGGCATCGGAATTTCATCGCGTGAAATTATTTCATCGGTCTTAAAATGTAACATTCCATTCAACCACGCACCTTCTTTACATTTTTCTCCAAAATATACAATCTGGACATCAACATCTTTGACTGCTGAATGAACATTTCCATCTTCAAAATTTACCACTGCATAATCTTTTGCCGTTTGATTTAGAAAAATTCTTTTTTTCGCAGAAATGTACTCGTTCAGACTCTGATGCCAATTAAGGTGATCAGCAGAGATATTTGTCAAAACCGCAATTCGCGGATGGAATCTCTTAATCCTACTCAATTGAAAAGATGACATTTCAAGGACATAATAAACATACGGTTTCTGGAACAGAACTGAAGAGAACGGCTGACCCGGTGCGATATTCCCGCCGAGAAAATTTCTTACGCCGGCGCAATCAAGAATATTGCTGATAAGTGCTGCTGTCGTACTTTTGCCATTTGTTCCAGTCACAGCGATTATCTGTGGATCCTGTAAGTTTGTAAATGTGAACTCTGTTTCATCAACAAGCTCAATGCCAGATTTGCGAATATGTTCAATAATGGGTTTTGACTCAGGAAATCCTGGTGAACAGACTGCAAGATCATATTTCATATCTCTGTATTCCTTAATGTGTCCATCTGTCACGAGTTTCTTTGCCTCTTCACTAAGACCTTTCATGTTCTCTTCAAAGAGATATATCTCATTGCCCATTTCCAGCAAATACCTTGCAACATATATATTTGCACGTCCCAATCCCAAAAGTAGTATCTTCATCTTATCTTTAGTGTAGATAGCGCAATCATTAGAAATATCAGTCCGATTATCCAGAAACGCACAACAATCTTTGGTTCTGCCAGCCCTTTTAATTCATAATGATGATGAAGAGGTGCCATTAAAAATAACCTCTTACCCTTTGTCCTGCGAAAATAAATGATTTGCAGAACAACAGATATTACTTCAACCACAAAGACACCACCAATAAAAACAAGAAGGAATTCATGTTTGACAAGAATTGCTACTGTGCCCAAAATTGCCCCTAAACTCAATGATCCCGTATCGCCCATAAAAATCTGAGCAGGGAAAGCATTGAACCATAAGAAACCCAATGTAGCACCAACTAATGCGGCACAGAAGACAGTAACCTCACCTCCGTTCTTAATAAAAATGATATTGAGATAATGACTGATGCCTATATGTCCACTCGCATAGGACAATGCGGCATACGCCAGGGCACTGATACCTAACAGCCCTGTAGCCAAACCATCCAAGCCGTCCGTAAGATTGACACCATTTGATGCCCCCACTATCACAAATGCTACAAATAATGGATACAATATTCCGAAATTTATTACATAGTTCTTTAAGAATATGAAATTCGTCTTTGTCGCATAGCCCTCTGGACCATAAAAATAAAGATAGAGACCGATGCCGATTCCAAAAATTACCTGAAACAAAAGTTTACTTCTTATTGATAATCCCCTCGGTTTGTTCTTGAAGATCTTTATATAATCATCAATAAATCCAAGACTGCCAAACCAGAGTGTTGCAATAATCAATACGATAATATTAGGGTTTGTTAGATCAGCAAATAGCAAAGTTGAAACGAGAAGCGCCGTAAGAATCAACAACCCACCCATAGATGGTGTTCCCTCCTTTGTCCTGTGTTGTTGAGGTACTTCCTCTCTGATTTTCTGAGTAATAGACTTCTGTCGTAAGAAATTTGTGAACCATTTACCTATTAGAAGAACAATCAATATTGCCAGCACTGTTGCATAGGCAGCACGAAAAGTGATGTATCCAAATAATCGGAAGGGACCAAAAATATCTCTCAAAGGATACAGAAGCAAATATAACACCTATAACCTCCTCAGAAGTTTCTTGATTATCTCCTCAAATTTCATCGCCCTTGAAGCCTTTACAAGTATCACCTCATCGCCTCTCAAAATTCTATGCAAATAGTGTATCATTTTGTCTTTATCATCAAAATGCATACCTCCGTAGGTTTCTGCTTCCTGCCCAAAGGTAATCAAATGGTCGCAATGTGTTCGGGCATATTCACCGATCTCTTTGTGATATTTTTGAGACTCTTCTCCTAACTCCAGCATATCACCTAAAATCAAAATCCTCTTTCTGCTTAGATTGAAAACAAAATCTATTGCTGATTTCATAGAAGCCGGGTTGGCGTTGTAGGTATCATTAATTATAAACAAACCATTGACTCTTATCGGCTCCATTCTTCCAGTCTCTGATTCAATCTTTTCTAATGCTTTTTGCTGCCTTTCCGTATCAATTCCTAATTTTTCAGTGACTTTAAGTGCAATAAAACAATTATATACATTATTCAAACCAAGAAGGGGTGTGAAGAATTCAATTCCTCTGTAATTGAATGAAGAACCAAACTCAGTAATTCTGATATCCGTCATTTCATCAAAAGAAAACCGCAAAATATTGGCGCTCTTTATGCCTTCTATACCTGGACCAACAAAGCCCATTCCATGTGCAGGAAGTGATTCAATCAATGTGTACTTCTCTTTTCTAATTCCTTCAATTGACCTAAATCCTTTCAGATGACCGGGGCCAATATTGGTAATTACTCCAAAAACGGGATGAGTTATTTCACACAGTCTTTTTATCTCCCCAGGATTACTTGTTCCCATTTCAAGAACGACGTAGTTTTCTTCTCCTGAAATTTCAAAGATCATCAAGGGAAGACCAATAAGGGAATTATAACTCTTCTTTGTCCATAAGATCTTGAATTTTGTTGATAATATATTGGCAATCAAATTTTTCACGGTGGTCTTTCCATTTGTACCGGTAATAGCAATCATTGGTAGATTGAATTTGTTTCGGTAATAACGGGCAAGTTCACCAAGCGCAAAAAGTGTATCATTCACAATTATTTCGTTTGATATTTGCGCAGAATGCTGAACAACCAATCCAATCGCACCTCTACGCATTGCATCCTGTGTATAATTGTGACCATCAGTATTGACACCTTTTAAAGCAAAGAATAATTCTCCAGGGTGTATAGTTCTGGTATCAATGCTAACGCCTCTTATCAATTCTCTCCCCAACTTATGTGTCCTGCCATTCATAATTTTTGCTGCTTCATCC
Organism: bacterium; assembly: GCA_049700315.1. GTDB lineage: Bacteria > Hydrothermota > Tepidihabitantia > SM23-42 > JAOAFX01 > JAOAFX01. The sequence continues at coordinate 7,098 of JBNAVN010000053.1, forward strand.
AACATAAGTTCATTATGCATAGCAGTTATGAACCTAAAACCTTCCGCACCACCATTGCGTCATCAAAAGGAAGCACTTTATCACCAATGACCTGGTATTCTTCGTGTCCTTTACCAGCAATCAATAGTATATCCTCTGGCTTTTTCATCTTAATGCCAAATTCAATTGCCTTTTCGCGATCAGGGATTACCTTGAAATTATCACTTTTGATTCCTGAAATAATGTCTTTTATTATTTCTTCGGGTTCTTCATTACGGGGATTATCTGAAGTCACAATTACAAAATCAGCGTTTTCACTGGCAATTTCTCCCATTTTCGGACGTTTTTCACGATCGCGATTGCCACCACAGCCAAACACAATGATCAACTTGCCTTCAGTATATTCACGCAGGGAAGCTAAAACATTTGCTATTGCACCAGGGGTGTGTGCAAAATCAATAAAGATATTCGGATAAACTCTTTCCATTCTTCCTCTGACACCTTCAAGAGATTCCACGCCCTCTATGATTGTCTCATTTTTTAACCCAATGGCAATAGCTACTGCTACACTTGCGAGAATATTGTAGCAGTTAAATTTTCCAATGAGTTTAGAATGAATTTCGAATTTCTGATTTTCATAATACACATTAACATTTAGTCCCGAACTTGTGTCACTTACCATTTCTCCTCGTACAAGGGTATTTACATTGAATCCAAAACTCAGCTTGTTTTTTATGTTCAGCTCTTTGATTTCCTCACTTACTGGGTCATCACCATTGTAGACGGCGAAACCATTGCTGTTTAGTAATTCAAATAGATGAAGCTTAGCAGATTTGTATTTGCTTATGGTATTATGAAAATCAAGATGGTCTTGAGAAAGATTGGTAAAGACCGCAACATTGAAAATCAATTCTTCAACCCTCTTCAATGCGAGGGCATGAGATGATACTTCCATCACCACGCTCTTTAATCCTGCATTATGAAAATCATTGAGCAATTTAAAGATATCAAGACTTTCAGGTGTCGTCCTATCGGCTTTAATCTTTCCTTTACCAAGATAATACACCGTACCGATTAATCCTGGATTGTATCCCGCGTGGCTAAGAATTGAATGTATCAGGAATGCCGTCGTTGTCTTACCATTTGTACCAGTTACACCGATTACTTTCATATCGGAGAAATCACCATAAAAATTTCTTGCTAGCTTGCCAAGCATTGCCCTTGTATCATCAAATATGATTTGAGGAAGTGAAGTTTCAGGAATTTTTCTCTGAACGACAACCGCTGATGCACCTTGTTTCTCAGCCTGTTTGATGAAATCATGACCATCATATTTTGTTCCGGGCACGGCGACAAAAACAGTACCGGGTTTGACATGCCTTGAATCAAATTCCAGCGATTCAACACGTACATCCTTAAAATTGTAGATGCGACAATTCAATCCTGCTATCAATTCACTTAATCGCATACTGTAAGTTCGCTGCCTGACAGACACTCTGGGCAATTTTCTTGAACAATGGAGCAACGATACCACTTGCCCACATACCTTTCTTTGGCTCATCAATAAGTAGAGCTACCAGATATTCTGGCTCGTCGGCAGGAAAATAGCCAATAAAAGTGGTAACGATTGCTGAATTTGAATACTTTCCATCAATAACTTTCTGCGCAGTTCCAGTCTTGCCCGCGACTCTCATACCTTCAATTTTTGCCTCAACACCACTTCCTTCTTCTATAACACTGCAAAGTATGTCAGTTGCCATCTGGGCGATATCATCGTCGATGATACGACGAATCCTCAACGTCCTTCCCTGATAGACAATGCGATTTTTATTCATAATCTTTTGAACGATGATCGGCTTATTCAAAACTCCCCTATTTGCGATTGCCTGATAGGCAAATGTTAACTGAAGGAAATTACAGGTAATGCCCTGACCAAAAAGCAAGGTTGCGAATTCAATATTGTTCAAATTCTTCTGTCTCATAAGTCTGCCCTGCACTTCACCAGGTAGTTCAATACCCGTAGGCTGAGTAAAACCAAAGTCTTTGATGAAAAGCAGAAAGTTATTCATATCAAATCTCTTTGACAATTCTGCCATAACGACATTGCTTGAATGAGCAATTGCCTGACGTAAGGTTAACGTTCCATAATTCTTGTTATCGTTTATGGTATGCCCATCAATTCTTATTTTTCCACCATAGGTATCAAATCGTTCATTCGCTCTTACACCGTTCTGTAATGCATAAACAAGTCCAAGCAATTTGAAGGTTGAACCAGGTTCAAATTCATCACAAACAATCATATTATGTTGCCTATTGTCCGCCAGGATATTCACATACGCAAGTATCTCACCGGTCTTTGGATTGATAATCAAACCCGCAGCACCCTGGGCATCTTCCTTTCTCATACAATCAGCAAGATTTGAATAGAGAATTGTCTGCAATTGGAAATCAATTGTAAGGTACAAATCCTGACCTGGGACTGGTGCTTTTTCTGGATATTTGTAGTAAGGAAAGATATCACCATTGGGTTCCTTTTGATATACGACAAAACCTGATTTTCCAGTCAAGACATCATTGAAAAGTAACTCCAACCCTTCTATCCCTTGATTATCTGTGCTACATTTGCCAATGAGACTACCAAACATTTCAGGCATTGTATATATTCTATTCAGATCATGGGTAAAACCGATGCTGGGATCATTAAGTTTCAAATATTCATCCTTCTTGCTAATACTTATTTTTTTCTCAACCCAGAAAAATTTGCTTCTTTCAACCGACTTGTTTATTTCACTCAGTGGCTTTTCTGAAATTTCTGCAATACCACGTGCTAATCTTCGTTTATCTGGAGAATAGACCGGCGTACAGAAAATGGAATAACATGGTTCTGATAGTGCCAGCGGTAGACCATTGCGATCATAGATATTCCCTCTTGTTCCACATAGGATGATTTTCTTTTGGTGTTCGCAACGGGAGATGTTTTGATAATGCCTGAATTTAATGCACTGGATGAAGAATACATAGCCAAAGAAGATGAATGAAATAGTGAAAAGAAATCCATTGAACAGTTTCACTCGCTTCATTTTATGACACCTAAAATATCGTCTTTTTTTGGAAACACAAAACCTCTTTTCTTTGCTTCACTTTCAATCCATGCCAGATTTGAATAATGGGCAATCTGTGCCTGGAGACTCGCTTTCTCATTTTTTAGACCCTGAACTTGATTTTTCAGATATTCCTTTCTGATGTTTATTTTCACCAGTTCACTTTCAATATATACTACACCAAAGAGGTATAATAAAACCGCGAAACATATCGCTAAGAAACGCATTTTTCTCCTACGCGCATGCGAGCGCTTCTTGAAGCCGGATTCAATTCAATTTCATGTGTAGATGGTTTAATAACTTTCTTATTCAATCTTTTGATAATTCTTTTGTACTCGTATTCACGAAGTATAGTCTTTGCAATACGGTCTTCACCTGAATGATAGGCAATCACGATGCATCGACCACAAGGACCAAGACGGGTAATTGCCTTGATCAACCCTTTTTGAAAATTATTCAATTCATCATTTACCCATATGCGAAATGCCTGGAAAATCAGATGAAGATTTTTTTTCAATGAACGGCGTGGGTAGTTTTCTTCTACAAGTCTCCGTAAGTCAAATGTCGTTTTTAGGTGCTGGCGATTTTCAAAGATTAGATGTGCCATACTTCGTGCCCTGGATACATCTCCATATCGTTTCAAAACTTCGTAGATTGTTGTCTTATCAACATTGCGCAATTTTCTGTGTAAAGGTTCAACCTCCGGCGACATCTGCATCAAAAGCATGCCTTCACAATTAAAGCTAAAACCCCTTGCTGGTGTTGTAAGCTGATACAATGAAGCACCAAGATCAAATAGTATACCATCAAGTTGTGCAATTCCAAGACCATCAAGGATTAAATCTAAATTAGCAAAATTTCCTTTGCACAGCCTCACTCTTGGTTTAAAGCCAATCAGCCTCTCCTCTGCATAATTCAATGCATCAGGGTCCCAATCTATACCAATAAACCGCGCTCTATTTGTCTTCTGAAGCATCATACCAAGGTGTCCTCCACCGCCCAGAGTACAGTCGCAGTAAACACCATCTTCTTTCAGATTCATCCAATGAATAACCTCATTGATCAATACCGGCTCGTGGAATTTGTTCAAGTCAGTTCACTGGAAACTTTTTAATGCTGCGCGACGCGAAGGATAGATTTCAAAGGGATAGAATCCGTAAAGCCTCAAGATATTGTAAAGATACGGCGAAACATTAACCAATTTAATATCGCCACCATATTCTTTGAATTTCTTCTGGAATTCAATCAGATCACCGACAATCTTATAATTGATATGGGTTACCCTGGAGAGATCAATAATAATATTGAACTCACCGGATTCAATCATCCCTTTTAATTTTTCTGCCATAGTCTCAAACTCTCCTTCATTGATTTCGCCGCTTGGCAGAAAGAATGAGACCTTCTTATTTTTTATTGCTTCAACGACCTGAACTTTCATTGTGCCTCCTTAGTTGTTCAATTGTTTCTGCATCTTCCAAATAATGCTTATCAATCTGTTCTTTCAGTCTCTGATAATTTTCCGCAGACCAGAGACTGAAGTAATCAATTTCACCAACTACGATAACATCTTTGGTAATCCCTGAATATTCAAGAAGAAAATCAGGAATTAAAATCCTGCCCTGGGCATCAAGATGGTCTTCTTTGATGCCAAATGTATAATGCCGGCGGTATCGTCTTGATTGAACGCGATCCATTGACAATGAAAGTAATTCTTTATCTTCAAATTCCTGCCATGTCTTGAGCGCATAAACTGCAATCTCTCTGTCATAGCCCGGTGTCAAAACCACCTTACCCTCAGACTCTGCCATAAGAACCGTGCGAAATTGGCTCGGTATTGCCAGACGCTTGCGTTCATCAATAATATGTTGAAAAAAACCTCTAAATCTAATTTGCCCCATTATTCCCCATTTCACCCCATTTTACATATTATTTGCAATTTGTCAAGGGGGAAAATGCACTATATATGGCAAAAAAGTAATGAAATTTCGGGAGTTTATGTTGGCGTCAATTTGGTGATTGCAAAATTTTCAAATCACTATCAAAAATCAATAGAATAATGTAAATTATGCTTGTGAATGATATTGCAGATTGTGTATTTCAAAAAATTTCTACATATGTGTGTGCTTCAATCTCTTCTATATAATTGCTGTACAAATTCTGCAATTCCTGCCAGTAAAGATATTGATATATTTGATCGCGCATCTCATCAAAACTCAAAAACTTTTCTGGTATTTTTTCACGTGCATACAAAAGATGATAGCCATCAGGTGTCAGAATCGGATCACTGACATCACCTGGCTCCAGATTTTTGATTATCTCATCGTAAGGCGGCGTAAACTGCTTGATATAAAATTCTCCAATATCTACTTCAGGAACAATAGAATAGATCCTGGCAAGACTATCAAAATTCGCTCCCTGTTTGACATATGCGCGAATATTCTCACCAAGTTTTTCATATCGTAAGGTATCGGATTTTAAGGGCATAACCTTTATCAAAATCTGACGCGCAAGAACCCAATCAGTACCTTTGTTCAAGACCTCAACAATGTGGTAGCCAATACGACTTGGAAATGGTTGAGAAACTACTCCGGGTTTGAGTCCAAATATCATTCTTTCAAATTCTTCAAGCGTCTCTCCTTTTTTCACTTTTCCCAGCATTCCACCATTTTTTTTTGAATTCTCATCTTCAGAAAATTCTCGTGCCACGGTCGCAAAATCAGCACCATTTTTCAACAGCTGGTATACCTCAACTGCCCTTTCAAAACCGGCTTTCAAAGAATCTTCGCTGGGTCTGATTGCGATAAGGATATGTGCAAGTTTGATTCTACCCGGAACTACCGCTATTGAATCCTTATTTTCATCATAAAACTTCTTCACCATAACCGGCGATACCATTATCTTGGCAGCAAGTTTTTTCTGCACAATTTGTTGCATTATTATTTCAATTTTGATACTATCTTCATAGTTTCTTCGCAACTCATCAACCGTCAAATTTTGTTCCTCAAGCGCCTTCAAAAAATCGGCTTCTGATGGAAATCGTTGTTTAACCATTTCCAAACGTTCTCTTGCACGATTGACCACATCTTCCTTAGATACAGAAATTGACTCTTTTTCTGCCTGGGCAAGCATAAGTCTTCTTGAGACCAAACCATTTATAACGGTATTAACTAATTCTTCAGAGTTGGTAAATCTTTGTTTGACACCTGGATCAGTTGATACAAATGATACATATTCATTTACCTCACTTTCCAGAATAACCTCATCACCAACTACAACCGCAATTCTATCTGCCAGAGTGCAGAACAGAAATATTACAAAAATATTCACTTTTTCAAAGGTTCCAGATCAGTAGTCACTTTGTAGATCGTCTTCAAACTATCAAGATATTTCTTGAAAAAATCCTGATATTTTTTTGAAATCAGATAATTATAAATCTGACCCTTCAATTCGTCAGTCATATCAACTTTTGAGACAATCTTTTTCTTATCAATAAGTTTTACTATTAGATATGTTCCCTGAACATAGGAGATTGGTTTAGAAACTTCGTTCATCTTAAGACTAAAAATCACCTCTTCTGTAGCAAAATCACCAATCCTGCCTCTGGGCAGATACTCTGTGATTATTTTTGGATTTTCGGGGCTTTCAATACGAGTAAGAGATCTCTCCTGGGCTATTTTCATGAAATCAGCACCTGCCTGTATTTCATTATACGCAACCATTGCAGCCTCATAACTGGGAAGTACAATTTGAGCAAGTTTTACTGCATACATAAATTCTTCTTGATGAGCCGTGAAATAATTCATTATTTCTAAATCACTTACTGTTGTAGCCCCAAATGAACTTCTTATTAATGCCATTGCCAAAAGATTTTTCGTATATTGTTCAATTAGCAATCTAACTGAATCTTCTTTGTCAATTCCCTTCTTCTTTGCCTCAAGATAAAGTATCTCCTGATTTGCCCAATTGGTCAGAATCTCTGTAATCGTTTCTTCGGGAAGATTTTTGTATTCAGATTCAGGAATGTATTTTTGAAATTCTTCAAGGGTCAAAGAAGAACCATTTACTCTAACCAACACATTTTTTTCTTTCTTAGCGCAGGAAGTATCAAAAATTGCAAAACAGATTGCAATAAGTACAAAAACTACTCCCGCTATTTTAAGGTTGCTCCTGATTGCACGCAGAATCTTCATTTTGCCTCCTATTTTAGCAATTTCGCAAATGCCTTCTGATTGATCTGGGGTTGATATTTTTCTCTCAGTCTTGCGAACAAATTATTCCTTAATTGATTGATCTGTTCATCACGCAATTTGATGTAGATCTGATTGTATACATCACCGATTTTCTTATCTGGATATTCTGACTTATGCTGTTTGAAATAATCGCCTACAACTTGCGAATCAACCTTAACCTTTTCAAGTACGCTATCTGAATAAAATTTCTGATAGATAATTGAGTTTAAGGCTTTTGTCAAATTTTTCTTTATCTCCGGATATCTTTCTGCCCTAACCTTCATTGCCAGATCATAAACCAAATCAGGTATCAACTCCCGTTCAATTATGAATTTGGGGTCTATTGATGGCGCCCTTTTTAATTGATTTTGCACCGCAGCGATCACCGTCCCGACCCGAACAAAACTTGTATCATATTTTTTTACAACCCAGGTTTCAAGGTCTTTTGCTGTCAGTAAAGATTCAGGCTTGGTAAGAAGATCAAGCCCTTCTTGATTATATTCAATCTTTGCCTGTTTTAGTAATTGTCCAATGAATTTCTCACCCTCAGCCATTGATTGTTCACGCATAAGATTGTTCTTTATGTTTTCCTTTACTTCTTCATATTTTGGAGAATCCGATTTTTTGCGCTCAATGACCTTGAGAAAATAAGTAAAATCACCAAGTTTTACTGGTTCGCAAATCTGCCCTGGTTTTGTCTTCTTTAACGCCTTCAGGATTTCAGGTGGTATGTTCAACTCAGAAAATGTTCCAATATCACCCCCAGGGCTTATCGTATCAAGTGAATATGCAAGCAAAGATTCAAAGGGAACACCTTTATTCAATTCTTTGTCTATAATATCCGCCAGTGAATCACTGGACACCACTATCTGAGCGAGATGATATTGATTCGTAAATTGTTCATATATTTTTCTGACTTCGGATTCCCTTATTTTTATCTTATCAATCACATTCTTCTGATAATAGCCACGAATAATAATATCTTTACGATTTGCATCCATTGACGCCTTGACCACCGGGTCTTCTGCATAGCCAAGAGAATTTGCTTCTCTTACCATCATTTCTTGATTAATGAAATCATTTATTATCTTTGCTCTGCGCAAGGAATCATCGTTAGGCGTGAATTGATAAAAATCTTTAAAATCAACCACGCTGATTTTGTCATTACCAATCGTTACCAAAATCTCATCAGCACCACAAGTAATAATAAAAAAAACAATCGGGACAAAAAATAATAACCTTCTCATTTTACCTCCACCTTGAATATTATATCCATATTAACCAGCAAGTCAATAGTAAACAAAAACCGGGTCAGGAAAATTTTCATTCTCCTAACCCGGCAATTGCTATCGTATGTTTCCTATTTCACCAGGATTATCTTTTGAATTACTGGTTTAGAATGCGTATCCGTATTCACATTAACAAAATAAACACCATTGGCAAGCTGCGATAAATCAAGACGCAAAACACCATCCG
>JBNAVN010000054.1:0-15760 GCA_049700315.1 bacterium
TGGTTAAACAATTTAACCATTTAACCAATTACCAATCGTCAATTATTTGGTTTGGAGAAGACAAGGCGGGTCGCAGACTTCCCTCTGGTATATACTTCATACATTTGAACACGATTTATCTTCAACAGATTCGAAAGACAATTCTTCTAAGATAGCGAAGACTGAACCATAATGTCCAGAGTAGTAGAAAAAACTTTGGTACACCAATAGACTTTTAGATAAAATTCTTCCTTTCTTCTCTAACACTTGTTACAGGACCATGACCCGGATAAATAACGACATCATCAGGCAACACAAGTATCTTATTTATTATTGAACTCATTTCAATCTCATAATTCCCATCATATAAATCAGTCCTGCCAATACCATTCTTAAAAATTGTATCACCGCAGAAGAGATATTTATCTTGCAACAGTATTGAAATTCCTCCACTTGTATGTCCCGGTGTATGGATAATTCTTAGTGAATGATCACCCACCTGGATAATCTGTCCATCTTCAAGATAACCATCAGGCCTTGAATCCTGTTCTGAAACGCCAAAATAGATTGCACCACTTTTTTGCGGATCAATGAGTTTCTCTTCATCAAATTTGTGGCAATAAATTTTGCTTCTGAATTTCTTTTTGATAATTGGGCAGCCTGAAATGTGATCAAAATGGCAATGGGTGAGAATGACCATTGAAACTTCAGATACTTCTCTTCTTATCTTCGTTATCAAAGAGTCTGCCTCTGTCTCAATAAATCCCGGGTCAATGATGATTCCAGTTTTATTATTATGGACCAGATACATATTTGTCTCAATGTAACCAACGATATAAGTTTTGATAGTCAGATTTTCTGAATTTATCATTTTCTTATTTGGTTTCAATGAAAATAAGCATTAGCAAGCCAATGTATTCCCATCCCTGATATCCTGATTCACTGATATTCTGACAACCTTATTTATATGCCTCAAAGAGTCTTCCCCATTCAGTGCGTAAGAATTTTCTAACGATTGGTTTGCCGCGAACATTATACCAGTAAAAATCATGATACGCACGCGATGCCAGATAAGACCAGGGAACGATCGGTGTGCGCAAGAGCAAATGTTCAAAAGGCTTAAGAAATCCCCAGTATATCGCCTTCTGTCCCCTTGATGCAAATGTATCCTCAACCTCAAAACCAAAATTCACATTCTTAATGTCTTCTCCAACAACCTCAATCTCTTCAGGTTTTGCCTTTCCCATATCCATCTGATGTGCTAAATTCAAAAATTTTATTGACATTGGATCAAATCCCATCATCTTTGATGCTATCGCATCTATTGCCACCGAATCACCACTCGCAAGGATATAATTTTTTATCTCAGGTTTCATCAATCTCGGTCCTGAACTATTACCCGCAAAAGTCCCATCAGTCAGGCAGAATATTCCTGGATGGATCTCTTTTTGAATCTTTAATAAATCTACAAGTGCCTCGTGTATCACAGAATGAGTCCAGTGCCGATTATCATTCAATATACCACCAAATGCATTCTTCATAGCACCAGTCATTGTAGTAAAGACATGGGTTTTCAATGTTGGTAAATGAAATGCATTCTTGCCGATAAGCAATTCAGGGATTTGAATGCCATCTTTATATACTTTATCAAGCACAAGCATCTTCATCTTTGGTTTGTAGTAAATCCACTTGACCTGGGGTTCATATAAATAGATAAATTTCAATCTGTGTTTGCGCATTACAGAATTCAAATGATTGTTTTCAGCACCAAGTTTAGGATTGATTACAACCGTCCGATTCTGGGCAGGGATTAAATCTTTATAACCAAGTTTATAAAGACTTGATACCACACCATCAAGTTGCCATGGTGTTGTTGAACAGGCAGGATACCAGAAGTGCCAGGAAATATTTATCTTCAGGATTGTGGGAACATTTTTCGGTAGATGTCTCTCCACATCAGCGAGTTTAATACATCTATCAATATCCTCAAGGATCGTTCCGGGACTGGTCTTTATGACTGCAACTTTTGATTTCATAGTCAAACGGGACTAAAGTCCCTACTCCTTGAACCCCCTTTATTGTATATTCTTTCTTTCATCTCCTTCTCGGTTTACAAACTATTTCCCTGACTTCAAAATTAAAAAAATCCTTTCCATGTCTTGGAACACAAACAATTGCAGTATCAACACCTGAACCTGTTCCACCAATAGAGATGATTTCTTTATTATATGGAATCAATCCCGCATCAAGTGCCATAATTGCAATTTCAACTCCAACTTTTATTCCCTCACCAAAGATTCTTAATGTATTTGCAGCAATCTCTTCTGGCTCAAGACCACCAAATTTGAACCTTATCGCCCTGCCAAATCCACCAAAAAAATGTGTTCCTGTATATACCTTCATCCCTTTTTTCTTTAAGTAATCAATCGTTTCAGGCTTTATCTCCATCTCACCTGGTTTTGCAAATCCAGCCTGATGGGTTACAGCAATAATCTTTTTATTTTTTGCCTTTTGTAATAAGACCTTTGCTGAATATCCTGTGCAGGTAGCAATAACAAAATGTTCAATATTCAATTCATCTGCCCTTTTCAGGGCGAGTTCAATGGTTTTTTTGGTATTGATTTTGCCTGGTTTATCAAAATATGTTATATCCTTTCTCATAATTCACCTGCCTAAATATTATTCCATTTTTTGGTTAAGTCAAGAGAATACGAATGGAGTAAAGATTCGTCTGGTCAATAAAATCTTAAATGTAGGGCAAACCTGCAGGTTTGCATAGAATATGCCAATAAATTGGGCAACTACATATCTGCAAAAAATCTGCGTAATCATTTATTTTCAATCTGTGTCATCTTTTTTTTCACCGCTATCAAACAAAAAAATCCAGGGTATGGGTCAAATTTTCTCTTTGAAAGGAGGTGATCCAGCCGCACGTTCCCGTACGGCTACCTTGTTACGACTTAGCCCCAGTCATCCCGCCTGCCTTAATCCCGATTGATCGGGACTTCGGGCATTCGGAACTCCCATGGCTTGACGGGCGGTGTGTACAAGACCCGAGAACGTATTCACCGCAGCATGCTGATCTGCGATTACTAGCGATTCCGGCTTCATGCGGGCGAATTGCAGCCCACAATCCGAACCATGCCTATCTTTGCTGGGATTGGCTCCACCTCACGGCTTGGCTCCCCATTGTAATAGGCACTGTAGTACGTGTGTAGCCCTGGACATAAAGGCCATGATGACTTGACGTCATCCCCACCTTCCTCCCCGTTAACCGAGGCAGTCCCCTTAGAGTGCCCTCACTTAAAAAAGCAAGATGGCAACTAAGAGCAGGGGTTGCGCTCGTTGCAGGACTTAACCTAACACCTCACGGCACGAGCTGACGACAGCCATGCAGCACCTGTGCTGGCTTCCTACCGAAGCAGGATCCCTCACCTTTCGGCTCAGTACCACCAGCATGTCAAGCCCAGGTAAGGTTCTTCGCGTTGCCTCGAATTAAACCACATACTCCACCGCTTGTGCGGGTCCCCGTCAATTCCTTTGAGTTTCAACCTTGCGGCCGTAGTCCCCAGGCGGTACACTTAACAGGTTACCTCCGGCACACACCAAAATAGCATATGCCAAGTGTACATCGTTTAGGGCTGGGACTACCGGGGTATCTAATCCCGTTTGCTCCCCCAGCTTTCGTGTTTCAGCGTCAGGACCAATTAACCTTTAGTCCGAAAACCAAAAGCTAATCAGCTCTCTTACGAGACCGCACCAGAGAGCCGCCTTCGCCATCGGCATTCCTCGCGATATCCACGCATTCTACCGCTACACCGCGAGTTCCACTCTCCCCTCACGGCCTCAAGCCCGATAGTTTCGGATGCCATTCTCCAATTAAGTCGGAGGCTTTCACACCCGACACATCAGACCGCCTACACACCCTTTACGCCCAGTGATTCCGGACAACGCTCGCCACCTCCGTATTACCGCGGCTGCTGGCACGGAGTTAGCCGTGGCTTCCTCGCTGGGTACCGTCATCATCGCCCCCAGCAACAGGGGTTTACATCCCGAAGGACTTCATCCCCCACGCGGCGTCGCTGCGTCAGGCTTTCGCCCATTGCCCAAATTTCTAGACTGCTGCCTCCCGTAGGAGTTGGGACCGTATCTCAGTTCCCATGTGGGGGGACATGCTCTCACACCCCCTACCCGTCATCGCCTTGGTAAGCCATTACCTCACCAACCAGCTGATGGGACAAAAGCCTATCCCGGAGCGACCGAAACCTTTCCTCACTGAACCTGCATCCAGTGAGCATATGGGGAATTAGTCCGCCTTTCGGCGGATTATACCCCACTCCGGGGTAAGTTACTTTTGTATTACTCACCCGTTCGCCACTAACACCCTGCTGTATTGCTACAACAAGGTGCCCGTTCGACTTGCATGTCTAAGACACGCCGCCAGCGTTAGTCCTGAGCCAGGATCAAACTCTCCATAGAAATAAATACTTCTTAAGACCCAATACCCTGGACAATTCTATAAACAATAAATTATCAAAGACCAATCTCAGAAAACCTGAATAAACCAAATCCCGAAGTATATATATTATAACCAAAATCCCCAAAGAGTCAAGAGGGAAAATTACTCAGTTAAGTTTTGTGTTTTTCAGGAAAGACCTGTTATGTGCCCTGTAGTGTCAATATCAATTCTTGTGGCATTGGGGACCTTTGCCAGACCAGGCATCAACATTATCTCACCTGCAAGGGGAACAAGAAAACCTGCACCTGCTGAAATTTTGATCTCGGTGATTGTTATCTTAAATTTCTCTGGTCGACCAAATAATTTTGGGTCATCTGAAAGAGAACGATTGGTCTTGGCAATACACACGGGCAGATTCTCAAACCCTAATTTTTTTATACGAGCAATATCTCTTTCAGCTTTTGGCGTGTAGACAACGCGCTCAGCGCCATAGATATTTGATGCAATTTTTTCTATTTTCTGTTCTATGGAATCCTGCATCTCATAAAGAAATTTTTGTTCTGATTTATTTTCTCCAATAATTTTTATGACTGCCCGGGCAAGGTCTATTGCACCTTCACCACCATTCTCAAAAGCCCTGACCTCAACACAAACCACACCTTTCTCAGCACAGAATGATTTTACCAGTTCAATTTCCTTATCGGTATCATTGGCAAAGAGATTTAGACCCACGACAACAGGTACATTAAAAAATTTGATATTTTCAATATGCTTTAGCAAATTTGGCAAACCATTTTTCAAATGTTCAATCGTTCCGGCCTTGAGATCTTTTTCCGGTGCCCCACCATGCAGTTTGAGTGCCCTGATTGTTGCTACAATTACGGCAATGTTCACTTTGAATCCCGCAATTCTGCAAACTATATCAAAGAATTTCTCAGCACCGAGGTCCGTGCCAAAACCTGCTTCAATTACTACATAATCACTGAGTTTGAGCGCCATCTTTGTTGCAATGATACTATTTGTGCCATGAGCAATATTTGCAAAAGGTCCGGTATGAATAAATGCCGGTGTATGCTCAATTGTCTGAACGATATTTGGTTTTATCGCATCTTTTAATAATACAGCCATAGCGCCGCAAACACCAAGTTTTTCTGCGTAAACCGGGCTACCTGCCATATCAAATGCCGTGATAATACGGCATAATCTTGTTTTCAATTCCTGCAAAGAACTTGATAAACCAAGTATTGCCATTACTTCACTGGCAGCAGTTATGATAAAACCATCTTCTCGGGCAGGTCCATTTGCCTTGCCGCCAAGGCCCACAACGATGTTTCTCAATGAGCGGTCATTCATATCCATTGTTCTGAAAAACAAAATCTCTCGTTCGTCAATCTGTAACTGATTGCCGAAATGGATGTGATTATCAAGGGCTGCAGAAAGTAAATTATGTGCTGAAGTTACTGCATGGATATCTCCAGTGAAATGAAGATTGATATCTTCCATCGGCAAAACCTGTGAATAACCTCCACCTGCTGCACCACCCTTGATACCGAAGACCGGTCCGAGTGATGGTTCACGCAAAGTGACAATTGAACTACTATTTAATCTATTGATTGCCATACTCAAGCCAATTGCTACAGTGGTCTTTCCTTCGCCATAGGCAGTCGGTGTAATGGCACTTACCAGAATCAATTTCCCATCAGGATTATTTTTGACCTGTTCTAAGAATCGTAGCGAAATCTTTGCCTTATAATTGCCGTAAGGTAATACATAATCTTCTGCAATATTTAATCTTTTTGTTAATTCTGTTATCGGAATTAACTTTGTTTTATGGGCGATTTCAAGATCGGTTTCCATAAATTGCTTTTTTTATTCTTCTTTTGGCGCATAATGAGAGAATTGCATTGTATAAATTCCATGCCCCTGGGTTACGGATCTTAAATCAGTTGCATAGCCAAATGATTTTGCCAGGGCAAGTGTTGCCGTGACAATTTTTTCTTTCTTATTTGTCTCTATGTTTAAAATGTCTGCTTTACGGGCATTCAAATCATTTAAAACATCGCCCAGATAATTCTCAGGGACTACAATTTCTAAAGACATTATTGGTTCTAATAAAATTGGCTTTCCATTCATAAATGCTTCGCGCATTGCCATTTGTGAGGCAACTTGAAACGCAAGTTCAGATGAGTCAACTGGATGGTATGCACCATCAAGGATTGTTATTTGAATATTGACAATCGGATAGCCCATAAATATTCCGGTTTCACACTGGTCTCTTATTCCTTTTTCAATTGCCGGAATGAATTGCCGGGGAATCACGCCTTCCTTGATTTTGTTATTTATCACCAATCCTTCTTTATTCAATGGTTCCAATTGTAATCTTACGACACCATACTGTCCCCTGCCACCAGTCTGTTTAATAAACCTACCTTCAGCAACAGATTTTTCTGTAATTGTCTCACGATAAGAGACCTGTGGTTTACTCACATTACATTCTACCCCATATTCTCTTTTCAATCGGTCGGTGATGATCTCAAGGTGCAGTTCACCCATACCGGAAATGATACGCTGGGCAGTTTCTTCATCGGTTTTCACACGAAAAGTTGGGTCTTCAACCTGAAGGTAGCGCAGTGCATTGTCAAGTTTTTCATCATCCATTTTTGTCCTTGGTTCAAGTGATACAAATATAACCGGCTCTGGAAATTTCATAGGTTCGTAGGTTATTGGATGTTTGGGACTGCATAGCGTATAACCGGTTTTGGATTCACGAATGCCACTGATGACCCCGATTTCACCCACATTTAGTTGCTCCACTTCTTCCCGCTTATTTGCATGCATAAGATATATTCTGCCCACCCGGTCAATACGGTCAGGTGGAAAGATTCTTACCTTGTCGCCGGTCCTTACTACACCAGAATAAATGCGTATGTAGTATAGAAGTCCGAGATGCGGGTCGGCCTGGGTTTTGAATAGCAATGCTGAGAAAGGTTCATCTACTGAGGGTGCACGGGTTTCCTGTTTTTCAGATTCAGGATTCAATCCTTTGGTGGGTGGCAGGTCAATGGGTGATGGCAGGTAATCAAGCACAGCGTCAATAAGAGGTTGAATACCACGATTATGCAGGGCTGTGCCGCAAAAAACTGGAAAGAAGTGGAGATTTAATGTGCCTTTACGTACAACATCCTTTATCTTCTGGATACTGACAGGAATATCTCCAAAATAACTGTTAAAAATATCCTCATCATATTCTGCAATGGTTTCTATGAGGTCGGAGCGAAATTTTCTTACTTCATCCTGATATGCTGCCGGGATTGATTCGGTATGGAAAATAGTTCCTTCTTCATCATCCCAGTAAATTGCCTTCTGTTCAATGATGTCAATTACACCCTTGAAATTTTCTTCAGCACCAATTGGTATTTGCAGAACAAGGGGTTTTAGAGAGAGTTTATCTTTCATTTGCTTGAGCACACGATAGAAATCCGCTCCCAATCGGTCCATTTTGTTGACAAAGGCAATTCTGGGCACACGGTATCTATCGGCTTGATGCCAGACCGTCTCACTCTGGGGTTGTACTCCACCGACCGCACAGAAAATGGCAATTAGACCATCAAGGACTTTCATTGACCTTTCTACTTCCATGGTAAAATCCACATGTCCGGGTGTATCAATAATATTTATGCGATGTTCTTTCCAGTAAACAGTGGTTGCTGCGGCAGTGATTGTAATGCCTCGTTCCCGTTCCTGGGGCATCCAGTCCATTGTTGCTGATCCTTCATCTACTTCGCCAATTTTTCTTATCTTGCCTGTATAAAAAAGAATACGTTCAGTCGTAGTTGTCTTGCCAGCATCAATGTGCGCCGCAAGTCCAATGTTTCTTATCAACCTGAGATCCAGCATAGATTCAATTATATTCAGATTAAACAACAATTGCAAGGGAGCATTTGCAGAGAACTAAATCCACTCCCACCTCTATCCTCCCCCATTGAATGGGCGGAAAAAGTGGGGACCGGTCAGAGTATTTGCCTATTGACAAATTCTAATATCTGATTATACTTAAGTATGGTTAGGAATAATAGGACATATAAAAAGATTAATCTTGATGAAATAATTCGTACTTTAAGTGTCGTTGCACTCACATTAAGAGAAAATCCAGAAAAGGCATTAAAAGATTTAAGAAAGATTGGCAAAAATATTGACAAACAGATTCCATATCGTGATGGACATATCCTCAGAGTAACTGAATATTCAATGGCAATTGCCGAAGAAATTGGTTTTACTGAAGAAGAAAAGGTTATTCTTGAAGCTGCTGCGCTTCTTCACGATTTTGGCAAGATTGGTATTGACGAAAGTATTTTGTTGCAACCGCGTAAATTGAGTGAAGCAGAAAAAGAAGAAGTTGATATGCATGTAATGCGTGGGTATTATATGCTTGCGGGATTTAACGAACTTATTGAGGCATTGAGCGGAGTAAAGAGTCATCATGAACACTTCAATGGGTCAGGCTATCCTGAAGGGTTGAAAAAGGGTGAGATTCCAATTATTGCCAGAATCATTGCTGTGGCTGATGCCTATGATGCGATGACCTCAAAAAGACCATACCGTAAAGCGTTGACAAAAGAAGAGGCGATAAGAGAACTGAAAGCAAATGCAGGAACGCAATTTGACCCGGCAATTGTGAGGATATTTGTAAAATATATTACTCAAAAGAATAAATAACTCCAGTACACAAATTTCAATGTTTTTTTATTACTTGCTATTTTCCCCTTAACTTCTTATCCAAAGATTTTTCCAATCACTATTCTGTCTAATGCCCACTGTCTGCTGTTTAGTGCGTGAAGCTTTCTACGGTGTGAGTATGTACCCAGTGAAGGTCAAGACTGCATTTCCTCCAACTTTGACCCTGAATATCTGGTCACGACTGCATTCCACATGCACATATACTTTACCCTGACGGTTTTGCAGATATCCCTGCTCAATAATGATTCGTGAAAAATTACTTGGTTCAATCAATTTTTTCCTTATCAGATAACATCCAAGACTACCTGCTGCTGCACCTGAAATTGGGTCTTCGTTTATACCAACAACTGGTGCAAAATGTCTCATAAATGCATTATCACCGGCCTCAAATGTTTCAAGGCAGAAAGCAATGATTCCCTGAATTCCAAGACGGATGCAAAAATTGTTCATAAATGTAAAATCAGGCTTGAGATTCTTCATTATTTCAATTGATTTTATAGGCACAATCAGGTCATAAAATCCAGTTGAGATGATATCAAAAGGCAGATTTGCAGCAGTGAGGTCATGTTGACTTATGCCCAATATCCTTGAAAGTTGTACAGGATTTATTTCAATATCAAGATAATTTGGTTTTGCAAGGGTCATTGTTGCCCTTGAAATTTTGTTTTCCTTAACCCGCAATTCCACAAGTTGAATACCGGTTTTTGTTCTCTGTCTGATGGTTGTCTCTGGTTCTTTAAGAGTGAGAATATTCTCACCGCTTAAGGCAAAGTAGGTGGCGATAGAACCATGTCCGGAAAAGTTGATTTCACCAGCACCAGTGAAGAATCTCAGAAAAATATCAGCCTCGTGGGTTGCTTCAGGCAGAACAAATACAGTATCTGAAACAGGATTCAGATCATTGGCAAGATTTTTCAGGTCATCATCTTTTATGTCTTCAGCACCCATTACAACCCAGGCAGGATTACCACCATAGGGTATGGAGGTGAAAACACTTAATTTCTTTGCCTTAACCCATTTCGCCATATTCAAATGATACATAAAATTATCAAATTGTCAAGGCTGTTTGTCGTTCCAATTTGAAAATAGCGACTTTTTCCCCCATTACTTGCCTTCAATACGGGATTTGATATAATAAATTGTGAGCATAAATACCGAGAATAAATTAAAAATGCCTATTGATTCATACTTGAATAACATATTCCAAAGCTATCGCACTGGTGACGCTACGGAAGCATCTTATTATCCACATTTAAAGAATTTTTTGGAAAAATATCTTGCTTTATCTGGAGAACAAACAGAGATAACTATTCAACCCAGAAAGACGACAATCGGTATTCCTGATTTCCTCTTGAAAACTAAAAAGACAGAAATTATTGGGTATATTGAAGCCAAAGACATTGTAGAAAAGAATCTGAGTTATGTTGAAGATTCAGAGCAATTGAAGAGATAAAGAGAATCGCTACCAAATCTTATTCTAACAAACTTTTATGAATTCAGGCTTTACAGAAACGGTAAGATGACCCAATAATCCATTTTTATGAAACATTTTTGACTGTTCTCAATCCCACAAAGAGAAAGAGACTCGGTGTTTATTATACACCTGTGCCTGTTGTTTCCTATATAATCCGCTCTGTTCATAAGATTTTAAAAGAAGATTTTGCTAAGAGTGATGGTCTGGCAGATAAGACTGTTCTTTTTCTTGACCCCTCTGCAGGCACATTAACCTTTCCGAGTGTTGCTGTTTATCAAATGATTGACGAACTGAAACAAAAAGGAAAGGATGGAATATTTAATGCCCTTGTTTCTGAACATATCCTAAAAAATTTTTATGCCTTTGAAATTCTGATTGCCCCTTATGCAATTGGGCATTTAAAGATTTCTATGATTCTTGAGGACCTTGGTTATAAGATGATAGATTCCAGTTCTATTTGACCAATACACTGGAAACAAAAGACTTGCACGAATTGCCATTTCTGCCCGACTTAGCAATAGAAGGTAAAAAGGCAAAAGAGATTAAAGAAAAAATACCAGTTCTAATCGTAGTGGGAAATCCACCATATCCAGTCAGTTCGGAGAACAAATCCGAGTTTGTTGAAAAACTTACGGAAGACTATAAAAAGATGTGCGCACTGAAAGAAATATTCAACCGCTCAGCGATGATTATATAAAATTCCTTGGATGAAATTGAGCAATACTTCAAAATTTCAATGGCAATAAATGAGACTATAGACATACAGGCAAAAATAAATAAAATATATTCAGAGATTGAAACAGACTTAAAGCAATAAACATAAAAAACTATAAAGGAGGCATCCTATGTCTGAGCCGGGAAGAAACGACCCTTGCCCCTGCGGCAGTGGGAGAAAATATAAAAAATGTTGTTGGGAAAAAGATAAGAAAAAGAGAATAGATACAAATAAGCAAATAAATTTGGATTATACGAAAAGAGTAATGGAGGGTGAGATTACGCAATCATTCCTTGAACATATTTCCCAGGCGCAAGATTTGGTTTATGATGGATGGGAAGCTTTGGGCATTAACGACTTTAATGAAGCAATTAAATGTTTTCTTAACGCAATAAAAATTGACCCTAACATTGCAGATGCTTATAATGGCCTGGCTGATATTGCCTATCTAAGAGGTGACCTATCAAATGCTGAAAAGTACTACCATCAGGCGTATGAAAAGGCAAAATTAAGTTTAAAAACTGAAGCCCCGGAGGCATTTCATTGGTGGGGAGAACTCGAGACAAGACCATATATGAGAGCACGGCACGGACTGGGATTGGTTTATTTGCAGACAGAAAGATTTGATGAGGCGATAATTGAATTTAAAGAATTGCTCAAGAGAAATAAAAATGACAACCAGGGAATTCGTTATCTGGTTGCACCGACATATTTGTTGAAATTTGATATAACAGGTGCGATTCAGGAATTTAAATGGTATGAAAAGCATTATCGCGGAGATATGCCTGATCCTTTTTATTTAGCAAACTGGGGGCTTGCCCTTTTTCTTAATAGAGATTTCGAAAAGTCGGCAATAAAATTTCGTCAACTAATATTTACTAACCCCTATCTTATTCCATTAATTTTGAAAGAAAAGACTGAAGTATTGCCAATATGGCATTCAATTAACCTAATGGAGATTGATTATGCATACGATTATTTTGAGTATTATGGAGAATTGTGGGAAAAATATTTTGAGGTGAAAGAATTCATAAGATTCCTATGGAAGGATGCTGAGATCCAGGAAGATTATAAAAAATGGATTGAACTTATGACCAAATTAAACGGGCTTAAGGACTTCAATCAAAGAGCTCATATACTCAATCTTTCCAGAAAGATTGAAGATAAAAAACCAAAATTGAATTTTTATAAAAGACTAAAAGAATTCATAAATACTGTTAAACTTTAATACCACTTATCTTTTGAAAATTTTAATATCATCAAAATACACTGACCCGGCTGCACCGTATTCAGTGGAAATCGCGAATGTGTCAGAGACAGTTTTTTCTGCGGCTAAAATATGATCTGCAATCTTTTGGTCATTTATCCAGACATCCATTAAAAGGCTATCATAATCAAGACTAACTCTTATATCATACCACAAACCCCTCTGCCATCTATATCCTGTGGGCTGCGGGTCAACACCCCGAACATAGACAAGACTATCATTAAATTCAAAAAGAATACCATTATATATCGTTCCAAGTGTTGGACTGAGTTTTACAAAAAATCCGGCAAGCGCACCTGCGGGACTATTTTCAGGAATCATTAATCCATATTCATAAGTTAGTTTATTCAATTTTGTCAAATCAAGTTCAATCCCATCGGTCCTCACCCATTGTGAAGAACCACAGAGCCTGAAACTTTTTATTCCTCCATAATAGAACGATGTATCCACATAGGTGCTTTCACCTATTCCAGGCCAGATTTGAAACCAGTATTGTGAAGGGTAATCATAAACATAATAATATTCAAAGTCGTCATAAAAGAGTAAAATATTGTAGACCATTACTGAAATTGTTTCAGATAAAACATAATTGCCGTTTTCAAGTGATGCCTTTGCATATATCGTATGGATTGAACTATCAGGTAAAGGAATTGTATTCCATTTATATGAATACGGCTCTTTTTCAAAGAATTTTACCAGTGAGTCATCAATGAAAAACCCAAGGCTTAAAATCTCATCACCATCAATAACCTGTGCTGTGATTTCAACGATAGCTCCAACCATTTCTCCATCCTTGGGATTTGTGATTTCAATCACAGGTTCTTTTTTTCCACAATTTACCTGCAGGACTGTTGCTAAAAAGCATATGATTTGTAAATAAAAAAGAAATTTTTTCATAATTTGCCTATATATTCAATTTTATTTTATATCCAGCAAAAGTCAAGAAAATTTTAATGTATTTACTGTGATCACCGACTATAATTCCCCAGTTTTTCACCGAAATAAATTCCTCACTTTTTTTGAAAAATCACCGACCCAAATTCCCCACATCCTGTTGAAAATCACCGACCAAAATTCCCCAGCATCCCATTATATCTTTTTTAATTCCCCTGTCAATAACCCAGCTTTTTTCTTCTCCCGCAAACGGTAACTCTCACCCATAATGTTAAATGTTATTGAATGATGAACCAACCGATCCAGTATTGCCGAAGCCAAAACCACATCAGGGAATATCTCTCCCCATTCGCTATATGAACGATTAGAGGTCAAAATTATTGAGCCACGCTCATACCGCCTGGCAATAACCTTAAAGAAGATATTCGCCGCGGTCTTATCTAATGGAGTATATCCTAACTCATCAATAATCAAAACATCAGGCTTTAATAAGCGACGCAGCCGCTGCTTCAATCGCCGCTCGTCCAGGAACTCGGTATAAGAGAGCTGCCTTTTCACCGCCTCCTCGCAAACCCCACTGAGCACCGATTTTATTCCCTCTAACTTCAGCCGCTCCAGGTAATCATTGAGCCTTTCTTGCTTTAATAACTCCATCAAGCCTCCTTGGTTGCCTGCTCATAGACCGCCAATGATCGCTTCTCTACCTCAGGTGCTTCCGCAATACTCACCAATGCAGGATAAAGGGTCCGCAAAATTTCACCCACTGACCTCGGACCACCATAACGCGGCGCAGAAACCCGAGGAATGTAGCGCTTTGGATAATGGTCAGGCTTGATAAAAGTCTTACCCCGACCAAAATAGAGTTTATGGCAACAGACCAAATCATTACCACAATAAACCTTTAATTCACCCCGATGGTCATCGCATAAGATTAATTCCTTGCGGGCGAACAAATAGGGCACAGAATAGCGATTCCCTTTATAAGAAACCAACAAATCCCGATTCGGCCGCACCTTAACGCGTTCGGTGGTATCATAAGGTTTTTCTGGCAAGGCAATAAGGTTTTCTTGTTTTAACCGTTCAAAGGGAATTTCACCAGTGGTGCCATGCACACGGATATTAGCCACGGTATTAAGCCAGCTCCAACCACGGCCATTGGCATCATCAGGGTTCTTAAAAACTTCACCTTGAAGAAAATTGCCTTTAACATAGCCAATGCCATTTTCAATCTTGCCTTTGGTCTTTGGCCGACCCGGAGCACAGAGTTTTGGTAAAAATCCATAATAGCGGGCAAAGTCTAAGAATTGGGGTTGAAAATGGGGTTTACCATTTGCATCCCGAAAGAGGACAACCTGTTTCATGTTATCATAGAGAATCTCTTTTGGCACACCACCAAAATACTCAAAGGCATGGATGTGACAGGCAAGGAGTGTGGCAAGACTCATATCATGGGTGAATTCAATATAGAGGGTTCGGGAATAGCCCAAAACCATACTGAAACAATAGAGTTTCCGCGCCCTCATCAAATCGGGCAATGATGTAATTTTTATAAGGATCAAGGATGGAGACCCTTTTCTCCTTAGGAATTGAAGTGACTATCCCTTCCTTTTCAACCCGTTGAACGGTTCGCCAATTAATACCCAAACTTCTGGCGATCTCACTTTTTGATATGTCTTCTTGCAATTTGCTCATAATCACCATCCTTTGTTCTGGTTTAAGCATATGCCTCCTTTTTCAGGAGACATTATACTCATTTTTAGATTATTTGGCTATGTATTTTATTTCGGTGATTTTATGCATTTTTATTTCGGTGGTGACACAATTGTCTCTGATAGAAGAATTGATATTCCTTTAATCCTTTTTTCAGGAAAATTTGCTGGTCTTATGCCTTTATAGTTCCAGACAGATTTATCCATCTTTAAAGAAAAATCAAAATCTTTTGGCAAACCATCTCTATCATCTGTAAATCCTGCTCTATATAAAAGGGCTTTTTCTATAACTGTTTTTTCTTTCAGTTTTCTTATTTCAGCGTAAGGAGTAATGAGTGCAAGTTCTAAAAAATTTACTTTGTTATGAGGATATCCAAGTGAAAGCAAAATTTCCCTGTATAGTGCTTCATCAGGTAGGGCAATCTTTAACAGGTTCTGCATCCTCTGCTTTTTCAGTTCAAGCCATTTTGTCCAAGTTGTGTAATATCTATATTCATAATGTGCAATTATTGTGCAATTGATGTGC